>DAHUZH010000050.1 GCA_027306695.1 Acidobacteriaceae bacterium
TGCACACCGAGGAACAGTGGTCCCCTGGTACGCTTGTCAAACTGACGCTGCAAAAGACAGACAGTATAGATGGCGACACCGAGCGGGCCATCACAGTCCTGGGCCAGGTCGTCCGGTCGGGCGTAGACGGCGTTGGCATGAGATTCGTTTTACCCGCGCCCAGCCGACCTTCGCAGGATGGGCCGAACTCGCATAACGACGGGGCGGGCAGGAAAGATTTCGACAGATTCATGAAACGGAACAAGGGAAACCAAATTTAACGAGATAAAGCGCGAGATGAGGAGCGTCCTCTGGATTTTTTGCCGAGCGCAATTCTCACAGTCAGATTGGACATTGCCCATGCGATGGAATCGCAAGATATTCGACCGATTTTTCCGGCGGCCCAGCGCGGCCAAGGGCCAGGCGCTGATTGAATTCGCCCTGATGCTACCCTTAGTGTTCCTGTTGATCGTCAATGTGGTCAACTTCGGAGGTTTTTTTTACGCTTGGATTACAGTCGCCAACGCCGCCAGAGCGGGCGCGGATTATGCGATCATGGGCGGAGCATCCGCTGGTGACCTGGTACCGGCAACCGGGGCCCAGATCGTCGCGCTGATTACGCAGGACGCTTCATCCCTGCCTAATGCATCCAGCCTGACGGTGGGCGTTTGCGAAAACAATGATGGAACGATCACGATTCTGACGGGGGCTTGTGGCACAGCTCTCGCCGATCCAGAGGCGCCAGACTATGTGCTCACCACAGTCCAGGTGACATATACCTACCAACCGTTTATCCCTGCGACTTTTCAATTCGGGAATCTTGGAGTCTACGCAACTCTTCCACCCCTCACCATCACCCGGGTAGCTTATATGAGGTCGATGTCATGAGACTGGGTGTCGCAAGCCGTTGGAGACGGAACGATGGCAGCAACCTGATTGAGTTCGCTCTGGTCGCATTCCTGCTGATGATGGTCCTGTTGAGCAGTGTGGAGATGGGCCGCATGGTGCTCGTATATACCACCATGGCCAACGCGGCGCGGGCCGGGGTGAGATATGCCATGGTCCATGGCGGAGATCTGACCACAGGAGCGAGCGGGCCGGCGGCCAATCCCACTCAGGTGGTGACTGTGGTCCAGGGTTTTGCCAGCGCCGGACTGATCGACGGCAGCCAGCTAAACGTCAGCGTGACTTATCCGAATGGCACAAACACTGCTGGGTCCCTTGTGAGCGTCACGGTCAACTACACATACGACCCGCTGGTTAGCTACTTCAATTCAGCCTTGAATGTAACGTTGAGCAGCACGAGCGAGGGCGTGATCACATTTTGAGGAGGTCCGTCGTGAAAATCCGAAGTTTTGTCAGGAAAGTCCAAGGAGAGTCAGGCCAGACCGTCGTACTAGGGGCGCTGGCGCTGAGCATCTTCATGCTTGGAGCCATTGGGCTGGCGATCGACGGGGCGCATATTTACGCGCAATTTCAGATGGCGCAAGCTGCCGCCGATGCCGCCGCACAGGCGGGCATCATGAGCATCTTCGACGGCACTAACACCGCGACCGGAAATGCAGCCGCTTTCACGACAGCAAGTTCGTTCACTTGCGCCACCACCGACCCCCGCACGCCCTGCGCCATTGCCGCTATGAATGGGTACAACCTGGCAGGCGACGTGATAACGGTCAACTTCCCGCCAGACAGCGTGGCGCCGGGAGTGAATTTCTCCGGCAGCGACCCAACCAATCTGATTCAGGTGACCATCCAGCGAAATGTAAACACTACTTTGATGGCCTTGCTAGGCCCCTCGTTTTCGGTCGTACGCGCAACCGCCATGGCGGGGATTGTGGATGTCCTGGCACCGGTCCCCATTCTGATAACCCACCCAACGCTGGCGGGTTCGTTTTCGACGAATGGGGGAGTCGCGGTCACAATTTGCGGAGGGCCACGGCGCAGCATCCAGGTCAACTCCGGCCCATTGCCCACGATTGCCAACATAACCAAGGGCAGCGGAACCATTGATCTTTCGCACGCCGGACCCCCTGACCCAGGCAACTGCACCACAGGCACGGGAGCGGATTTCGGGACCTGGGGTGGCCCTTCCACGCCTCCGTTTATCTTCAATGGCGGCAGCACCGGACGCTATCTACAACCCGCATCCCCTATCCAGGACCCGCTGGCGGGCGTCGCGCCGCCGCCACTGCCAAGTGCCGCCGCGCCCAACCCAACTCCGCTTGGGAATGGTGTAAACGGATGCCCGGCAGCGCCGGTAAAAGGTTGCATGCTCTATTATCCGGGCCTGTATCCCAATGGGATCGATGGCAAGCTTTCAACCGTAGTGCTCAGTCCGGGAATCTACTACATCCAGAACGGCGGCGTGACATGTGCGGCACTTTGCAGTATGTACATGGCAACCGGCGTTCCAGCCGATCCCACCACCGGATGGCCACAGAACGTCCTGATCTACAACACGGGGAACGGCACAATCAATATCGGGGCCAATGGCAATATCAGTTTGACCGGATCGCCAGCCAGCTCGCCATACCTTGGAATTCTATTCTTTGAAGACCACAATGCCCAGGCAAATACAGGAGCAAACGCACATTCGATGGGTGGAGGCGGTGGATTGCAGCTATTGGGAACCGTTTATCTCACCAATACGCTGGCCACGATGAACTTGGACCCAACGCACTATCAGGAACTGGATTTGCAGGGAACGCCGGGAAGCTCCACATACATCCAGGGAGAAATTATTGTGGGAGCGCTGCACATGGGCGGAAACGCCGCCATCCTTATGGATCTCAATTCCAACGCTACGCTGGACGTCCGGGAAGTCGCAATGGTCAATTGATCCGATCCGTTTCACTGAATGCTCCAGCCTCGCATGCCACGCTTGGAACTCGCCTGAACAGCCATAATGTCCGGGATAAGACGCGTCTTTCCGCGCCGTTGCCACACGGCGGCCAAGCAGATCCATGTCGGGACAACAGATTGAGCGACCCATGAATTGCCTGCAAGTAGAGCGAGCGGGGCGGGCGCTCCGTCTTATTCCGTTTCCGAGGGAATAATCAGCAGCACTTCGACAGCCGTAGGTTGCCCGTTCTGCGATGCGGGCCGAAACTGCCATTGCCGCAATGCATCCAGCACAAACTTGGTCTGGGGAAACTGCTGCGGGAACACTATGGCCAACTGATCAAAATGACCTTCCGCATTGATGAAGCCGTGGACCAGGATGGCGTCCGCATTCCAGTCGTCCGATACAAGGTTCGGGCGCTCGATCAAGTATGGCCATGGCGCATCGGGGCGAGTGGTCTTACCCGCAGCTTCCACGGCGGGCAGCAGCGAATATTGAAGTATCCAATTTTTTGCCGCGCCAACATGCAGGTAAACGGTGTATGCAAGCCTGTTGGCCCACATCGCCAATGTTTCCGGATACTCTTCCGCCAGAGAAGACCCGACTACCACCACTCCGAAACTGCCGTCTTTCGGCAATGTGATACGAGTGACTGTAGGCTGGTCCCCAGAGAGAGAGCCCGTGTCGGACCCGGAATCGGTTCCCAATACCGCCGCCTGCTGTCCAAACGTGGAATTCGCGCTGCCTTCCTGGGTCTGCGAAACGCCAGGTTTGCCTTCCGGCCCCTTCCCGTTCTGTTTGGCCATCTGGGTTTGTGCGCCGACTTGCACCATGTTCTCTTGCGGACGTCCGATCAGCGATTCTCCAACGGATACGGCAGCGGTTTGATTGGCAACTGGCAAAGCTGCCGTTCCTTCCAGCATGACAGTATCGGAGATAGACACTACGGTTGTCGGCGTCGGCGGTTGGGAAGAATTCGATGTTGTTTCCGGAATTTTTGTCATCGCCTGACCACGTAACTCTATCGGCGAGGTCGTGCTGGGAGGAACAGGAAGAGTATTTGAAACAAATGAGGTCGCGGAGAGCTTGAGATCGCGCGCTTCCAATTCATGATTCGGCAGTTTGAGTGAAGGCCGTGCGTTCGCCGCCACCGCTTTCTGTGGTGGAGAGGGGACGATCACCGGAACGGGATGGTTCTCAGGAACCCACATTACGACGAGCGGAAGAGGGGTCTCCAGTGGCAGCAACGTGTCCGGTGGCACATTCGGCTGCACGAGCGTCACCAGCGCACGCGTTTGCTGCTGGAAATGTTGGGGGATCGACGGCGCGGCTGGTTGTCCTCCGCCTCCCGCAGCGGCCATGGCGGCTCGCGTATCGGGGTTCGGTGCGCCGCTTCCTGGGGACCAATGTATTTGCGGTTCTGTCCCTTGCAACTTCACAATACGGACGGTGTATCGTTTCGCGGGAGGCCGGACCTCAATCATCGGCGTCATTTTCAGATTGAGAAGCACGAAGGACAGCACGAAGACATGCACCACCACGGAGACCATGTAGGAAGAAGGGCCTCTGTGCGACGCCTGTTGGCTGGAGAAAAGCGTGATCATTCGGGAAGAGTTCAAGACCGGGTAAATTCCCACCTCCGCGCAGGACGCTATATCTCGTTCGACAATCAAATCTGCCCAGAGGGAACATGCGGGCACGCACATCCGCAGAGACAGCAGGTTCCCATTGAAATCTGGCAGTAACAATAATGATTTGCAATTCCCGGGCCAACCAGTATTGTCCCAATTCCCTGCAAAATCGAGCGATGGTAAGTCAGGCGTGTCTGGGCGGCTACACAGAAACGCCATGTGGTATACACACGTTCACACCTGCCGTACGGTCGTCCTGCTAAATCCCTCATTCGGCGTCCACTAGATTTTGCCGTTTTGGCACAACAATTGCGACTAAGGGTACAAAAAGCCCTTAAGAAATTTGAGCAGGTGTCCAATGAACCGCAGATTGATGATGATCCTCTTAAGCGCTTTCGCCGTGGCCATCGTGTGCAGCTATCTAGTCTTTCGCGTGGTCGGTAACCGTCTTGGTTCTGTCCAGCAAAAGCCCACACGGGTAGTTGCTGCAGCGAAGAACATAAAGCTGGGAACGGTCCTGCGCAGCGCCGATCTGACTACTGTCGACATTTCGGGAACTGTCCCGAAAGGCGCCATCCTTAAACCGGCGGACGCCATAGGTAGGGGTGTGGTCGCCGATCTTTACGAGGGCGAACCCATCGTTGAGAACCGGCTGGCCGCGCCGGGTTCTGGCGGTGGCCTAGCTGCGACGATTCCCGATGGGATGCGGGCCTGCGCTGTTAAAGTCGATGAAGTCGTGGGTGTAGCGGGATTTGTAACCCCGGGAATGCGCGTCGATGTCCTGATTACTGGCAATCCCCCGGGACCCACCAATTCGACTCAAGGATCGCAGGTAAGGACTCTGCTCCAGAACATACAGGTTCTGTCCGCTGGGACGGACATTCAGAGGGATGCGGAAGGAAAGCCCCAACAGGTCCAGGTGGTCAACCTGCTGGTGACTCCAGAACAGGCGGAGGTCCTAAGCCTGGCCAGCAATGAAACAAAAATCCAGCTCGTCCTGCGGAATCCGTTGGATACGAAGCTTGCCAAGACATCGGGAACGGGCGTCTCAAACCTCTTCCAGGAGGGTAATTCCCCGGTAGGGCCACCGCAGCCTGCAAAGGTGATTCGGCGGGTGCGCAAACCTGCACCTCGTATCTATTTAATAGAAGTCTTCAATGGGTCAAAGCGCAGTGAAACAAAATTTGCCTCGCACGGGGAAAAAGAGTGAGAGCAAGAATTGAGACCGTCGTTATTTCTTTTTGCGCCCTGTCGTTTGCGGTAGGCGCGGTGCCGCGGATTCAAGCCCTGTCACAACCTCCCGCTCAACAGCAGCCACAGGTCGCCAGCCAGGATGCCGCGAATGATCTTTACGTCACCTCGGGTCAATCCGTGCTGGTCGACACCGCCCAGCCGATTGTACGCATCGCTGTAGGTCTGGGCGATATCGCCGAAGCGACGGCTACCACCCCCAACGAGGTGATGGTCAATGGAAAAGCACCTGGCATAACCAGTCTGATCGTATGGGAAGCGGGTGGTGGACGGCAATTCTTCAATGTAAACGTCCGCCCAAGCGCGTATATGGCGAGCGACACCCTACAGGGACTTCGCCGCGAGCTGCGGCTTGAGTTCCCGGGACAACGCCTGAGTGTCAGCACCGAGGGAGGGCTGATTTTTCTGCGCGGTACAGTAAAGGACCTGACCAGTTCCCAGCGCGCAGTCCAGATTGCTTCCACGGCGGGTAAAGTCGTGAATCTGCTGTATGTCGATGTCCCGCCAGCCAAGCCGCAGATTCTGCTGAAGGTGCGATTTGCCAGTGTGGATCGGACATTGCTGCGGCAGCTTGGTCTGAATATATTCAGCACCGGCGCGACGAATACAATCGGTACCACCTCCACGGGGCAGTATCAAGCGCCAACAGTCAGTCAACCGGGACCGAATCAGCCATCCACCGCGACTGTATCCAGCGCGCTCAATCTCTTCTTCTTCCGGCCAGACCTGAATCTGGGCGCTACCATCCAGGCCCTGGAGAACAAGGGAGTGGTGGAGGTCCTGGCCCAGCCCAACCTGCTTGCCGCAGACGGCAAGCAAGCGAGCTTTCTCGCTGGTGGAGAATATCCCTATCCGGTAGTCCAGGGAGTCACCGGAGGTGGCGTGGGTGCGGTCACAATCCAGTTTCAGGAGTTTGGCGTTCGCCTGAACTTCATCCCAACTGTTACTCCTCGCAACACAATCCGTCTCCAGGTCGCCCCGGAAGTCAGTTCCCTGGATTTCACGAACGGCGTGCAGATTTCAGGCTTCGTCGTTCCGGCACTGGACATTCGCAATGTGAACACCGAGGTTGAACTGCGCGATGGCCAAAGTTTCGCCATTGGCGGCCTACTCGACAACCGCGAAACGGACAACTTCGAGAAGATACCGTTCATCGGGGACATTCCCATTCTCGGCAAATTGTTCCAGTCGATGACGCAGTCACGAACCAACACCGAGCTTATCGTAATTGTGACACCGGAAATCGTGGCCCCCATACCGGCTGGAGTGCCTCTCCCTAAATTGAACTATCCCAAGGATTTCCTGCCACCGAATTCCAAAATACCCATGACGAATCCGGGCGCAGATGTAACGGGCGCCAAGCCGCTTGCACCGCCGCCGCCAAATATGCCAATCGAGAAGTTGATGGAAAGCATGAAGCCCGAGAAGCAGTTGATGCTTGGCGCTGGCGCTGGAGGAGGATCTGGCGCTGGAGGTGGGCAGGGTCAGGGTATGTCAACCGGCGGCATAGGCCCATCACCCCAATGATGAGCAATCTCTAAGGTCAACGGGATGAATCTGACTCGCTGGATAATGGATCGTCTGGCCCGTCGCCGCGCACCGAAGCCGGATGTGCGCTTGACGATCTCGAATCTGACACGCCGGTCTGTCCTTGCCAGCTTTGTGGAAGTGGCCGATCACGGAGTGAAGCGCAGCAAAGGCCTGCTGGGCCGCGACAGCCTCGCTGTTGGAGAAGGTCTGTGGATCGTTCCCTGTGAAGCAGTACATACCTTCGGTATGCGATTCCCCATCGATCTCGTTTATGTCGATCGCAACAAACGCGTAAAAAAAGTTCTGAGCGGTGTGCCGCCTTGGCGGGTTTCGGCGTGTCTGTCCGCGCATTCGGTCGTCGAGCTGGCCTCTGGCACGGTCCGTACAACGCAAACCGAACCGGGCGACATGCTCAACTTCTCTCCCGCCGAGGAGGCGGAATAACGTCTGCGCATTCCACGCTGGAAACAAGCCCAAATGACCACGCAAGCGCACCCAAGCCCTGCTCCACCCGAGAAGGCGTTCGATCAAAAACTCATGTGGGGCATTGTAACTTGCGTGCTGCTCGCCATCGGTATTTCTCTCCTGGCAACTGTGACTACCACCGAGACTTTAGCCAACCGCGATTTCATCGAATATTGGGCAGCCGGCCAACAACTCGTACACGGCTCGAATCCTTACGACGCCCACCGTATATTCACAATCGAACGTTCCGCAGGCAAACATGCATTGCAACCGATCATCATGTTCAATCCCCCGTCGGCGCTTTTCCTGACCCTGCCGCTCGGGGCCGTCAGTCCCAAGATCGGATACCTTCTGTGG
Source organism: Acidobacteriaceae bacterium (assembly GCA_027306695.1). Taxonomy (GTDB): domain Bacteria; phylum Acidobacteriota; class Terriglobia; order Terriglobales; family Acidobacteriaceae; genus JAKAAZ01. Next base: position 8,056 of record DAHUZH010000050.1, read on the forward strand.
TCGCTGTGTGTCCTCGGCGCATGGTTGGGGTCCATTCACATGCTATGGATCATGAATGGCCGCCCCGACAATGCTCTGCACTTCATCGGCTATTTCTTCGCTCCGGCTGTGGCATGCTTTCTCCTGGGCCAGATGGCAGCGTTCGCGCTGCTGGGTCTAACTCTCTTCTTCTATTTTCATCGCACCCGGCCGTGGATGGCAGGCGCTGCCCTGCTTCTTTGCGCACTCAAGCCGCACCTTTTTTTGCCATTCGGCGCTGCCCTGCTGGCGTGGTCTGTAACACGCAAAGACTATCGCGTGCTTTCGGGCGCTGCGATCGCGTTCGCCATCTCCAGCGCTGTGCCACTCTTTTTCGATCCATCCATCTATCTACAATATGCCGCCATGTCCCATAGCTCGGGCGTCATGGTCAAGGCCGCATTCATACCCACTTTGAGCGAGCTTTTACGGTTCGCCGTAGACCCCAACGTTTTCTGGATACAGTTTCTTCCTGCCGCCGCTGGATGCCTTTGGGCCTTATGGTATTTTCACCGTCACGCAGCCGAATGGGATTGGTACAGGCAAGGCGCGCTCCTGGTATTGGTTTCTTTCCTGGTGGCGCCTTACGCATGGTATTTTGACGCGATCATTCTTTTGCCGTCCCTTCTATATGCGGCTTATAGGGCACGTCCCAGCACTCTTGCGGTCCTGTTCCTGTTGCTTGCCGCGGACGGAGCACAACTGCTGCTCCTCACGTCATCGCAATCGGCATGGTATCTGTGGCCCAGCGCCGCTTGGCTCGCATGGTATCTGTGGGCGATGCGGGCTGGACGGAGTCCGATAGCTCTTCCGGCGGTGGTGTGAGCAGTCGGAAAGCAGACGCACTTCCCTTCCCGCGCCGTGTATACGGACGTATCACTCTGGGTTCCCGCGTATACAGGCGTTCACAGCCCCACAGGATTGTGAACCCTGCAAATGCTTGGATTATTTGAATATGACGCCCAGTCCGGGAATGGTTCTCGGCTTGCTTTTGCAATAGCATCACCCAGCCTATGGCTGGAACAACAATCCAATGAACGGGGGAACATGTCAAATGAAGGATTTACTTATCAAACTGTCTGTGAAGTGGGAACTGCTGAAGGACGAAAGCGGTCAGGACCTGATCGAGTACGGGTTGCTGGTTGCTTTGGTCGCTTTCGCGGCAACAGCCGGCATGACATCGCTGGCAACCAGCCTCAACGTTGCTTTCACAAATATCGGTACCAAGCTGACCAGCTACATCACCTAGTCTTTCCCGCCGAACGGACGGGCTTGCTGTATTCACTGTTTGTTCTTTCTGGGGAGAGATATGTAGACCGGGTCAAGTTCCCTGTCATGCTCTCCCTTTCATTTTCAAAAGATTTTGTGCGGACATAGCATGCTTCTTTCCATCGTCATTCCGGTTTTAAATGAGGCGCAGACGGTCCCGTTGCTGCTGGCGGGGCTTCATGACGCACTCCGGGGTGCGACGTGGGAAGCAATTTTTGTGGACGATGGCAGCACGGACGAAACCGCGAGCATTCTGGAACGGGCCGCGTTTGAAGACCATCGCGTGAAACTGCTCCGCTTCAGCCGAAATTTCGGCCCCCAGGCGGCGGTCACCGCCGGACTGGATTTTGCCAATGGGGATGCGGTCGTGGTGATGGATGCCGATCTCCAGGACCCGCCGGAACTGTTGCCGCGCATGGTGGAACTTTTCGAGCAGGGTTACGACATCGTATCGCCGCAGCGCACTTCCCGCGAAGGAGAGACCCGATTCAAACGCTGGACGGCTTTGTTGTTCTATCGCATGTTGTCCCGCGTTGCGAACCAGCGTCTCGCTCCCGACGTTGGCGATTTTCGCCTCTTCAGCCGGAGAGCTGTGCTGGCGATGCGGACACTCCGCGAACAGCATCGATACATGCGCGGCATGGCCGGCTGGCTCGGATTGAAAGAGGCCATGCTTCCATTTGAACGCAAGGCCCGGGCGGCCGGGAGCAGTCATTACCCTCTGCTGAAAATGCTGCGCCTCGCCTGGACTGGCGTTTCTTCGTTTTCAGCATTTCCGCTGCGTGTCAGCATGGCGGTCGGTTGCCTGCTCAGCGGCGCCGGATTTATGTACTTTCTGTGGGTCTTATATCTGGCGCTCTGGACCTCAGAAACAGTCCCAGGATGGGCCTCGATCGTCGCTTTGCAATGCGTTTTTTCCGGCATGATCCTTCTGGCCCTGGGGGCGATTGGAGATTACGTCGCTCGGACCTATGAGGAGACGAAAAGCCGGCCTTTGTATGTTGTGACGGAACTGTACAATCTTCCGCTGCCCAGCAAATCGTTGACACGCGCTGTCGTATTGGAAGGGCGTGGCCTACAAGGGGAAATCACGGAAGACAATTCTGACTGCACCGGTCTCAGAGCGGAAGAACTACCGTTATACGACCGGCTGGCAGGCGTGCGGTAGAGGATCGCTCGGACATGATTGTGTCTCCGGCTACAGAAGCTGGCCCTTCGCTGATCTTGATCGAAGGCGGTCTGACCGCGATTGCGATCGCGGCTGCGTTCGCGTTTCCAAGGCTCGGCTCCAGTTTTTTTCGCAGAATCGAACGCGTCTTTGGACAATTGGCGCGCAGGAAGAGTCTGTCAGTTGCGGTCGTCGGCGTCACCGCATTCCTGCTGCGTCTTGCCATTCTTCCTCTCTGCCCCATTCCTCTTCCATTTGTCTCAGATGATTTCAGTTTTTTGCTTGCAGCGGACACCTTCGCATCCGGAAGACTGACCAATCCCACTCCCGCCATGTGGATGCATTTCGAGAGCTTTCAGATCACCTTGAAGCCCACTTATATGTCGATGTACTTTCCGGCGCAAGGGCTAGTGCTGGCGGCGGGCAAGGTGCTAACCGGGCATCCGTGGTGCGGGGTGTTGGTCATGACCGCATTGATGTGCGCAGCGATCTGCTGGATGCTACAGGCCTGGCTGCCGCCAACCTGGGCGCTGCTAGGTGGGATACTGGCTGTTGTACGCCTTGGCCTGTTCAGCTACTGGATCGATACTTACTCTGGGGGCGGCTCCATCGCGGCCCTTGGAGGAGCGCTGGTGCTGGGAGCGCTTCCACGTCTGATGAAGACATTCCGGCTACGCGACAGTCTGTGGATGGCTGTGGGTATCATCCTGCTCGCTACGAGCCGTCCCTACGAGGGCATACTTCTTTGTCTGCCTGTGGCCTTCGTTTTATGGCGATGGATGTTCTTCGGAAGCACGCGTCCGGCTGCGGCCGTATTGCTACGCCGCACCGCATTTCCACTGGCGCTGGTTGTCGCCGCAGGCGCGTGGATGGGCTATTACAATTACCGCGCGTTCGGAAGCCCCCTCACCGCACCATATACAACAAATCGCGCCCAATATGCTATAGCTCCGTATTTTGTCTGGCAGTCGGCGCGACCGGAGCCAGCCTATCGGCACGCGATGATGCGGGAGTTTTATCACCAGGATGAGCTTGACACTTTCGTAAAAATTCATAGTATCCGGGGGTTTGTGCCGCAAACACTGCTCAAGGCAGCAAGAGGGATACTGTTTTTTTCCGGCATTCTGTTGCTGCCTCCTTTGATCATGGTGCGGCGCGTATTCCATGACCATCGTGTCCGCTTCCTGGTTATATGTTGCATGGTGCTGGCCATTGGTCAGCTCGGAGAGGTGTTTCTTATTCCGCATTATCTTGCTCCCTTTACGGCGGCATTTTATGCCATCGGATTGCAGGCGATGCGGCACCTCCGGGTCTGGAAATCTAGCGGCCAGCCGGTCGGCATGACCTTAGTACGACTGACGGTAACACTTTGCGTGGTGCTGACTGGAATGCGGCTATTTGCTGAGCCTCTTCATCTCGGAATTCCCGTATGGCCAGCCGCATGGGCCTCCGAATGGTATGGCCGCGGACAGTTCGGCAGTGCACGAGAACACGTTAATGCCGAATTGGAAAAACTACCGGGTAAAGAACTTGTCCTCGTTCGATATTCCTCCAACCATAACCCGTTAGACGAGTGGGTCTACAACGCAGCAGACATCGACCACTCCAAAGTCATCTGGGCGCGGGACATGGGCGCTGCTGACAACCGCGAACTGATTCAGTACTACAAGGACCGGCAGGTCTGGCTGGTTCAGCCGGATATGCGCCCGGCGAAACTGTCGCCCTATCCGCTGGTTTCGCAACCGGCACAGAGCGCTACGGGAAATCCAAAGTTGATTTCAAGCATGACGCAACGGCACAATCAGGAGGCCAATCAATGATCAACGGAAAACGAATTGCAGTCGTAATGCCGGCATACAACGCGGAGAGGACCCTGGAGAAGACAGTGCGGGAACTGCCCGACGTCGTCGACATCAAGATTCTGGTCGATGACTCCAGTAACGACAAAACAGCGCTTCTGTCCGAGGCGCTCGGTGTGCGCACCTTCATTCACGATGCGAATTATGGATACGGACGCAACCAGCAAACGTGCTATCGAGAGGCGCTTGCGGCCGGTGCCGATATAGTGGTCATGGTCCATCCCGATTACCAGTACTCCCCGGCCCTTGTTTCAGCGATGGCGAGCATGGTGGCCAGCGGCGTATACGACATGGTACTGGGTTCAAGAATCCTTGGTGGAGGCGCTCTGAAAGGTGGAATGCCGGTATACAAATATATCGCCAACCGCCTGCTCACCGGTTTTCAAAATCTTTTCTTCGGAGTTAAGCTGTCTGAATATCACACTGGCTTCCGGGCCTTCTCACGGGAGTTGCTGCAGACGCTCCCGCTGCTGGAAAACTCCGACGATTTCGTGTTCGACAACCAGATGATCGCGCAATCGGTGATGTTTCGTTTTCGCATAGGAGAAATCTCCTGCCCGACCAAGTATTTTGATGAAGCATCCTCCATCAATTTCAGGCGGAGCATGAAGTACGGGATCGGCGTGCTAAAGACGACGGCCAGTTTCATGGCCCATAAGACGGGCCTCCTGCGGATGCCGATCTTCGACGCGACAGGAAGAAAAGTGACTCTGAAATATTATTCGGAGATTGCGGAGATCAATGGCTTGGCCGACGGGGCCTGCTTACCGAAGCAGGTTGGGGTTTGAAGCCAGCGTACTGAACGCATCGCCATTCTGACGGCCAGAGAATATGCCTTTGACAGCACATTCGTATATCTTGTCGTCAACTCTTTGGAATCTGGTATATGCGTCGGCCCTGCCTGGGGCAGGCTTAATTGACCGTAATCTTGCGGGCAACGTAGCGAGTACCATCGAAGTTTGCAATCACCGTCACATGCACCCCTTCGTGGATATCGCGGCTTGTTGAAAAACGGGCGGGATCAAAGAAAATTCGATAGCTTTTGCCGTCTTGTGGATCGGCCAGCACCAATAATTGGGAGTGCAAGTCAAGAAACGTGACATTTCCACTAAACGACCACCGCCTAAAAGGCGGTGGTCGTTTAGAGAGACGGCTTCAATCGCATTCTGCGTGTGTTCCGGCGAGGTATAACTTATTTGGTGACCCCGGGAAGATTCGAACTTCCGACAAACAGTTTAGGAAACTGCTGCTCTATCCACCTGAGCTACGGGGCCACGCTATATTGAGTTTACAACTGGGGATGTGAAGCTATCAGTGCGCGCCAATCGCTAATAGCGAATGTCCGCCATCAGCGTGGTGACTTCCTGTTGCTGCTCAGCGGACAGCGGCAGCAAAGGCAGGCGCGGGCGACCCCCATAATATCCATTCAGGTCGCATGCAAATTTGAGGCCCGCAATTCCCATCTGCGCGCCGACGCGGGTGGAAGCCTGCCGAATGCGCACTTGTTTTTCTTCGGCCAGTCCCCTGTCGCCTTCTTTCCATGCCGTCCAGATTTCGTAGCAACATTGCGGTGCGCACGAAGCGAACGCGAGGACTGCACCGCACGCGCCAGCTTCCAGCGCGGCGTGCAGAGTGCCCGCGCCGCCGGTCAGCACGGCGAAGCCAACCTCTTTCTGGCGGGTTTTTATCGCTGGCGGAGGAGCGGCCACGGCCAGGGCCGTATTTCCCTGCCCCAGCGATTCGGCATTCACAAAGGTCTGCGCGCCATTCTGTGGCTGCGTCTTGCCCATGCGTCCAGTAACGGCGGCAAGGGTCGACGTCACGGTCACAGTGCGCTTGAAGAATTCCGTGGCCTTGACGATAGCGGCGACGCGCTCCGGCTTCCCACTGGAGTCTTTGATTCCGATGATGTTGGGATGCTGTGCCAGTTCGGCAATCACTTCGATCGGCAGGTCGTATAGCGTGAACGGCGGCACACTGTAGAGCACGACCGGCAGTGGGGACTGGTCGGCGACCGCGCGAAAATAGGTCAGCATCTCCACCTGCGGGCCGTCCGTGCGATGCAGTTGGTTGCGATAAAAATGCGGGGTGCGCACCAGCACGGCGTCGTAATGGAGTGAGGCCGCGTGTTCCGCCATGAGGAGCGTTTGACGCACGCTCTCCTGGCCAATGCCGGCGATCATCACTTTGTCCGGCGCAGCGGCTGCAATGGCGATGCCGAGTATTTCGCGCTGCTCCTCGGGGCTGAGCATGACCGCTTCGCCGGTCGAGCCAAGCACCACCATGCCGGAAAGCTGTGTCCGGGAGTAGCGCGCCACATTATGTTCCAGCTTGCGCAGGTAAAGGTCTCCGTTTGGATAAAACGGTGTCGTAGCGGCCGGGAAAATACCTTCGAGCAACATGGTGTTTATTGTAGGTGAAATCGAGGGAACGAATGAACATTTGACGCCTGCACTAGAATGCATCATTATGTCTTCCATTTCTCGCCGCCGCATGTTGCAAGGTGTGCTCGCCGGGGCTGCCGTGGTCTCCAGCCCGCAAATTGCGTGGCCACTGAGCGATCCGCCGATCCAGCGCAAGGGCCGAATTCAACAGTCCGTCTGCCGCTGGTGTTATCCGAAAATTCTGCTGGACGATCTCTGTGCGTATGCAGCGCACATCGGATTGAAGGGCGTCGATCTTCTACATCCTGAGGAATTTGAAATTCCTCGACGCTACGGACTGATTTGTACCATGGGCTATGCTGGTGGCGGTGTCATCGCCCACGGCCTGAATCGCATAGAAAATCACGCACAGATTGAAGCGGCCTTTCGCCAGAACATTCCTTTGGCGGCCAAGGGTGGAGTGCCGAACGTCATTACATTTTCAGGCAATCGCGATGGCATGTCCGATGAGGAAGGCGCACGGAACACTGTAATTGGATTGAACCGTGTGAAAAAGATCGCCGAAGACAACAATGTTACCATCTGCATGGAACTGCTGAACAGCAAGGTCAACCACAAGGATTACATGTGCGACCACACAGCCTGGGGAGTGGGTGTGATGCAGGAGGTGAATTCCCCGCATGTCAAGCTGTTGTACGACATTTACCACATGCAGATCATGGAAGGCGATTTGATCGACACGATCCAGTCGAGCATTCCATGGCTGGGGCACTTTCACACCGGCGGCGTTCCCGGGCGGCACGAACTCAACGATATGCAGGAAGTGCAATGGGACGGCGTTATGCGCGGAATTGCAGCGACCAATTTTCATGGATATGTGGCGCATGAATTTCTCCCGACGGGCGACCCCTATGCGTCACTGCTCCAGGCGGTCAATCGATGCGACGTGTAAGTTCTGATGTGGGAACTTTCAAAGCTGACCTTGCGTAGCTATATTAGGCGGGAGGCGATGATGGTGAAGTTTTTACTCTGGTGTGTGCTGTTGATCTTGTGCTGGCCACTGGCGCTGTTCGCGCTGGTGTTGTATCCGATTGTATGGCTGCTTCTGCTGCCGTTTCGGATCCTCGGCATTGCTGTCCATGGCGTGCTGGCGCTCGTCGCCGCGTTGATCTTTCTGCCCGCACGCTTGCTCCGCGCTGTGTAATGCGCTTGCAGGCTACACGCTTGTGGCAATCCGCGTGGCGTGCAGGTGCTGGAGAGCATTGACAGAAATTTCGCGCTGCTGGAGCGCGGTGATTCCTCCAGCAGCGGCGCGCGCGGCTGCGATGGTAGTGATCGTGGGAATGCGTTGCGTTACCGCAGCGCGGCGAATCGCCTTCTCGTCGAAGAACGTGTCTTGTCCGCGCGGGGTATTGATGATGAGCTGAATCCGTTCACCCTTAATCAGATCTACAATGTTCGGGCGGCCTTCCTTCACTTTGTAGACACGTTCGACGACGAAGCCAGCCTTTTCCAGCACGTCGGCAGTCCCATGGGTTGCGACCAGCTTAAAGCCAAGCTCGACAAACTGCTGCGCAAGCCCGATAACGGCGGCTTTGTCATGATCGTTCACGCTTAAAAACACAGTTCCTTCGACCGGCAATTTTTGTCCTGCGGAAAGTTGCGCCTTGGCGAACGCTTCTCCGAAGTTGTCGGCAACACCCATTACTTCGCCGGTCGATTTCATCTCCGGGCCAAGCACGGTATCGACGCCGGGAAATTTGTTCCAGGCAAACACAGGCGACTTTACAAAATAGTGCGGGCCGGTTTCGAGGACTGTTTTGCGCTCGATAGCTTCGGGAAGGAATTCGCGCAGTTTGCGGCCTGTCATCAAGCGCGCGGCAATCTTCGCGAGCGGAACTCCAGTCGCCTTCGAGACGTAAGGCACGGTGCGAGACGCGCGGGGGTTCACTTCGATAACAAAGACATTCTCGCGTTGCACGGCGAACTGAATGTTGACGAGTCCAATGACGTTGAGCGCACGCGCCAGCTTATGCGTGTGTTCGCGAATGGTCGCCAGCACACGCTCTGAGAGATCGACGCTGGGCATCACGCACGACGAGTCGCCGGAGTGAATGCCCGCTTCTTCAATATGCTGCATAATCCCGGCGATGACGACATCTTCGCCGTCGGCCAGTGCATCGACGTCCACCTCGATGGCGTCTTCCAGAAAATGATCGATCAGCACGGGCCGCTGCTGCGAATACTCGACGGCTTCCCGCATGTAATGCGTGACCGCATCGTCGTCATACGCAATGACCATGGCGCGTCCGCCCAGTACATACGAGGGCCGCACCAGCACGGGATAACCGACGCGCTGCGCTCCGGCGACGGCCTCTTCCACGCTGGTAGCCAGCGCACCTGGAGGCTGCGGAATTTTCAAATCATCGAGGAGCTTTCCGAAACGCTTGCGGTCTTCCGCCAGATCGATCGATTCTGGCGATGTGCCGATGATGGGCACTCCGGCAGCCTTCAGCGGCAGCGCTAGATTCAATGGCGTTTGTCCGCCGAACTGCACGATCATTCCTATGGGAGCGCCGGAAGCGGACTCGTGCTCGTACACTTCCAGCACATCTTCCAACGTCAGCGGTTCAAAGTAGAGTCGGTCGCTGGTGTCGTAGTCGGTCGAAACGGTTTCGGGGTTGCAGTTGACCATGATGGTTTCATAGCCATCTTCGTTGAGCGCGAAGGCCGCGTGGCAACAGCAATAATCGAACTCAATTCCCTGCCCGATGCGGTTCGGGCCACTTCCCAAAATGATGACTTTTTTCTTTTCCGTAGGCGTAGCTTCGTCTTCTTCGTCGTAGCAGGAGTAAAAGTAAGGTGTGAAACTTTCAAACTCCGCCGCACAGGTATCGACAAGTTTGTAGACGGGCTTGAGTTTATGTTTCAAGCGAAGTTCGCGGATTTTGCCTGCGGCCATCGGTCCTTCCATGCCCCAGACATCGGCAAGACGCGCGTCGGAGATGCCCATGCGCTTGGCCTTGCGCAATATCTCCGGTGAGACGCTGTCGTAGGTGGTTGCTCCCATCTCCGCAATCGTGTCGGTGATCTCTTTGATCTGTTGCAGAAACCATGGGTCCATGGAGGTCATGCGTGCGACTTCGCGCACCGACAGGCCGCAGCGAAATGCATAGCGAATGTACGCGAGGCGCTCTGGGTGCGGCGTCACCAGCCGCTGCGTCAGGCGTCGCGGTTCGATGACCTCGGCGCCGAGGGGCTTGCCGGTTTCCATTGACCGGAATGCCTTCATCAACGATTCTTTGAAGGTCCTCCCAATCGCCATCACCTCGCCGACGGACTTCATCTGCGGTCCCAGACCTTCATCCGTGCCGGAAAATTTTTCAAACTGCCACTTGGGAATTTTTACAACAACGTAGTCGATGGTCGGCTCAAAGCAGGAAGGCGTCTTCTGCGTGATGTCGTTTGGAATTTCGTCGAGCGTGTATCCGACGGCAAGGCGCGCCGCAATTTTGGCGATGGGAAAACCGGTCGCCTTCGAGGCCAGCGCGGAGGAGCGCGAAACACGCGGGTTCATCTCAATCACAACCAGGCGGCCCGTTGTGGGATGTACGCCGAACTGCACGTTGGAACCGCCGGTTTCTACGCCAATCTCGCGGATCACCTGAATGGCTGCGTCGCGCATCGCCTGATATTCGCGGTCGGTCAACGTCTGCGCCGGGGCCACGGTGATCGAATCGCCAGTATGAACGCCCATTGGGTCGACATTTTCAATGGAGCAGATGATGATGACATTGTCTGCGAGATCGCGCATCACCTCCAACTCATATTCCTTCCAACCCAGTACAGACTCTTCAATCAGGCACTCATGCACCGGCGACAGATCGAGTCCGCGAGAAAGTATTTCCATCAACTCTTCGCGATTGTAGGCGAGACCGCCGCCGGAGCCGCCAAGCGTAAACGAAGGGCGAATGATGACCGGAAAGCCGATCTTGCTGGCAAACTCCAGGCCATCGCGAAGATTGTTCACGAGCGCGGAACGCGGCACATCGAGGCCAATGCGATGCATGGCGTCTTTGAACAGCAGGCGGTCTTCGGCTTTCTTTATTGCTTCGAGTTTGGCGCCGATCAACTCCACGCCGTATTTATCCAGCACGCCGGAGTCGGCCAGCTCGACGGCAAGGTTCAAGGCCGTCTGCCCGCCGACCGTCGGCAGCAGCGCGAAGACTCCGCTGCGATTGTCGGAGGTCAGCATTTCCGTTTCAATGCGGATGATTTCTTCCAGGTATTCGAGCGTCAGCGGCTCGATATACGTGCGGTCGGCCAATTCAGGATCAGTCATGATTGTGGCCGGGTTGGAATTGACCAGAACCACTTCATAACCCTCGGCGCGGAGGGCCTTGCAGGCCTGCGTTCCGGAGTAGTCGAACTCGGCGGACTGGCCGATTACGATTGGCCCGGAGCCGATGACTAATATCTTCGTGATGTCATTTCTGCGTGGCATCTACTTTAACCTGTGCTTTTTTTGTAGCCGTTTCGTCCTGTATTTCAGATGATATTTGTCCAGACCTGAACGCTGGGCAACTTCTTCCAGTGTGTAGGTAGGGCCGCCGCGATGAAGTATTTCTGTCGCAAGCACATAGTCGGCACGATCTTCTGCAATCTGGAGAGGCCAGTTCTTCGTACGTTCAAGTTTGTCTCTGTGCGGCTTCACTTCTTCCACTCCTCCATCATTTTGCGGAAGTCCTGGAAGAGGTAATGCGAATCGTGCGGGCCGGGGCTGGCTTCCGGGTGGTATTGCACGCTGAACAGTGGTAGCGAGCGATGCCGCAGACCTTCGAGCGTGTTGTCGTTCAGGTCGATGTGCGTCAGGTCCACTTCGCTTTGCTTTAGCGAGTCGGGATCGACGGCGTAGTTATGATTGTGCGCTGTGATCTCTACTTTGCCGGAGCCGGTGTGCTGCACCGGATGGTTGCCGCCGTGATGGCCGAATTTCAGCTTATAGGTTTTTCCGCCGAGAGCCAGGCCGATCAATTGATGCCCCAGACAAATTCCAAAGACCGGCGTTTTGCCCATCAGGTGACGGATATTTTCCTGCGCGTAGGTGACAGGTTCCGGGTCGCCTGGGCCGTTCGATAAAAATACGCCGTTCGGGTTCAACGCCAGCACATCTTCCGCCGAGGTCTGCGCAGGGACCACCGTCACGCGGCAACCATGCTGCGCCAGCATGCGCAGGATATTGCGCTTGATGCCGTAGTCGTACGCAACGACGTGCATGTCTGGCTCCGGCAGCGCAGGCTGCGGACTGAGCGCGAGCGGGTCTTCATTCGCGTTCTGCGGATCGCTTGTGTCCCACTCGTAACGGACCTTCGTTGTCACCACGCTGGCGAGGTCAGTGCCATCCATTTTGCGAATGGAGCGCGCCTTCGCGACCAGCACCTCAGGGTTCGTCTCCAGCGATGAGATGACTCCGCGCATCACGCCGTAAGTCCGAAGATGACGAACCAGGGCGCGCGTATCGATCTCGGAGATGACGGGAACATTGAAACGCTCCAGGTATTCGTCCGCGACCTGTTGCGAACGCCAGTTGGAACTGATGGGAGAAAATTCGCGAGTCACCAGGCCTTCGATATATGGCCGGGTCGCTTCATCGTCGGCGTGGTTGGTCCCATAATTGCCGATTTGAGGATTGGTAAGGACAACGATCTGTCCCGCATAGGAGGGGTCGGTAAAAATTTCCTGATAGCCGGAGAGCGAGGTGTTGAAAACGACCTCGCCGTAGCATTCTGCCTTGGCCCCGTAACCGCGGCCCTGAAAGATACGCCCATCTTCGAGCGCAAGTATGGCCTGCATCGCGTCTCCGCGGAGTGGATTTTAATAATTTTAGCAGAGTTACCGCAAAGCGTTGTGGAAGACTGGCCGCATCTTCGTCCAGCGTTATCGCACGACGCCCATGTCGTCCGCCGGCCAATAGACGAAAGAGGCCTTGCCGTAGATCAAGTCCCGGTTGACGGGGCCGAAGTCACGGCTGTCGCTGGAGATCAGGCGATGGTCCCCCATCACAAAATACTGGTTCGCCGTGAGCACGGTGTCGGGATAGGAGCGGTCATCCTGAAACCGCACGGGCACGTAAGACTCCGCCAGCAGCTTGCCGTTCACGTACACCTGACCGTCATTGATGCGGATGTTGTCTCCTGGAATGGCGATCACGCGCTTGATATAGCTCTTTACGGGGTTGCGCGGGTAGTGAAATACCACGACGTCGCCGCGATGGATCGGCTCAAAGTGATACTCGAACTTATTGATGAAAAGCCGTTCCTGGTCCTGAAGTTCCGGCATCATGCTAGTGCCTTCCACACGCACTGGCTGGTACAGAAACGTAATAATTAGGAACGACACGACCACAGAAGCAAGCAAATCCCGCAGCCACATTTTCAGCATTGACTTCTGCTGGGGATGCACCGGGTCTGGGGCCGAACCAGGCATGATTTCAGAGATTTCATTTTCTTCGGGAGACAGCACGGAAGGCAAGATCCTCTTTCCATCATGATAAATCCAGTTGCAGCGCCCGCAACCTGGCGACCGCTTTATACAAAGTTGCCGCTACAGAAAAGACGCTCCAGACGACCGCAGGCGAGCCACGCACGAAGATTTAGATGTAAATCTTACGGCGATTATTAATTTCTTTGTAGGGCTATTCGTTCCAACCTTACCGCCAGAATGCAGTGGTTCCTCCGTCGACGATCATGGAATGTCCTATCACGTAGGAAGATGCATCTGAGCAAAGCCAGAGAACTGCTTCGGCGGCCTCCTCTGGTGTGCGAAAGGCCCCGGTCACCAATGTGTTGATCCGAATACCCCGTGAAGCATACTCCCAGGCAGCAGATTTTGTGAGGGCGATGACGCCAGCTTTGGTTGCAGAATAAAGCGAAGCCTTCGGGCAACCACCTAAACCATTTGCGGAGGAAGTATTCACAATCGCTCCACCTTGGTGTTCCTACGCGAGCATTTGGCGGATCTGGTATTTCATGCCGAGCCAGACTCCCTTAAGGTTGATGCCGATTGTCTTGTCGAAATCTTCTTCCGTCAGGTCTGCCAAAGGTATAAGGGCTTCATCCACGCGGGCTGCATTGTTCAATGCATAATCAAGACGTCCAAAAGCCTCGACGGTTTTTGTCACGAGTGTCTCCATGTCGCTGGCCCTTGCCACATCGATCGGAATAAATAGAGCTATGCCTCCGGCCTCTTCGATCTCCCGGACGGCTTCGCGACCTAATTCCACACGGCGAGATGCAATCACCACCTTGGCTCCTTCGCGTGCGAATGCCTTTGCTGTGGCTTTGCCAATGCCAGAATTGCCCCCTAATCAACGCGACCTTTCCTGTAAATCGGCCCATATTTCCCACTCCCTGCCCGTATGATTTATCTGGCGCTTGGTTCACGGTGTAACTATACCGCTCAATAAGAGCAAATCTATATGCCTGCACAACAAAATCCCGTTGCCGAGGCTTCTTACCAGCCGCGCTTTCTTGCCGCCCATCGCGTGCTGCATGAGGCTGTCGAAGCCCACGCCTTTCCTGGCGCGGCGTACGGTGTTCTGTTGGGCAAAGAAGTTTTGGCTATCGAAGGGGTTGGCCGCTTTACCTATGATCTCTCCGCGCCGCCAGTCCGCCCAGAGACGGTCTTCGATCTGGCCAGCGTCAGTAAAGTTGTCGCGACGACAGCCATGGCCATGCTGCTGTGGGAACGCGGCCAGCTTGGCCTGGATGAGCCGATCGCCAAGCGGCTGCCAGCATTCATCGAAAACGAGCCAGCGGACAGCCTGAAACAAATCGTCACGGCGCGGATGCTGCTGACGCATTCCTCTGGCTTGCCCGCTTATGCACGCCTGTTTGAAAATTACCCAACTGCGCAAGCGCTGCTTGACGCCTGTCTGCGCATACCGCTCGAAACGCCGCCGGAGACACGCGCCGTCTATTCGGATATCGGGTTTATTGTTTTGGGGCATGTTCTGGAAACACTCGCGCAGGAGCGGCTGGATACATTTTGCCAGCGCGAGATTTTTGCTCCGCTTGGGATGGCGTCAACGCTATATTGTCCGCCGCAAGCGCTGATGCCAGCGATTCCTCCCACTGGCATCGACGATCTTTTTCGTCACCGCCTGCTCCAGGGCGAGGTGCATGATGAAAATTGCTGTGTGCTGGGCGGAGTCAGCGGCCACGCTGGAGTTTTTTCCAATGTGGCAGACACATTGCGCTTTGCCGGCTGCATTCTTCGCAGGGGCGCACCGTTGTTTCAGCTGGAGACCGTCGCTCTGTTCACGACGCGCCAGGACCAGCCTCCAGGAACCTCGCGGGCGTTGGGATGGGACACGCCATCCGTGCCGTCCTCTTCGGGGCAATTTTTTAGTGCGCATTCTGTTGGTCATCTCGGCTATACCGGGACCTCCCTTTGGATCGATCTAGAGAAGGGCCTGGCAGTCGTCCTGTTGACAAACCGCACCTTTCCCGGCAACAGTCCAGATGGAATTTCAAAGCAAATCCAGCAGGTGCGACCTGTTTTTCATGATGCGCTGATGCACCAACTTGGTGTGGATAAAGCTGGCGGCAGGTAGCTGCCAAACGATGTACCTGCCCCGCCACTGCGGTATGGTCAGCCAAAGCGATACAATTCCAACAGGGCAATTTGTAGTTTGAGGCGGTGTTTTGAGGCTATGACGAACGCAACCAGCACGACAACGAACGGAACAAAAAATGCCGAATCGAACGGCAAAGGTTCCATAACGGGTCTGGAACAGCTTACAACCGAGAGCGCGAATGAAGCCTCCCAGGGCTTCGACACCAAGTCCGCGCTGGAGATCGCCCGCATCATCAATCACGAAGACGCGAAGATTTCTACTGCCATTAAAAAGTCTTTGCCGGAGATTGCCACCGTCATCGACAACGTGGCCCGCTGTCTGCGCGATGGTGGCCGTCTGATTTACGTCGGCGCGGGTTCGAGCGGACGCATTGCGGCGCTGGACGCCTCGGAGATTCCTCCTACCTATTCGACATCTCCGCAAACGGTGCAGTACATCATGGCGGGCGGCCCCAAGGCGCTGGCTTCCGCGATGGAAGTCAATGAGGATTCTCGTGAGTTGGGACAGCGCGATATTGCGCGGCGCCGGCCAACCCGCAAAGACATCATCATCGGCATTTCGGCCAGCGGACGCACGCCGTACGTGGTCGCAGCCGTCGAATATGCGCGCGGGCGCGGCTCAAAAACCGCTGCCGTCACCTGCAATTACAACTCTGAGTTGGCCACAGTCGCCGATGTCACCATCGTCGCAGAAGTAGGTCCTGAGGTGGTACTGGGTTCGACCCGCATGAAGGCTGGCAGTTCGCAGAAGATGATCCTGAACATGATCACCACCGGCGCAATGACGCGCCTGGGCTATGTGTATGAAAACTTGATGGTGAACGTGCACATGAAGAACTCCAAGCTCGTCGAGCGCGGAATTCGCATCCTGACCCAGTCCTGCGGCGTGGACCATGAAACTGCGGTCCGCACCATCAAGTCTGCTGGCAAAAGCGTCCCCATTGCGCTTGTAATGTTAAAAGCCAAGGTCGATAAACAGGAGGCCGTGCGAAGGCTGACGAAATCCGACGGCAATGTGCGACGCGCGATCGAGGACACTACCCTGGACCTTTAGACCGCATCTGCACATTTCTTTTCAACCGATACCCTGCCAGAAAAGAGTTGTACGACCGCATGGATAAGTTCATCATTCGCGGCGGGACCCCGCTGCAAGGCACAATCCGCATCAGTGGAGCGAAGAATTCCGCACTACCCTGCATGGCCGCCGCCATCCTGACCGAAGACGAAGTCACCCTCGAAAACATTCCCGACGTTCGCGACATTGAGACGGAGCGCAAACTGCTCGCCTCCATGGGCGCGGAGGTCGAGTTGGGCTATGGCCGAGCACATCATCGTACGCGCATTCGCTGCGCATTATTGTCCGACCCAGTTGCGAAGTATGAAATTGTCAAGACCATGCGCGCATCTTCGTTGGTGCTGGGACCGCTGATCGCACGCACTGGGATGGCCCGCGTCGCGATGCCCGGCGGATGCGCCATTGGCGGGCGACCCATAGATCTGCACATCAAAGGTCTACAGGCGATGGGTGCGGAGATTACCCAGGAGCATGGCTATCTGGAAGCCCGTGCCAAACGCCTGCGCGGTGCACACATCGTCTTCGACAAAATCACCGTGACCGGCACGGAGGATTTGCTGATGGCCGCTGTTCTGGCGGGCGGCGAAACCGTAATGGAAAATTGCGCACGCGAGCCGGAAGTGACCGATCTCGCGGCGCTGCTGACGGCCATGGGCGCTCGCATTGAGGGAGCAGGAGCCAGCACGATTCGCGTTCAGGGTGTCGAACGACTGCATGGGGCGAGGCATCGCATCAACCCGGACCGCATCGAAGCTGGGACATTTTTGGTGGCCGGGGCCATCACGGGCGGCGACGTTACACTGACAGGCTGCAACCCGAACCATCTCTCCGCAGTCCTCCACAAACTCCAAGAGTGCGGTGTGGTGTGCGACCTGACCGCAGACACCATCCGCGTTCGCAGCCAAAGCAATCTGCGCAGCGCGGACATTTCTACCGAAGAATATCCCGGCTTCCCTACCGACATGCAGGCGCAGTTTATGGCGCTGGCCACGCAGGCTGAAGGCACTTCGCTGGTGACGGAAAATATCTTCGAGAACCGCTTTATGCATGTGCAGGAATTGGTCCGCATGGGCGCGAACATCCGCGTGGATGGGCGCACGGCCACGGTTCGCGGCAGATCTCCGCTATCTGCGGCTGCGGTGATGGCGTCGGACCTGCGCGCCTCCGCCTCGCTGGTGTTGGCCGCGCTCGTCGCAGAAGGAGAGACCATCATCGACCGCGTGTATCACATCGATCGCGGCTATGAGCGTATTGAGGAAAAGCTGCGCGGCGTGGGTGCAAAGATTCGCCGCATCGGGAATGTCTTTCGCGAAGAACCGGAGTCTGCATAACTGGTGCGCATCGTGGCCAGGGGCGACGCATATAAATTTCTTCCTGAGACCAATATGCAACAATATGCTCTCTGGGAGTTGCAAACTGGACTCACTTTAGTACAAGAAACGAGCCAACTAGCTCCACAGAAGCAAGAAGGATGCGTTTTGTGTCCTGAAATGGCAACCGATCATTTGAATCG
>DAHUZH010000051.1 GCA_027306695.1 Acidobacteriaceae bacterium
AGAACGTTATAGATGGAGCCTTCCTGCTCGGCAATCGTCGGCTCCAGAATGCCTTGGGAATAATTGAACCGCACCTTGGTCCCCGAAACGACTCCTTTGAGCGACGGAGGGGCCAGGTAATACGCAGCACTGGCATGCGGCGCCGGCTGAAAACCGAATACGGAATAGTTCGGCAGGTCGGCTCCGGCAGAATAGTACAAGCGATTTTTCAAATTGCCGGATGTCTGCATAATGTAGTCGAAGTTTCCGCGACGGGCCGACTGCGGAAAATAATCGTATGCGGTATACCCTCGTTCGGACTCATAACGAAATGCGCCGAGCACGATCAGCTTGTCGCTGAACTTGTAATTCGTCTGCCCGTAGAAGAAATCGCGGTTGGTCAAAGTGCCGTCCGTGCCTGGATAGCTGAAGTTGGGGCAGGTATAAAATGCCTGTCCACTTGCGCTGGTTCCATTGCCGCCACGGATCGTCACCGGCAGCCCCAGATACTCCTGCGTAATAGGATTGCCCTGGCTGTCATACCCGCAATTGTTCGAGGCTTTCGGATTTGTCACCAGCACGCCCACGGGGGCCGGATCGGTGTTGAGAGAGCGCAACCGCACCAGGCCATACTGGGCAATCATGTCCAACTTGTCGGTCTGCTGATCTTCAACAATTGCGCTGCCATACAGGTCGTGCTCTTTCAAATACTGCACATCGGGAATGCCATAAAACAGAATTGCATTTGGCTCGCCCGTCGCTGCTGCAACCCGATGCACCGTCCCACGCAACTGCACATGCGGCGTAATGGCATAGCCCAGATTTGCCACCGAGGTTGCATTATGAAAGCTGCTGTTGGGATAACTGTTGGACGTATCGATGCGCGCAAAATCTCCAAAATAATCGAATGCTTTATGCACGCCGCCGAGCGATGCCTCCTGGTGATACGTTCCGAAATTGCCGCCATCCGCCGCATATTGGAGCAACGGCCTGGCCGTCGTCCCACGCGCCGTCGTCAGCGCCACCACACCAGCGGAGGCGTCCGCGCCATACAGCGCGCTGTCTGGCCCGCGATACACCTCTTCCTGGCTGATGCCATTCGAGGAGAGATATGCAAAATTGACTGCGCCGCCAATATCGTTGACCGGAATGCCGTCCAGCAGCACATCCGTCGCGTTTGAATTTCCGCCCATTTCAAATAATGAGGTCGCTGCCCCACGCTGCCCGGTAGTCGTGAACTGCAACCCGCCCACAATACGCAACGTGTCCTGCACGTCGAGCGTGTGTGGATACAGCGACATATCGATCACCGTTGTGGAAGCGCCGGTCTGCGTCTGCGGCGTCGGCATGCCGTTCGCCGTTACCGTCACTTGTTGCTCCAGCCGCCCGAACTGGAGCGCCACATCTACAAACGCCGGTTGCGTGGAAGAAACATAGACCTCTGGGCTGTAGGTGATGTTGAAACCCGTGGCCACCACGCGCACTTTGAAACGTCCCGAGTGCGTAAGAGTCAGGACGTAATGTCCCTGCCCGTCGGTGCGGGTATTTGTCACCAGCACTGCGCCGTTCAACGTCGAAAGACCTACGATTGCGTTATAAACCGGCGCTCCCAGAGGGTCGGTCACAGTGCCCTGTACGGTTGGATAGGCAGCCGCGCGCGCGCGTGTTGTCGGCAATACCAGAAAAAAAGCCAGCGCCGTAAACAGCCAGCGAAGTCGTAAAGTTGCAGGAAAAAAATTCTTGAACGCCATGGAAATCCCCTCGGATATCGGATCGTTGGCGTGAAGCCGGTCTCCTGACTCGCGCGTATTTCAGCTTGGAGCGCCTTCCCAGACATTTTCGTCCAGTGGCCGCATGCTGCCTTGCTCTGCTCTCGCGCTTACAGTTACGGGGTAGTGGCGGAATTGCACCGCGCTTCCCGAACACTTCACGGATTGGTGAACTCTCTTACGCCTGCCGCAACAGCAATGCGCACAAGCGCCGGAAGCCACGGATTCCCGATGGTCGGGAAACGCGCAGCCAGAAATAGCCATACAGTGGGAAAGCACACTTAAGCTACGATTCGCAGCCCGGTGCGCGCCCCTTCGGTCCTCCCATCGCGACCGAAAGACAGCTAAGAAGTGACCCTGGCCGGTCTCCTGACTTGCGCTTCACCAAGCTCGGCAAACCTTCCCAGACGCTATGTCCAGTGGCTGCATACCGCCCTGCCTTGCTCTCCGCGCTCACAGTTACGGGGTAGTGGCGGAGTTGCACCGCGCTTCCCGAACACCAAGGGCTATTCAGATATATATCGGGATCAAATCCTGACGTCAAATCTTTGGTGGAATGAAAAATGCGCCGTCCGATGAAGTTCCGGCAGCATGATAAAAAATTATTTCTTCGGGCGGTGCGCAATGATCTGGTCTTTGATCTTTTCGTACAGCCCCTGCGGCAGGATCCCCTTCGTTACAAGTTGATTTTTCGCCCGGTACGGACGCCCCGCAATGATCTTCTTCGCGAAAACATCTCCCACTCCCGGCAATGCTTTCAACAGGTCTTCCGACGCCGTATTGATGTCCAGCTTTCCCATCTTTGACTGCATGGAAGACATTGCACCCATCTGTACGGGACTCGTATTTGAAGGGATGGCCCATGTTCCCGGAACAACGGCCAGCATAAGCGCAAGACCCGCACCGAAAACAATCCGATGTAACTGCTTTCCAAAGTTCATTATGTCCACCGTTCATTGAGATGAGAGTTTGAATTCACGCACACAGTTGTCAATCATAATGCTGCGAGGCAATAAAAGATTTTTGAAGCGCATGCGTTTCGACCGACGTTGCGCATGATTGTACCGGCCCACAATCTACGCAAAAACTGACCGTTCGAGACGCTCTCTCGCACGGTCAGTTTAAAAATCGAACGCTGTGCTCGACCTTATATTTTGGGAAGTTTTGCAACAATCATGTCTTTAATTTTGTTGTAGATACTCTGCGGCAAAATCCCCTTGGACACAAGGTCGCTTTTCGCCTTGTACGGGCGGCCCGCAATGATTTTTTTTGCGTAGACGTCCCCAATACCGGGCAGTGACTTCAAATCTTTGAAAGAAGCTGAATTGATGTCCAGTTTTCCCATCTTCGATGCCATGGACGTCAGCGACCCCATCTGCGCTCCCCTCGCGCCGGATGCGACGGCCCAGGTTCCCGGAACAACGGCCAAAGTAAGCGCAAGACCTGTGCCCAAAACGATTCGACGCAACTGCTTTCTAAAGTTCATCTTGTTCCCTCCGCACTAAAAAAGATTTGGCGTTCTCGCAACAAGGTAATCAACTGAATGCCCCGAGTCAATCGAAAGATTAAATAACAAGGGATCGTATTCCAGGATATTCAAACTCAGTTCGCAACTTGACATAACGCTGGATCGTTCTTATTCTCAATTCATGCAGTTTTGCCCGCGCCATCGCCATCATCCCCACCATCACCACACGGCGAACGCGTCAGCGGCGCATTCTGAGCAGAGTTCTTAAAGACTTAAGCAAGTTCAGAAAGTTTATAGGCCCGCTGATGCGAACCGCATCTGCGGGCTTTTCGTTTCTACCCCTCAACATGCAAAACCCACATAAGGACGATTCACAATGAATGCCGAAACAACTGAAAACCTCGCAATCGACTTCAGCAAACTCGACGGCCTCGTTCCCGGCATCGTACAGGATGCGGCCACCGGCAACATGTTGATGGTCGGTTTTCTCAATGAAGAAAGCTATCGCAAGACGCTCGACACCGGCTTCGTCACCTTCTGGAGCCGGACCCGCAAAAAACTGTGGATGAAGGGGGAGACCAGCGGCAACCGCCTGCGCATCGTCGAAACCTTCACCGATTGCGACAACGACACGCTGCTGTTTCGCGTCGTCGTCGAAGGCGACGGCCTGGTCTGCCACGAAGGCACGGTCAGTTGCTTCACGAAACCCATTCCGCTTCGCAGCGCAGAAATTCTTCCACCGGAAAGCGAGACAAAGGCATGAGCCAGAAATTACGGCTTGGAATTCCCAAGGGCAGCTTGCAGGACGCAACCATCGCACTGTTTGAACGCGCGGGCTGGCGCATCTTCGCCAATGGCCGCTCTTATTTCCCCGGCATCGACGATCCTGAAATCGAATGCATGTTGATTCGCGCCCAGGAGATGGCCCGCTATGTCAACCATGGGGCGCTCGACGCGGGCCTGACCGGCAACGACTGGGTGACGGAAAGTGGCCTGGCGGTCGAGACCATCGCCAGCCTGACCTACTCCAAACAGAGCCGCCAGAAGGTACACTGGGTGCTCGCCGTGCCGGAAGATTCACCCTACCAGCGCGCCGAAGATCTCGCCGGCAAAATCATCGCTACCGAACTTGTCGAAGCTACGCGGAAATACTTTGCAGGTAAAAACATTTCCGTCCAGGTGGACTTCAGTTGGGGCGCGACGGAGGTCAAGCCTCCAGTGCTGGCCGATGCCATCGTTGAAGTAACAGAAACCGGCAGCTCCCTGCGCGCCAATCGCCTGCGCATTCTGGAGACTGTCCTCGAAAGCGAAACACAACTCATCGCCAATACACAAGCCTGTCTCGATCCCTGGAAAAAGCAGAAAATAGAAAATATTGCACTGATGTTGCAAGGCGCAATCGCCGCGCAAGGGCAGGTAGGCTTGATGATGAATGTGCGCGCCTCCGACCTGCATACGGTACTCGGCGTCCTTCCAGCGCTCAATTCTCCAACCGTCTCCACCCTCAGCGATTCGGACTGGGTCGCGGTCAACACGATCCTGGAAGAGCGCACTGTCCGCGATGTGATTCCCAGACTGAAGGCAGCCAACGCCACCGGAATTGTCGAATACCCGCTGAACAAAATCGTTTTCTAACTAAAAGAGCGTCCGAAAACCATGAAGCTGATACGCACCTACGGAAAAAGCGCGAAAGAAGCCGTGCAGATGCTCGAGTGGATCGAGTGCCGTTCAGGCACTGCAACCTCGCGGCTGGAACCTGCTGTCAAGCGCATCCTTTCGACAATCCAGCGCAAAGGAGATGCGGCATTGCGCCAGTATGCAGAGCGGTTAGATGGTTTGGCGGCTGGTGCAACTTTGTCTGTAAGCCGCGAAGAAATGGCGGCAGCGTGGGAGCAGACACCTCGCGACTTGCGCAAGGCGATGCAAATCGCGGCCGCCAACATCCGCCGCTTCGCCAAATGGCAAATGCCGAAGGAATGGGCGCGCACCACGCGCGGCGTTCAATTGGGCCAGCGGTGTCTTCCACTCGCCTCCGTCGGCTGCTACGTTCCCGGCGGACGCTATCCGCTGCCGTCCACTCTGTTGATGACCACGTTGCCCGCGCGAGTGGCGGGTGTTTCACGCATTGTGGTGGTTTCGCCGCACCCCGCGCGAGAAACTCTTGCCGCCGCGCACGTTGCCGACGTCCAGGAAATGTATCGCATTGGCGGCGCGCAGGCAGTTGCCGCGCTGGCCTATGGTACGGCCAGCATCCCTCGCGTCGATAAGATTGTTGGCCCCGGCAATCTCTATGTCACGACTGCCAAAAAGCTCGTCGCCTTCGACTGCGGCATCGACATGATGGCCGGCCCGACAGAAATTGTCGTCGCCAGCGAGCATGGTAATCCACAATGGATCGCCGCCGACCTTGTCGCCCAGGCAGAACATGATCCTGAAACTCTCGCCATCCTGGTAACCAGCAACACGGAGCTGGCTAGCGCAACGGCGCAAGAAGTCCAGCGGCAATCTGCCGCAAATAAAATTGCCAGCCAGGCACTTGGAAAAAATGGTTTTATATTTCAGACCCAAACTCCAAATGAAACTAAATCGGTTACAAATAGGCTCGCAGCGGAACATTTAACCATCGATAACGAGAAAGACCTCGCATGGGTCCGTCATGCAGGATCTATCTTCATTGGCACACAAACCCCACAAAGCATGGGTGACTACATCTCCGGCCCCAATCACGTATTGCCGACCGGCCGACTGGCGCGCATTCGCGGCGGCCTCAGCGTGCTCGATTTTCTCCGCATCGTCACTACGCAGGAATACACATCGCAAGGGCTTGCATATCTTGGCCCGCATGCGACCATGCTGGCGAATGCTGAGGGCCTTGTCGGTCACGCAGCATCCGTACGCATTCGCTCCACTAAAAGTACACCTTCACGAAAGGCGACGCGATGAACCCCATCCAACCATCGCAGAAACTGCGCCCGCGAGCCGCCGTTGAGCAGATGCACGAATACCACCCTCCGCTGGCCGGACGCGCTGGCCTGCGGCTGGACTTCAATGAAAATACGCTCGCTTCTTCGCCTCGCGTGCAGGCGGTACTACAACGCATTGCCGCGGAAAGCCTGACAAAATATCCCGAACGGGCACTCGTCGAGCGCATCGCAGCCAAGCATTTTGGACTAACGTCTGAAGCTGTTCTTCTGACCAATGGCGTCGATGAAGCCATCCACCTTGTTTGCGAAACCTATCTCGAGCCGCAGGATGAAGTCGTCATCGTCACGCCAACATTCTCCATGTACGCACTCTACGCGGAAGCCACTGGCGCCACCGTCCGCGCAATCCAAGCCGACAGCACGCTGCAATTCCCTTACAAACGTGTGCAGCAAACCGTCCATTCCGGCACGAAACTTATCATGCTGGCATCTCCCAACAACCCCACCGGTTCGGTGATTGAATCTTCTTTTCTGCTGGAATTGGCTGCATCGGCTCCGCAAGCTGCGTTGCTCGTCGATGAGGCCTATTACCACTTTCACGGTGAGTCGGTGCTAAATGCAACTGACACAGTTTCAAATCTATTCGTTGCTCGAACCTTCTCGAAGGCGTACGGCCTCGCTGGGCTGCGGATTGGCCTTTTAGCGAGCCATCCAGAGACAATGCGTTTCGTCCGCAAAGTCAGCTCTCCATACAACGTGAACTCCATTGCGCTGGAATGCTTGCCCGAAGCACTCGCCGACGAAGCCTATATCTGTTGGTATGCCGATCAAGTACGTCAAAGCCGTCTGACAACTGAGCAAGCGCTCGCGCAATTGAAGGTTCCCTACTGGCCGAGCCATGCGAACTTTGTCCTGATGAACATCGGCTCGAAACATGCTGCTTTCGTCGGCGCGATGCGCCGCCAGGGAGTACTGGTGCGCGACCGAAGTCAGGACCCCGGCTGCGATGGCTGCGTTCGTATCACGCTCGGAACGATAGAACATACACAACGCGGGATCGCTGCATTGAAAGCCTCCTTGAAGGAGATTGCATGGCAAGCAGAAAACTAGCGCGCCGAAGCACAACGCTTGAGCGGCATACGACAGAAACGCAGATTGACTTGCGCCTCACCATAGATGGGCAAGGCCGGTACGACATGCAGACGGGCATTCGCTTTCTGGACCACATGTTGGAACTGTTTGCGCGCCATGGCGGCTTCGATTTATCGCTCGCCTGCAAAGGCGATCTCGATGTCGATCAACATCACACATTGGAAGACATCGGCATTGCGCTTGGCGAGGCATTTTTACAGGCGTTGGGAGACAAAAAAGGCATCCTACGCGCCGGATATTTTTTAATGCCCATGGATGAAACCCTGGCCGCCGCCGCCATTGACCTGAGCGGACGCGCTTCCTGTGTGGTCGATACAAAGGTGCGCGTTCGGATCGTCGGGGATTTACAAACGGAGTTGCTCGTAGACTTCTTTGAAGGCTTCTCTCGCGGCGCGCGCGCGAACGTCCATCTGAAAGTGTTATACGGACGCTCCAATCACCACAAAATCGAGGCCATCTTCAAAGCATTCGCACGCGCCTTGCGCTTCGCCTGCTCTCGCGATTTGCAATTGCGCGCCATACTGCCCAGCACAAAAGGATTGCTCTAATGGAGTGTGTTGCATGAACCATGGTAAGACAGTCGTTATCGATTACGAGGCCGGGAATTTGAATTCCGTATGCAAAGCGCTGCGCATGACCGGCGCGGACGTAGTGGTGACGGCAGACCCAGAAGCGCTGCGAGGAGCTGCGCGAATCGTGCTTCCGGGCGTCGGCCACTTCTCGTCCACAAACTGTTTGCTGGAGAGTGGGATGGGAGATGCATTGCGAGAGCGCGTGCTCAACGGCGTCCCGTTTCTTGGCATCTGCGTTGGCCTGCAATGGCTGTTTGTCGGCAGTACAGAAGCACCAGAAATGCGCGGCCTTGGCATATTTCCCGCGATGTGCGAACGCTTTTCAACCAGCGTTAAATCTCCACATGTCGGATGGAATTCTCTGGAGGCAGTCGGAAATTCCCGCTTATTGGAGGGACTGCCGCCCTCTTCGTATGTGTATTTCACACACTCCTATCGCGCTCCACGTATAAATGCTACTACCACGGTTACAAATTATGGTGGTGAGTTTTCTGCAGTGATCGAACAGGGCAATTGGATGGCCGTTCAGTTTCATCCTGAAAAATCCGGCGCTGTCGGACTGAAGATTCTGGAGAATTTCATGAGGGCCTCTTCATGTTGACACGCCGCGTCATTGCCTGTCTCGACGTCTCCGCTGGCCGCGTGGTGAAAGGCGTCCAATTCGTCGACCTGATCGACGCAGGCGATCCAGCGGCCCTAGCTGTACGCCATGCTGCGGGCGGCGCAGATGAGATTGTGTTTCTCGACATTACTGCGACCCATGAAAAACGCGCATTGCTGCTGGATGCCGTGCGTCGCGCCGCCGAGAAGATTTTTATACCGCTTACTGTAGGCGGTGGCATACGTTCGCTCGACGATGCTCTGCTGGTCTTCGACGCCGGAGCGGACAAAGTCAGCATCAACTCGGCCGCGTTGGGCCGCCCAGAACTGATTACGGAAATCGGCTCGCGCTTCGGCGAGCAGGCTGTGGTGATCGCCATCGATGGTCGCCGCAATTCTGGCGCGCCAGAAACCGCTAAGGTCTATGTCAGTGGAGGACGAAAGGCGACCGGGCGCACTGTAGTTACGTGGGCCAGAGAAGCGGAATCTCGCGGAGCAGGCGAGATTTTGCTGACCTCGATGGACTCCGACGGTATGCGCAGCGGATTCGACTGCGAATTGACAGCCGCAGTGAACGAAGCCGTCCAGATTCCCATAATCGCCTCTGGCGGCGCGGGAAATGTCGAACACTTTGCCGAAGTTTTTACACGCGGACACGCCGATGCAGCGCTGGCAGCCAGCATTTTTCACTTCGGCATTTCGGATGCGCGTAGCTTGAAGGAAGAACTCGCGGCGCTTGGACTGCCGATGCGCCTGCCATGTTGAACGATTACAATCCCTGCGGATGGATAAGGATGGAAATTGATTTGAGGCTTGCATGTTGATTCCTTCAATTGACCTGATGGGCGGACGCATCGTGCAACTGGTGCATGGCGAGGACCTCGCGCTCGGTTTTGACGATCTCGACTATTGGATCGACCGCTTTGCTGCATATCCCCTGGTGCAATTGATCGATCTCGATGCAGCCAAGCGCCAGGGCAATAATCGCGGCCTCATGGAGCGCATTCTGCACCGACTGCCCTGTCAGGTTGGCGGAGGCATTCGCAGCAGCGAAGATGCGCGCGCCCTCCTCTCGATGGGCGCGGAGCGAGTAATCTTTGGCTCTTCCCTGTTCGCAGCCAATGCTGCCTCGGAGCAGAATGATGCCGCGCGTGGGCCTTCTTCCAGTGGTCTCGTACGGCGCCAATTCGCAGAGGACCTAGCCAGCACACTCGGCGCAAATACACTCGTCTTTAGCGTCGATACGAAAAATGGCAACGTCGCCGTCCGCGGCTGGCGCGAGCAAATCGCGTTGCGGCCACAGGACGCCATGCGGGAACTGGAGCCATTCTGTGGCGCGTTCCTTTACACACATGTGGATACAGAAGGCACAATGCAGGGCTTTCCTATGGAGATCGCGCGCACCTTGCGCCAACAGACCCAGCGGCAGTTGATTGTCGCCGGCGGAATACGCAACCAGAGCGAAATCGACGAACTGGAAGCGATCCATGTGGACGCCGTGGCGGGGATGGCCATCTACACTGGTGCGATGCAGACGTAGTTTTGTGCGGTCATGTAAGAAAAAATTCGACTGTTTTCTTTCAATCGCGATACTCTATTGCGTCTGGGCACGCGAACAGTTCAACTAGCAACAGAAAACATTTCTATCTTTGAAAGATCGTGAATATGTCCGCTAAATTGTCCTCCTTGCGCCTATCGAAACGGCTGGATGAAGTCAGGTTTTCCGACATTGTGCAGATTCGCAACAAGGTCATGGCGTTGCGCGCCGGCGGCGAGGTTGTGCATGGCTTCCATGGGGGCGAACCATTTTTTACGACTCCGTTGCCCGTCAAATACGGCATGATGCAGGCGCTGGTCGAAGACAAGACGCGCTACGCGCCATCCTCCGGCATGGAGCCGCTGCGGGAAGCCATCGCGCACAAACTGCGAACCTTCAACCGCATGGATGTGAATGCCGATCAGGTGTTGCTGACAGTCGGCGGATCGCACGGCCTGTACGCTGCCTTTCAATGTGTGCTCGACCCTGGCGACGATGCACTTGTATTTTCTCCCTATTGGACGCCCATCCGCGACCTAGTGACTGGCGCGCAAGGGCGGCCGCTTCTCGTGCCCACCATCAGCGCCCGCAACCATGGCATTACAGACGCGCTCGAACGCTACGCCACGCCGCACACACGCGCCATCTACTACAACACGCCGCAGAACCCCAACGGAGTGGTCTTCACGCGACAGGAAGCGGAGGAAGTGGCGGCCTTCGCCAAAAAACGCGACCTGATCGTGATTGCCGATGAAGCGTATGAGGACCTGGTTTACGAGGGCGAGCACTTCTCCATCGCCACGCTGCCCGGCATGGCGGAACGTACCATTACGACATACACGCTCTCCAAAAGCTTCAGTATGACCGGCCTGCGCGTCGGTTATGTGGTTGCATGTGAGCCATGGATGACTGGCCTGCGCAAGATCATCCTCTACTCCACCAATGGCGTCTCGACACCGACGCAATGGGCTGCGCTCGAAGCCATGCGGATGCCGCGCAAATTTCAAGCAGCGCGTCTGGAGGAATACCGCCAGCGCCGCGACCTTTTAGTGCAGGGGCTAAACGAGCTGGGACTGGAATGTATGCCTCCCGCCGGAGCTTTTTATGTTTTCCCCAAGTCGGCAAAGGTGCATAAGGACAGCCGCAAAGCGGTGGGAATCCTGCTGGATCGCGCGCATGTGGCAACCATCCCCGGCGTCGCGTTCGGGGCGCAGGGGGAAGGCCATCTTCGCTTCAGCTACAGCGTTCCTACAGAGAATATCGAAGCGGGCATCGATGCTCTGAGAAAATATCTAGGCCATAAGTAACTGCCACAGTTACGTACTCGAAAAAGTTTCCGTAGACATGTCAGGCGCGGGCGGCGGAATGGCCGGAGATGTGTCTGCGACAGGTGTCCCGAACCTGTCCTTGCGTACACGCAGATCGTAGTAGCAGAGCGTCGCGGCCACGCCCATGAATGCAATCAGTACTGCACTGAAGAGGATTCTGAAAAGCGCCAGCAGCATGGTGACGAAGTCAACCATCAGGAACGTCGTGGTGTGGCGCGCCGCAGCCGAGGCGGTCATCATCAATTGCACTGGCAGCGAAATCATGCTCAGAGCAATCCACACAGCACCGATGAATAGAACGACCGCGTAGATTCTTCCTCGACTGCCAGCGCTGAGGTGAATGGATCGTCGGATTGCGTCTGTAACCGAGAGATTTTCTCCAAGCGCAGCCGGAATGGCCAGTGCATAGCGGGCGATCAGCCAGAGCAGCAGCCCCAGATAAACCACCAGAAACACCAGGAGAACCATCCCAGCAAAAACGATCATTCCCATGGACGGCGTTTGTCCCATCCGAAAAGGAACGCCACCGGCGATTTGGCGGACCCCTCCAAACGCGAGAGCCGCAAACAGCAGCAGCATAAAGAACACGCCGAAAAACACCAGTACGTAGCCGAAAATCCGCAACGCCACCAGCATGGAAATCCCGACCAGCTTGCCCACTTTGCTGGCGGCGTGGCCGCACACCTGTCCGACACTGGTCGAAATACCGGCAAGCCGCGCCTGCGTCGCATAAAACAGGGCACCCTGCACGATCTGCGTAAAAACATAGATCAGAATTGCGCCCAATATGGCCAGCGGCGCTATAAAAAGGAGCATGTATACGGGACTCATTGGCAACGCCGAACGCTTCATCCAGATATTGCCGCTACCTGCAATGAGGCCAATGCCGATTTCCACCCCGATTACCACTAAAGTAATCCCGAAAAAAAGCGTGAAGTTTTCGCGCAACAGGGTGAATGTGCGCTCGAATACCTGGCTCGGCGTCAGAGGTCCGTAGATATTGCCAGGCAAAGATGTGGGAACCGCAGAAAGATCATTCATAAATGTTTTCTCTGTGCGCGCAGCGTAGCACAGCGGGAACCGAGAAAAAACTATTTTTTTCGCAGTAGATACACTCTGGCGTGGATCCGGCCTATCTGGGAAAGCGCCGCTGGACCTTTTCCAGGGTATTCAGGTCGTAAATTTCAATGGCGCCATCCTCCAGCACAGCCAGGCGCGTGCCATCCGGAGAAAAATCGGCGTTCCTTCCTCCGGTGTAAATCGGCGACACAGGAACACTCGCGATTAGAGTGCCGGTCATCGTGTCGTAAATATCGATGATCTGAGCATCGATCGATTCGTTGTTCAGCGGGTCGAGCGCTGCCAGCGGACGGGTTGCATGCAGGGTTTCAATCGCAAAATGCGCGCCATTTTGCGCCAACAAAAATCGTGGAGAATATCTGTTCGGGGGTTCCATTCTTTGCCACACGAGCGTTCCCTGAATGCTGTATGCCTGATAGCCAATCTGATTGGAGTTTGGGCACATACTTACCAGAAACACACTGTTCGTAATCGCCGTGAGCTGGGGAGCACAAATGGAATGGATGACCGCAACCTGCCGTTGCACACCTTCAAACGGTTGCAGAGTGACCATCCACCGGTCGTGCGGCGCGCCAAGCGTCTGCAAAAATCCCTGGGGCAGTATAGGAATTGTCACAGGCAGCGGCGCATGCGAATGTGCGATGACCGCCAGTGGATTGATGCGGATAAAATCCAGATTCAGCATCTGTGCCGGAGTGTCCGCAGCTACTGGCGGAGTTGGGGACGGCGGTACGAGTGAGCGTGAGCCGGATTTGGTTGGCTGCGGCTTCGGCAGATGAGGTTCCGGTTTTTCTTCGACTAATACGACCGAGCGGTCCGGAGAAAAAAGGACCTCCTCCAGTGTCCCTTCCAGATTGATGAAGGGCCGCGGAATGAGCGATGCATCGACCTGCTCCAATTGCGAGCAGCGCCGCAACGCAAACCGCCCTTCTGGCAATGGCCACAGGAACTCGGAGAAATCGTACAGTTCCCATTCCGCCTGCTTCTCCACCCTTCCCGATGGAATCTCCAGGACCACAGCACGCATCAGGCGTTCGGAATCCGTCTTGGAACAGTCGGAATCGCGATGCAGCAAGCCTGTTGTATTGAAAACAAAAAGCAAATGGTTCGCATCGATAAATTGAAGATTGACCAGTGAATAATAAGAGAAAGCGGGCAGTTCGCCGGGAGGGCGATAACCCAACTCAGCGATGGGAATGGGCACGGGTGGCCGTATGTCGTATGCTCTTGCAGGCGGTGGATGCGATTTTTGCGCTTGTATTCTGCTGAACTGGAATGCGCCGCAAAGAACCAGCAGTAGCGCCAGGCCGCGCAGCGGCAGCCATTTGCGGCTGTTTGCCGTCGCCATCCAAACCATCCATTGTCCATCGGAGTGCAAAGGTTCTCCGCTTCCTATTGACATCGCATTCTCGCGCATTTCTGATGGAAAGCGCATACTCTTTCAACACGTTACGCTTTCAAACGAAAGGAACCAAGACGAATGGCTGCACAAAAATTCTTTTCATCCCTAATAGCGGCCACACTTCTTTGGATGGCCGGCATATTCTGCATTGCTGCTCACGGACAAAAATCCGCCACTCCGGCCCCAAAAACCGAAACGCAAATCGTCACTCCCATTCCCGGCTTCGACACCGCCATCATGGACACTGCGGCAGACCCATGCACGGACTTCTACCAGTATGCATGCGGGAAGTTCGCGCAGAAATATCCCATTCCCGGCGATCTGCCGATCTACGATCAGTTTGAAAATTTGAACGAATACAACCGTCAACTCCTCCACGGCATTCTGGAACAGGCTGCGAAACCCGGTGCAAATCGTTCCGCCGACGAACAGAAGATTGGCGGCTACTACGGCGCATGCATGAACACGGCCGCGATCAACGCAGATGGGCTGAAGCCGTTGCAGCCAGAACTGCATCGCATCGCTGCGCTGAAGAATAAACAGGAACTGCCTGCCCTCATCGCGCACTACCAGAAGATCAGCGTGGAAGCGTTTTTCGACCTCAGCTCCATGCAGGACTTCAAAGACGCGACGAAAGAGATTGCTGTCGTCGATCAGGGCGGTCTGGGCCTGCCGGAAAAAGATTACTACCTGCGTTCCGACGCAAAGAGCGCCAAACTTCGCGCGGAATATATCCAGCACATGGCCAATATGCTCCATCTCTACGGCGATGCGCCGGATGCGGCCATGACGGACGCCAATGCGGTGATGGCGCTCGAAACCTCTCTCGCTAAGGCTTCCATGGGTGTCGTCGAAAGACGCGACCCGTACAAGACTTACCACATCGAAACCCTGACCACTCTTGCAAACACCGATCCATCTCTGGACTGGAGCACACTGCTGCGCAACACCGGCGCACCTCCGGTAAAGGATTTGAATGTCGCCAACCCGGCCTATTTCCAGGCGCTGAACGGCATTCTGCAACAGACCGACATGGCGACCATCCGCAACTATCTGCGCGTCCATCTGCTCGACTCTTTCGCATCGCGGCTGCCCAAGGCATTCGACGATGAGAGCTTCGACTTCTATGGCCGCAAATTGAGCGGCACTCCGAATATGCCCGTCCGCTGGAAGCGCTGCGTCTCGGCGACAGATGCCGCGCTTGGCGAAGCGTTGGGCAAAGTTTACGTGCAAAAATATTTTGCCGGCGACAGCAAGCAAAAAACGCTGGACATGGTGAAAGCCATCGAAGCCGCCATGAACAAGGACCTGACCTCGCTGAGCTGGATGAGTCCTGAAACCAAGGTGAAGGCCATCCAGAAGCTCGATCTGATCACCAATAAGATCGGCTATCCCGACAAATGGCGCGATTATTCCAAGCTCATCATCACGCCGAACGACGCGATAGGCAATTCCATTCGCGCGCGGGAGTTTGAATCGGCCCGTCAGTTGAATAAAATCGGCAAGCCAGTCGACAAGAACGAGTGGGGAATGTCGCCGCCGACCGTCAATGCTTACTACGATCCCAGCATGAACAACATCAACTTTCCCGCTGGAATTTTGCAGCCTGCGTTCTATGACAAGACTGCGCCAGAAGAAGTGAATTACGGCCACATTGGCGCGGTCGTCGGACATGAATTGACCCATGGCTTCGACGACCAGGGCAGCTTGTTCGACGGCTACGGCAACCTGAAAAACTGGTGGACTGCCGAAGACAAGAAGCAGTTCGACGCCCGCACCACCTGCGTTGCGGACGAATACAGCAGTTTTGTCGCCGTCAATAATCTCCACGTCAACGGCAGGCTGACGCTCGGCGAAAATACAGCCGACAACGGCGGCATCCGCCTGGCCTACATGGCCATGGAAGCCTACGCGCACCAGCACAGCATCGACCTGTCGAAGAAGATGGGCAGCTTTACGCCGGAGCAGCAATTCTTCATCGGGTTCGCGCAGAACTGGTGCACGAATGCGCGGCCGACGTACATTCGTCTGCTGGTGCAGACCGATCCGCATTCGCCGGACAAGTTCCGCGCCAACGGAGTGGTGCGAAACATGCCGGAGTTTGCCCACGCCTTCAGTTGCAAGAAGGGTCAGCCGATGGCTCCAGTCGACCGCTGCCGCGTCTGGTAATGCCTTCGTAGCAGCACTCCTTCATTTGGGCGCGGCCTATGGGTCGTGCCCATTCTATTTCTCTGTCACAGTAGAAGCATGCCCTCCGTCTCCATATCGCCCACGCATTCTCGCTCCCACGCAGCGCTCGGCTACGCGGCCTGCGCGTTGGCGGGCAGTCTGTGGGGCACAGGATTTTATTTCGGCAAGATCGCCATGCGCGAGATGAGTTCGGCGCACATGGTGCTCTACAGATTTCTCTTCGCATGCATCGGTCTGGCCCCAGTGCTGCTGTTGCGGCGCCCCGGACTGAACGCACGCGAGTGGCGCATCTTGCTGGGCGCGGCCTTTCTCGGCGTGCCGTTGCAATTCCTGCTGCAATTCGCCGGACTCGCCCGCACCACCGTCTCTCACGCCGCGCTGATGGTCGGCACGCTGCCCGTCGTGCTCGCGGTCGGCGCAGGCATCTTCGCACATGAGCGGCTTGACCGCATTGGCTGGGCCGCCCTGGCAGCATCCACCACCGGCGCTGCGCTGATCGCGCTCGGTGGCTCACATCGCGGCAGCCCTGGAGATGCTCCCAGCCTCGCCGGAGACATGCTGGTCGTCGTTTCCCTGATGATTTCTCTGGGATGGATTCTGATGAACCAGCGACTCCTGCGCGACCATTCTCCGCTCGTCGTCACCGCCTACGGTTTGAGCGCGGGAACAATCATGCTGGCTGCATGGGTCTTTTCCGTGGATGGACCTCCACCCATCCACATCTCGATGACTGCATGGGGCGCACTGGCTGCCAGCGGCCTGCTCGGAACGGCCAGCACCACTCTGCTATGGAACTGGGGACTGACCCGCGTCCCCGCCTCCCGCGCTGGGGTCTTCCTCAATATGGAACCGATCATCGGTTCGCTGCTCGGCGTCGGCCTGCTGGGAGAGCACCTCGGACCTGTGGCATGGATGGGTGGCGCGATGATCGTCGGCGCAGCCGTCACGTTAACTTCACGCCCCGGCAGCCATGTGGAAGAGGAACGCCTGCTGGCATGAGGCCGGGCAGAACTGATATCTATCGTGTGCCAGTCATGCTGAACGAAGGTTGCCGCGGCGACCGAAGTGAAGAATCCAGAGTATATTTGCCTCATAACATTGAATCTATGACTCCATGGGTCAATCAGACGCAATCGGGCAACGTGCTGGGCACGAACCTGCTGGCTCCCTACGGGCAAGTGATGCCGCCGTCCAGCACCAACGATCCATACGTGTACGCGAACCTGTTTCAGGACACGGAGTACGGCGGCGACGATGCCTGGTACAGGAACTACTCCGCCGAGCAGACGCGCTGGCTGCGCCCCGACCCCTACAACGGCAGCTACGACCTGAACAACCCGCAAAGCTTCAACAGATACGTGTATGTCAACGGCAACCCGCTCAACTACGTCGACCCAAGTGGATTAGCGGATGGAATAGTCAACGGCGCGGGTGGAAGCCCATGCACTGCTTCCGGTGAGACCGTTAGTTTCATGGGGGGTTATTCTTTCAATCCATGTGATCCAGCGCTGTCAGTCGCATCGGATGGTATTTATGGTGTGATGCAAGCATTTGGGTTTGCAGGTACTGCAAGCGAGGTTGCTCCAATAGTTGGTGCTGCGTTCACTATATTCTGCAGCATTGACTCAAATAAGGCAGCGTGCGGCCCATCCGGATGGACCTCGGTGGTCTTCGGTCAAGGGAGCGTAGCAGGGAAGGTGGTGGAAGATTCTATTGCTGCAGTCGGTGCAGCGTTTGGAGTTGAGTGCGCGTCGTCTGGCCCATTCGCACTAGCGAACCCAGGATGTGGCGTTGTCCTTGCATACGCAATCTACACTGCCCTCAATGATTTATTTTCCGTCTTTTGGGATTTGTTTGGTCCTCCTCAATTTACGGGGAGCTTGCTGCCGCGCCCGTCAGACCTTGGCGGCCTAGGAACGGCGCCAATCGGAATTCCAAATCAGAATCTAAGCATCAAAAGCATACTAGGGCATCCCTCGTCAAGGAAAGTTCCATCTCCTGGGCTTAAGCTTCCATGAAAGTTATCAACAAATTTTACACAAAATCGGCGAGCAAGTCCGGAAAAATGTTAGTGCAGGGATTATTATTCTTGGGCTCTATAACTCTTTGCGTTGGAGCTCCAGCGAGCGCAGCTACGGTGGAGGGCTTCGTCACCAACATCGATTCACGCACGGAGTTTAAAGTTGGCACGATGCATGTCCTGCTGAACGCGCAGACGAGTTGCAAGACTAAAAGGCCGGTTAAGCCGTCCTCATGGTTGACGATAACATCTTTGGTACAGTGTCGCTCGATACAGCTAGCGATTGGTTCCCGCGTCAGATTGGTTGGCAGCAAGCAAGATCTCAGAGGGTTTGTGGCCGAGCAGGTTACGGTTTATCTAGCGTACGGCAGTCGCACTTTGGAGCGCGAAACATTAATTGAAGAAACCCCAATGGTACGACCGAGCGCTCGCGGTTGGAGCGGAAAGCTATGGGTCGATGGATATCCCATGACTGTAACTCCCAAGACCAAGTTGCTTTCCACCCATGACTCGCAAATCCCGGCCCATCTACTTGCTGGGGTGTCTCCTTCCCATACAAGGGAATACAGCAAATCTGTCCACGAGTTTACCTCTTCCAGTTTACTCAAGCCGAACACATGGGCCACCTATCACGTCACGCGCGCGGCCGATGGAACTATCACAGCTATGCAGCTCTGGTTCTGGCCCAATCAGGCAGATGCAACAGGAGAAGAGTTTCTGAGGATGTTTACAGCCAAGATTGAAACTCCATGCTACAGCAAACATATCCCCGGCAGCATTCAATATAAATATGGAAGCCCGATCCAAATCCTGCCATATCAAGGCGTGCAGAATTATGTATCGCAGCTAGGAATGACATTAGTACCGCAGTATCAGAAGGAATTGCCAGCGAATGATCCGACGAAGATCGATTTCCATTTTTATGTTATCCATCCATTCATTGCAACGCCAGGAAACCATCTTGTAGAACTGGATGGAGGACTACAAGGCGTTAAAGTGTTCATTGGCAACCACTATAGATACAATCGCCCGAAGTACAACACGATAGTCCAGAATGTGATAGCAATGCCAAACGGCAAAGTTTTAATCCCTGATGTGCTTTTGGCACGGATGCAAAATGAGGCTCAAGTGGCGGCATTGTTGTCGTATGCCATCACATCCATCGCGCAATGGCAGGCGTACTACGCGCGGCCAAGTATCACTAGCCCACGTGTGCGGCAGTTTGGCATGAATTATGCAAACGTCTATTTATTTGCGCGCACACAGGATGAACAACTTCTGCGCATCGGCATACGCCAGATGTACTTGGAAGGGTACGACATCCGCGAGGCGCCGTTCGCGTGGGCGGTGGCGCAGGGCAAGCCGGTCAGCAATCCTGTCATCAACTCGAAGCACCCCGACAAGGAAATCCCATGGTACGCCGCCTATGCGTTCAACTACATCAGTCGCTACTACAAGGACGTGGATTACAGCAAGTTGAAGCGCGGCAGGCGAGAGTACCAGCAGTTCCTGCAGGAGCTGCGCAAGGCCGACCCCGAAGCCTTCGCAAGCCAGCCGGGTTCGAAGCCAGCGGCGAAATCGAAATGAGCGACGGGACAAACACCTACAGCTACGACACGCGGGCAGCCTGATATCGAGGAACGCAACGGGGAAACGCCATCGTGTTAATCTAAAGTGGTCAGTGCCGCTGACCACTTTTTTATGAAGACCAAAAACACAGCGCCGATTCCAGCGACGCAGTTCAAAGCGCAGTGCCTCGCGATCCTCGATACGGTGCAGCGCACACGGACGACGGTCGTCATTTCCAAGCACGGCAAGCCAGTCGCCCGGCTGGTGCCTATGGAGGCTGATCCGGTTCCTTCTCTGTACGGCTCGATGAAGGGCACAGGCCGCGAAATCGGCGACATTATCTCGCCAATTGGAGACGAGTGGGATGCCGCGCGCGATGACTAGCGCTCGAGGCGTGCTGCTGGATACCCACGTCTGGATTCGGCTGCAAATGCTTTCCCATCCGTTATCGACGAATGCGATCGAGGCAATCCAGAATGCCGGTGCATTGCGCTCGGTCTATGTTCCGGCCATTTCGATCTGGGAAATTGCCATGCTGACCCGTCGTAAGCGCCTGCAATTGGAAATGCCGGTCGGACGATGGGTCGTCGAGGCCCTCGATAAGCCGGGAATTCAACTGCTTCCGCTGAGCATCGACATCGCAATTGAGGCGGTAGAATTGCCCGAACCAATGTATAAGGACCCGGCGGACCGGATGATTGTGGCGTCTGCGCGGGTAGAACGACTGACGTTGATCACAAGCGACCAGCCGATGCTGCGTGTGGCGCGCCATATTGGAATGGATTGCGTCCAGGCATAGCGCGAAGAAGACTAGAGAATGATAAGTTCGAAATCCAATTTCCGTGTGGCGCTGGTGCAGATGTCCTGCTCCGCCGACCCGGAGGCCAATCTCGACAAGGCCGCAGAGCGCGTGCGCGAAGCGGCGCGCGCGGGTGCGCGGGTGGTGTGCCTGCCGGAGTTGTTTCGCGCGCAGTATTTTTGCCAGCGCGAGGACCACGCGCTGTTCGATCTGGCGGAGCCGATCCCCGGGCCTTCGACCGAAAAGTTGGCGCGCATTGCGCGGGAGGAAAAAGTCGCCATCATCGCTTCCCTGTTTGAGCGTCGCGCGGCGGGAATTTATCACAACACCGCCGCTGTCCTTGAGGACGATGGCGCGCTCGCCGGACTGTATCGCAAGATGCACATTCCCGACGATCCGCTCTATTATGAAAAGTTTTATTTCACTCCGGGCGACCTTGGGTTCCGGAATTTTCCGCTGCGCGCGGGCAATGTCGGCGTGCTGGTCTGCTGGGACCAGTGGTATCCAGAGGGCGCGCGCATCACGGCGCTCAAGGGCGCGAATGTGCTGTTTTATCCGACGGCGATCGGCTGGCATCCGGCGGAAAAAGCGGAGTACGGCGAGGCGCAATACAGCGCGTGGCAAACCATCCAGCGCTCGCACGCGATTGCCAATGGGGTGTATGTGGCCGCAGTCAATCGCATGGGGCACGAGCATGGCGATGTGCGCGGCAATCGCGTGGAAGGCGCCGGACTGGAGTTCTGGGGCGGCTCATTTCTGGCCGACCCATTTGGCCGCATCGTGGCGCAGGCGGCACATGATAACGAAGATATTCTGATCGGAGAAATCGATTTGCGGCTGATCGAGGAGACGCGCCGCAATTGGCCGTTTCTGCGCGACCGCCGCATCGACGCTTACCAGCCCATCATGCAGCGCTTTCTGGACGAATAGGAATTCATGCACAGCCCAGACATTTCAGACCTGCACAACACCACTCCGCGCGCGCAGGGCCTGCGCATGCCCGCCGAATGGGCGCAGCATGCCGCCACCTGGATTGCATGGCCGCACAATCCCGAGGACTGGCCGGGGAAATTTCAGCCGATCCCGTGGGTCTATGGCGACATCGTGCGCCAACTGGCGCGGGTGGAAGATGTCGAAATTCTGGTGAACGATGCGGCGGCGGAAAAGCGCGCGCGCAATGTACTGCGCCGGTGCAGGGCCAACCTGGCGCGGGTGCATTTTCATCCCTGGCCGACAGACCGCGTATGGCTGCGTGATTCGGGGCCAATTTTTTTGACCGCGGCATCGGCGCAGGCCACAGTTCCGCTTACGCTTACCAATTGGAAATTCAACGGCTGGGCGAAGTATGACAACTGGCGTCACGACGATCAGATTCCTGCCCGAGTCGCCAAGCTGCTTGAACTGCCCGCGTGGACGCCAGAAATTCTGCTATACGGTAGGCGACGGCATCGCGTGGTGCTCGAAGGCGGCAGCATCGACGCGAATGGCGCGGGCGCGTTGCTGACCACTGAGGAATGCCTGCTGAGCGAAGTGCAGCAGCGCAATCCAGGCGTGACGCGCGAGCAGTTGGAACGCTGCTTCCACGATTATCTCGGCGTGGACGATGTGATCTGGTTGAATCGCGGCATTGCGGGCGACGATACGCATGGCCATGTGGATGACATTGCGCGTTTCGTCGATACGCATACCATCGTGGCCGCGGTCGAGCCGAACCGGGCCGATGAAAATCACGAGCCGCTTGCGGAAAATCTCGACCGGCTGCGCGCCGCGCGCGCGCTCGAAGGCAAGCCGTATCGCGTGGTGGAGCTGCCGCTTCCCTCCCCTGTAATTTTTGAGGGCCAACGGCTGCCGGCGAGCTATGCGAACTTCTACATCGCGAACGGGCTGGTGCTCGCGCCCACCTTCAATGACGCCAACGACCGGGTTGCGCTGAACACGCTGGCGGAGCTGTTTCCGCGCCACACCGTTGTCGGCATTCACAGCGGAGACTTCATCTGGGGCCTGGGCGCGATGCACTGCATGACCCAGCAGCAGCCGCGCGCGCTTTCCATTTAATTGCTTTTGGCCCAGCAAAAAATAGGGGTGGCGTGTTCTCCACCAGCGGGCGTAAGATGGCGACGTCTGGAAGGAGTGGCCCTCCATGTTGTGTATCGGACGCGCACCGGTTTCATCGTATGCAATTCTTGCAGGGTTTATGGTGGGCTTCCTCAGCCCGTCCCTGGCGCAGAAGGCAGCTCCCACCGCGGACTCCGTGCTGGCCCGGCTGCAAGCCAGCATCGCCAACTATGAAGAGTCCGTGCCGGATTTTTCCTGCGAGGAACATATCGCGTCGCAGGAGATTCGCAAGAGGAAGATCGTCGGGAACGCGCGGGTCGATTCCGTTTTTTACGTCATGCGCGCGACGCCTGGGAGCGAGCAAGGGCCGTTCGAGGAGTCGCGAACGATCCAGACGGTGAACGGGCAGCCGGCAAAAAAGCAAAGCCTGAACCTGCCGTATCGGTTCAACGGAGGCTACGCGAATGCCTTAGACCTGGTTTCCGCAAAAAACATGGGCTGCTATAACGACACGCTGATCGATAAGCCGGACTCCGCCGGTCATCCGATGATGGTTCTGGAAATCACCCCAAAGCCAAATAAAGACACGAACGCCGATTGTCGAATGGCCAATCAGCGAGGCTTCACGCGGGCGCGCGTCGATCCAGACACCATGCAGATTCTGCAACTGGAAAACTCCGCCGATGACCCGCACTTGAAAATTCCGCTGCCTTTCACGCCGTCCTTCCTGTTCTCCCGGCATGATCGGTATGATCTGTCTGTCGATTACGCCAAGGTGAATCTAGGCGCGCAGTCGTTCTGGCTACCGCAGACCATCCAGTCCACCATAACCGATACAGAAGCGCCGGACAGCCTGGTTTACAAGGCGACATACAGCAACTGCCACCGGTTCCTTCACCCCGCGAAAGCAGTCGCGGCCAGCAGACCGCAGAAATAATTTGCGCTCAATTGCTTTGCGCGTGGCAGAGCTTCGAGGTATGCATGTTCCCATGCGCGTTCTTTGGGCGGGCCCCTGCATACAGAGCTACGTCCTTGCTGCCGTATTTTTCCCGGCGCACCAGGCGGCTGCGTAACACCTGCAGGGCCGAAGAGTGAATCTGCGAGACCCGCGACTCGACCACACCCAGCGCCGCGCCAATCTCCTTCATCGTCATCTCCTCCGCATAGTAAAGGGCCAGAACGCGCCCTTCCTTTTCCGGCAACGCTGCGACGGCCTCGGCCAGCCGCTCCGACATTTCACTTTTCATGCAGCGGACGAGCGGGTCTTCTTCGGGGTCCGCAGGAACATAGGCCAGTTCCTCTTCGGCGGAGTCTTCCGAGCGCGTTTCCTGCAGGCTGCCAATCTCCAGACCCTTCAAGCTGGTCCGCAGGTTCTGATATTGCGCCAACGCCACGCCAAGCTCTCCGGCAACTTCGCTTTCAGAAGGCGCGTGGCCCAGGCGGCCGGTCAATTTCTGCATGGCCTCTTCGATTTCCCTGCCTTTGCGGCGCAAATCGCGCGGTCCCCAGTCCAGCGTCCGCAGGCTGTCGAGGATGGCGCCGCGAATGCGGAACTGCGCAT
Source organism: Acidobacteriaceae bacterium (assembly GCA_027306695.1). GTDB lineage: Bacteria > Acidobacteriota > Terriglobia > Terriglobales > Acidobacteriaceae > JAKAAZ01. The sequence continues at coordinate 24,006 of DAHUZH010000051.1, forward strand.
AGCTGCGGAACTGGACCTTTTTGGACATGTCGAACTTGTTGAAGGCGTCGATCAGGCCGACCATCCCCGCGCCGACTAAGTCCTCCAGCTCGACATGCTGGGGCAGCCGTTCGTGAATGCGGCGGGCCACGAAGCGCACGATGGACATGTGCTCCAGCAGCATCTGCTCTCGGAGGGCGGGATCGACGTGGCTGGGTGGGGCTTTAAGCGCGGTTGGAAGTGCGTGGGAAGGCGTTGCCGCGTGGGCTGTTTCGTGTAGCGGCTCGGACATCCAGACAGAAGCAGGCAGATTGCAAACGACCACTGGGTTCAATGGAGCCGAAGTGGTCGAAATGGGGGAGGTGGCCATGATTTCTTCCTTTCGCGAGACATGCCCACAAATTCTCGATTGGCAGATGAAATTGGTAGGCTGCTTTAACGTTTGCGCGAATGAAAGGTGAAATCAACGAAAGAACCGAGAGAGGAACCATGGTGCAAGTCGTTTCGGAACGAGGGTTCGGTGCGGTTCCATTTTGGGATTGGGGGTGACGAATTGGGTGGATGGCTGGGATGGAAGGGCGCGGGGAAATCTGGCTATTCTGGAATTTGTTTCAAAGTTTGAGCAAGAGCGGATTGATGGTTAGCGTAACTCAATGACAAGAAGAGTCATTCTGAACCCTTCGGCTCCACTCAGGGCAGGCTCCGCATAGCGAAGTGAAGAATCCAGAGAATAATTGCCTGGGTTGCGTTGCCATCACCCTCTGGATTCTTCGGTCGCAGCAGCGACCTCAGAATGACTCGCTATATTTTTGATCTGTGAATTTGCAATAGATGAAACGATGTTCTGTTTTAATAATCGGGGAGAATCCTTGCCTCTTTCGGGACACTTTACTAAAATATTGAGGCTCCAGTGTTGGAATATAAAAATTTATTCCGGCAGCCTAGGAACTTCATAATCAGAAACATCTATGATCTGTTCGTCGGGAAGGGTAACTATTTCGCTGCTTGGATAGGCCGGCCCAAATTGTCTCCAGAAAATTCGATTCAGACGATCTACACATCCAACATGTAAAGTCGCCGCGTTGAAAATAAGAGAATTTCTTATATCCCCAGAAAATTGAAATAAAAGCCTGCCACTTTTACTGCATTTAGATTCCACGGCTTCAATCGTAAGCGCAGGCAACATCTTTTCTTTATGAAGAGGTAGAACCTTTCCATTACCTAAGTCCCAATAATAGGTTTGCTCCGGGAAATGAACTGTTTGGACCCCTTCAACCCCAGATGGATGTCGTAAATGAGCTTGCCATCCAATCGCATGGGACGTTGCACCGTGATTCGTAATGGTGCATGGGATTAAAAGGGTCGTCAGATTAAAATCTGCGTTATATTCATATTGAATTTGACCGAGAGTAAGCTCGAAATTAGGATTTCCATTTTTCGTTACTTCAGTTTCAAACTTATCGCGCTCTTTACTCCATGCCCAATATGCCCCAAAGCAAAAGAAAACAACCCCTAGAGCGCATAGAACTGGGGCTGCAATATTGTGATTGCCAACATGTTCGTAGATCGTGACGGCAAAAAGGATTATCGCGAGGGCCACACTACCCCCTCCCAACAATCCCGCAGATTGAAGAAATTCAATAATGCGGGGTTTACGCATACTCCGCGAGAATACGCTCCCTCAAATTCTTGCGTCGAGACGAATAATTTTTTTAGTACTTGCAACTTCGCTTTTCATTCGCTAGACTGTGGGAACTATGGCGATCACGCGGCGGCAAAAAGAGGTCCTCGACTT
>DAHUZH010000052.1 GCA_027306695.1 Acidobacteriaceae bacterium
CAGGCCAAACGCCGCAGGCTGGCATTGAGATGCTGAATCCCATCATCGGCCCGGCAGCGGAAATCGCCGCCACCGACATGTCGGGCAACATCCTGTGGCAGTACGTCCCTACCGACTCGATCATGGGGGCCACGATCTACGCGCCCAAGCAGATGAGCTATGGGGATCTTCTTGTGCTGATCGCCCCTTCAGGGTCTACAGTATTGAATAATCCGCCCGCCCCTGGGACATCCGATCTCGTGCGCGAGATCGACCTCGCAGGCAATACAGTGAAGCAAATCACCATGACGCAACTCAACGCAGCGCTGGCCGCGGCGAACTACAACCTGACCTTGCAGGTGTTCCACCATGATGTGACCCCGCTGCCCAATGGACATTGGCTGGTGTTGGCGAATACTTTAAAGTCGTTTACCAATCTACCGGGTTACCCCGGAACTACCAATGTTCTGGGAGATGTGATTGTCGATCTGGATACAAATCTGAATATTGTTTGGGTTTGGAATGAATTTGACCATCTGGATGTCAACCGGCATCCAGTAAACTTCCCAGACTGGACGCATACCAATGCCATTATTTACTCCAAGGACGACGGCAATCTGGTCGTCTCCATTCGCCACCAGAGCTGGGTGGTCAAGGTGGATTACAACAACGGCGCGGGGACAGGAAACATTCTGTGGCATCTGGGGGAAGGCGGAGACTTCAAACTGATCGGCGGGACCGACCCTACCGACTGGTTCTATGGCCAACATGGGCCTTCCTTCACGACCGCAAATACAACCGGGACATTTGGCCTTACCGTATTCGACAATGGGGACTACCGAATTTTCCCAACGGGAGTGACGTGCGGAACGGGAAGCGCACCACCGTGCCTCTACAGTACGGTGCCAGTCTTTCAGATCGACGAAACTGCGATGACGGCGACCCTTCAGTTCCACCAGATTCTGCCAGCCAATTTATATGCCTTCTTTGGCGGCAACTCTGAAGTGCTGGCCAATGGCAACGTCGAATATGATGCCTGTGGGCTGCCGGGCGCACCCCACTCACAAATCTCCGAAGTGACCAATCAGGCGAATCCATCAACAGTGTGGAATATGCAAACGACCTCCACCAACTATCTGTATCGAGGATATCGTCTGCCCAGCCTTTATCCGGGCGTGCAGTGGTAGTTGCAACTCTCTCTCCCGATAGAATGAGTATCTATGCAGCAAGAGATCCGCATTCTGCTGATCGACGACCACACCTTATTCCGGGAGAGCCTGAGCCGACTGCTGAGCGCGGACCCACAGTTTAAGATCGTCGGCGATTGCTCTTCGATTGCGGAAGCCATGAAGTTTCTTTCCCACAAAGTGATCGACGTCATCCTGCTGGATTATGACCTGGGAGAGGAGCAGGGATTTGCTTTTCTCGATCGGGCGAAGAAAGCAAATTTCCAAGGCCGTGTTCTGATGGTCACTGCGGGAATGCAGGATTCAAGTACGCTGCAGGCGTTACAAAGTGGCGTTGCGGGAATTTTTCTCAAACACAGTCCTCCCTCTCAGCTTGCGGAAGCAATCCGCAAAATCGCCCAGGAAGAAATCTGGCTTGACCCGAAGGCGGTCCAATCACTTGTCGCGGCGGCCGCTGCCACCATAGACAAACATAAGAACTCCCAGGCGCTTACACTGCGGGAGCGTTCCGTGCTCAAGGGAGTTCTGGAAGGCCTGAGCAATAAAGAGATTGGCGCTCAACTGGAAATATCGGAAAGCTCCGTAAAGGCGGCGATCCAACAGTTATTTGAGAAGACCGGTGTGCGCAGCAGAAGTCAGCTCGTGCGAATCGCGCTGGAACAAAAAATACTGTCTTGATGGAGGAATCCTGCGGTGTTCTGGTCTGCAACACCTACGATTCGCAAAGCATGATCTGAGAAATTCCGAAAAATCAGGATCGAGAACTATCTGGTAGCGCTAACGGGAATCGAACCCGTGTTTTAAGATTGAGAATCTCACGTCCTAACCCCTAGACGATAGCGCCGCACGCCTTGTTTATTATAACGAACCTTCACTTGGGCAGGACCTGCTGCGGGAGCGCATCGGCTTCCAGATACGCTGCGGGCGTGGATGCCTGGTATACAACCGCCGCAGTTACAAAGTGCCTGGAAGAACACGCCATCTACGGAATGATCGACTACCGCAGGTCCACATATCGCGACAGCTACTGGTTGTACCACTCCGACCCGGCATGTGTGGGTGAAACAGCATTGCCCGCTGTCCGCCACCTGGCTAAACCTATTGCCAACATTTTTTGCAAAAAACTGCTTCGTTTCGGACACAAACCAACCACAAATCCCAAACTCGGTGAACGCCTGAATGGAGTAAATATTTACCGTTAAGATGCGGCCCGTACTTGATGAAAGCGTGGTCGGATAGTAAAAATGAGTAGCAGTCAGCATAATGATTTTATTGACATTTAGAGGGACTGCGAATTATATTTGCTCGCAATCGACAGTAAATGTTTACCGTTACGTTGGCTGTCCCGCGAATGTGTCTGTAAACTGTCTTCTACGTTCGGAAAGATGAAGGTGGCGTAGTGTTGCAGCAGCTAAAACGCGAGGTTGTGCTCGCGAACCAGGAAATTGTGCGGTGTGGGCTGGTATTGTATACATTCGGCAATGTCAGCGGAATCGCGCGCGAAGAGGGCCTGGTGGCGATCAAACCGAGCGGCGTGGCGTATGAGGCGTTGACGCCCGACGACATAGTAGTCACCGATCTCAAAGGAAAAATTGTCGAAGGCAAATTGAAGCCGTCGTCCGATCTGGCGACGCACCTGGAGTTGTATCGGGCGTTTCCGGAAATTGGCGGCGTCGTCCATACACATTCCGAATATGCGACGGCCTGGGCGCAGGCAGGCAAGCCAATTCCCTGCTACGGCACAACGCACGCCGATTACTTCAACGGCCGAGTACCGCTCACTCGCATGCTAAGAGAAGACGAAGTGCAGGAAGAATATGTCCGCAATACGGGCTTTGTAATTCTGCAATGCTTTCGTGAACAGAAACTCGATCCGTTGTCGATTCCAGCCGTTCTGGTAGCAGGGCATGCGCCGTTCTGCTGGGGCAAGACGATTGAGGACGCAGTGCATCACGCCGTGGTTTTGGAATATGTGGCCAAACTCGCCTTGCACACGGAATTGCTGGGTGGAGCGGGCACAGGCATCCCGCAACATCTGCTCGACCGGCACCATAAACGCAAGCATGGGCCAACCGCAACCTATGGACAGAGCAGCAGCTCGATAGAAGAGGCGAAGTAAGCGATGACTGGGCTGCCAAGTCCGCACATGCTGGCTGTTTTTCTTCTTGCGCCGACGCATCGTATGGCGCGATTGGCGCCGCTCGACATCGCGGTCATCGCGGTGTACTTCGCGATGGTGCTGTGGATCGGTTTTTATCTCAAGCAGCGCAGTAACACCAGCGAGGAGTTTTTTCTTGCCGGGCGCGAGATGACGGCCTGGATCGCGGGGCTGAGCTTCATCTCCGCAAACATGGGTTCGCTGGAGCTGATGGGCTGGGCCGCGGCCTCCTATCAATACGGCATATTGGCGGCGCACTGGTACTGGATCGGGGCCATTCCGGCCATGCTGTTTCTCGGCCTGGTCATGATGCCGTTCTACTACGTGTCGAAGACGCATTCTGTGCCGGGATATTTGAAGCTGCGCTTCGGCGAGTCGAGCAGGCTGCTGGCCGCCATTTCCTTCGCCGTGATGACGATCCTGATGAGCGGTATCAACATGTACGCCATGGCGTTGGTGATGAAGGTCGTGCTGGGCTGGAACATCCATTTCAGCATCTGGGTCTCGTCGATCACGGTGGCGCTGTATGTCGCGCTCGGCGGCCTTCGCTCGGCGATCTTCAATGAGGTTTTGCAGTTTGTGCTGATCTGGGCCGGAGCGTTGCTGATTCCGATTCTGGGGCTGATTGAAACGCACGGATGGACCGGGATGCGCCTCCGCATCCAGCAGAATTTTCCCGGACAGGACTTTACCCACATGTGGCGCGGGCTGGGTTCGTTCAGCAGCAACCCGATGGGAGTGCATTGGACGGGCATCGTCTTTGGTCTCGGATTTGTGATTGCGTTCGGGTATTGGACGACAGACTTTCTGGTTGTCCAGCGAGTGCTGAGTGCGCAGAGCCTGCGTGCGGCGCAGATGGCCCCTATCATCGGCGCGGGTTTCAAGATGCTGGTGCCGATTATCGTAATTCTGCCCGGCCTGTTGGGTCTGGCAGTGTTGCCGCACCTGCTGCCGGAGAGCGTGGCGGCAAACGTGCCCGGCGCATACAGCTACAACGAAGTCCTGCCGCTGATGCTGGTGCGTTACTGCGGGCCGGGTCTGCTGGGGCTGGGGATCACTGCACTGATCGCCGGATTCATGTCCGGCATGGCGGGCAATGTCAGCGCGTTTTCCGCCGTCTGGACCTACGACATCTATCAGGCGCAGATCAACAAGCGCGCCGCCGATAGCCACTATGTTGCAGTCGGGCGTTGGTCGACGATTCTTGGCGTGATTGTCAGCATTGGCGCGGCGTACCTGGTGATGCAGTTCGCCAGCATCATGGACTACGTGCAGGCGCTGTTCAGCTTCTTCATTGCGCCGCTGTTTGGCACGGTGATCCTCGGCATGTTATGGAAGCGGGCCACTTCCGCTGGTGGGTTCTGGGGCTTGCTCTCGGGAACAGTAGTATCGGTTGGCCTGTATCTATGGGTGCATTTCAATCCAGCGGCACTGGCGCATGTTGCTTTTTCAATCCACGCCAAGACCATGGCGGAGAACCTGTATCGCGCGCTGTGGGCCTGGATTGTGTGCGTGGTGGTGACGGTCGCTGTCAGTATGTTCACGAAGCCGAGACCGGAGTCGGAGTTGAATGGGCTGGTGTATGGCGCAACGGTGATCCCGCACGAAGGCCCGGTTCCGTTGTACAAAAACCACTGGTTCTGGGCCGGGATTGTGATCGTAATTTTCTTTGTTTTGAACATCATGTTCTGGTAACGACGGGATGGAAGCAGGAGGATTTTCAATGCACAATACGAACATTTCCATTTGGTTTTTCAATGGCGTATTGCTGACCGTCTACGGCCTGATGATCGGTGGCTACGGGGTATATGAAGTGGTGAGCGGACATACGCCACCGGTAGTGCTGGCGCATCTGCATGCGCCGTTGTGGTGGGGAGCGGGCATGCTTCTGCTGGGGCTGCTCTATTGCGTGAAGTTCGCGCCGGGAAAAGAAAAATGACTATCAAAAAGGTGCAGGAGGAACAAATGAGCGGCGGCAGGCAGATGACCTTTGGAATGATCGTTGGCAATCGTGGATTTTTCCCCGGCCACCTGGCCAAGGAGGGCCGGGAGGAGATGCTCAAGGTGCTGGAGCATGCGGGGATTCGTGTGATTGCGCTGACGCCGGAAGAGTCGAAGTATGGCGCGATTGAAACCCATGACGAGGCGCGCCGCTGCGGCGACCTGTTCCGCCAGCATCGTGATGAGATCGATGGCGTCATCGTCACTCTCCCCAACTTCGGCGATGAGCGCGCCATCGCCGACGCGATGCGCTACTCGACCTTGAAAGTACCGGTACTGGTGCAGGCCACGCCAGACAAAACTTCAAAAATGTCGATCGCCTTTCGTCGCGACAGCTTCTGCGGAAAAATGTCCGCCTGCAACAACCTGATGCAGTACGGCATTCCCTATTCGCTGACGAAGCTGCACACAGTCTCGCCCAGCTCCGATGGCTTCAAAAAAGACTTGGCCTGGTTTGCCGCCGTCTGCCGGGTTGTCCGTGGTCTGACCAATCTTCGCATCGGCTCGATTGGCGCGCGTCCTGCGGCGTTCAACACCGTCCGCTATAGTGAGAAGCTGCTCGAAGCCAGCGGCATTTCCGTCGAACCGATCGATCTGTCGGAAATTCTGGGCCGCATCGACCGGCTGAAAAATGGCGACAGCAATGTGGAAGCGAAGCTGGCCGCCATCAAGAAATACGTGAAGACCGGAGATGTGCCGGAACCGGCGCTGGTCAAGATGGCCAAACTGGGCTGGGTAATTGAAGAGTGGATGCAGCAGACGCATACCACCATCAGCGCGGTCCAGTGCTGGACCTCGCTCGAAGAGTATTTCGGCGTCGTGCCCTGCACCATTATGAGCATGATGAGCGAGAACCTGATTCCATCCGCTTGCGAGGTGGATGTGGTCGGCACGTTGAGCATGCACGCGCTGGCGCTGGCCTCGGAAACACCGAGCGCGCTGCTGGACTGGAACAACAACTACGGCGAGGACCCGGACAAGGCGGTCTGCTTTCACTGCTCGAATCTGCCCAAGCATTTTTTCAACGATGTCATCATGGACTTTCAGGCCATCATCGCTGGCACGGTGGGCAAGGAAAACACCTTCGGCACCTGCGTGGGTCGCGTGAAAGCTGGCGCAATGAGCTATGCGCGCTTCTCCACCGACGACCACAACGGCGAGATGCGCGGATACGTGGGCGAAGGCAAGTTCACCAACGATCCGCTGGAGACCTTCGGCGGCGCCGGTGTCGTCGAGATTCCGCGCATGCAAAAACTGCTGCGCTTCATCTGCGAGGAAGGCTTCGAGCACCACGTCGCCGCCAACTTCTCGCAAAGCGCCAGCGCTGTTTATGAGGCAGCCAGCAACTATCTGGACTGGAACATGTACTTCCACCAACCGGAAGAAGAAGACTGACTATGGCCATCGTCGCCGGGGTAGATTTTGGGACGCTCAGCGTGCGCGTGTCGATACTGGACAGCGAACGCGGACGCCTGGCCACCGCGGTGGCCGAATATCCGCTGCACCGCAAACGCGAAGACCCGGATTTCGCCACGCAGTCGCACGCCGACCAGATGCAGGCATTGGCGAAGGCCTGCCGCCAGGCCATTGCCGAGGCTGGCGTGCCCGGCGCATCGATCGAGGCCATTGCGCTCGATACCACTGGCTCCAGCGTCGTTCCCGTCGATGCGCACATGCAGCCGCTCGGCGAGTATTACCTGTGGTGCGACCATCGCGCCAAGTCCGAGGCGCAGGAGATCACGCGCCTCGCGCATGAAAAAAACATTGAGGCCATCGAGTGGTGCGGCGGCGTGTATTCCCACGAGTGGGGCTTTGCCAAGCTGCTGCACTGGCTGCGGCACAATCCTGACAAGCGCGCGCAGTTCCGCAGCGCCTTCGAGCACTGCGACATGGTCGCGGCCACGCTGGCCGGCGTTACCGATCCGGCGAAGGCGGTGCGCAGCGTTTGTGCGCTGGGCCACAAATGGCTGTGGAACCCGCGCTGGGGAGGGTTTCCGCCGCAGACATTTTTCTCTGCGCTCGATCCGCTGCTGGATGGTATCTGCGAGAAGCTGCAAAGCCCCGTCGAAACTTCGAACCATCTCGCCGGACATCTGAGCGCATTCTGGGCCGAACAGCTTGGTCTCAAGGCAGGCATTTCCATCCCCGTTGGCGCTTTCGACGCGCACTGGGATGCGCTCGGCGCGGGCATTCGCGAAGGCGATGTGGTCAATGTCGTCGGCACCTCCACCTGCATCATTGCCATGTCGTCGGAAACTACGCTGGTTCCCGGTGTGTGCGGCATCGTTCCGGGCAGCGTGCACCCAGCGTTTACCGGCATCGAGGCTGGCCTCTCCGCGACCGGCGACATCTTCGACGCCATCGCGCGCCGCGCTGGAACCAGCGTAAAGGAACTGTCCAAAGGACTGGAAAACTATCGCGCCGGTCAAACCGGACTCCTCCGGCTGAGCTGGGACAACGGCGACCGCACCGTGTTGGTCAATGCCGAACTCGGCGGCATCACGCTGGGCTGGAACCTGCTGCACACCGCACAGGACGAACTCTTCGCCGCGATTGAGGGTACAGCCATGCATACGCGCATCATCCTGGAACGCATGGCGCAGTATGGCATTCCCGTCGACCGTATCATCAACGCCGGGGGCGTGCCGCAGAACAATGCCGTGCTGAACCAGGTCTACGCCAACGTGCTCGCGAAACTGGTGCTGGTTCCCGATGGCGTGCCGACCAGCCTTGGCTCCGGCATTGTCGCCATGCTGGCGGCGGAGGCATTTCCGTCGATTGAAGCCGCGCAGCAAGCCCTCTGTCTGCCGCACAAAACTTTCCTGCCGCAGCCCAATGCAGTTGCCGTTTACGAACAACTCTATCCGCTATATCGTGATATTTACTTCGCTCTGGGAAAGAAAGACGCTGCCGCTGTGCCGCTGGGAGAAATTCTGCCGCAATTGCGAAACATCGCGGCGGCGGTGGAAAATCGGGTAGCTCTTTAGAGAGAGCAACGAAATGGCGCAAAAAAAACGCAAGCCGCGCACCAAGAAGTCTCCCCGCATGGACATCCGCACAGTTGCGGCCCACGCAAAAGTCTCCATCGCGACCGTCTCGCGCACCATCAACCATATTTCCACAGTTGATCCCGTGTTGGCCAAACGAGTGTGGAAGGTGATCGAAGAACTGAATTACTTTCCCAATACACAGGCCCGCGCGCTCGTGTCCGGCAGGAGCCACATTCTGGGGTTGATCGTTTCAGAGATCACTAATCCTTTTTTCCCGGAGTTGATCCAGCGCTTTGAAGAATGCGCCGTCGACCGCGGCTACGAAATTCTGATTACCTCCACCAACTACGATCCCAAGCGAATGATTTCCTGCGTGCGCCGCATGATTGAACGCAAGGTGGACGGCGTTGCCGTGATGACCTTCGGCATTGAAGAGCCTTTGCTCGACCAACTCTCCAGTCAACATATCCCGCTGGTTTATGTCGATTCCAGACCACGGCAGTCTCCGGCCAGGACGTTGAATGTGGATTATCGCCACGGAATCTGGCAGGGCGTACAACATCTGGCGGTATTGGGCCACCGAAAGATCGCATTCCTCAGTGGGCCGCTGACGCTGCATACGGCCCAGCTTCGCTATCATGCTTTTGTCGATTCTCTACGCGAGATTGGCATTGCGCCCAACCCGGCATGGCTGATCGAAGGCGACCATACGCTGGAGGGGGGAATGAGCGGAACGGAAAAACTGCTCAAGCTGGCCGATGTTCCGACTGCCATTTTATGTTCCAACGATATGACCGCCATTGGCGTCATGCATGCCGTCCTGGACGCGGGACTACGCATTCCCGAAGACATCTCCGTCATCGGCTTCGACGATGTTCACATCGCCCAGTTCACGTATCCGCCGCTGACTACGATTCGCATGTCCTGCCGCGACCTGGCGCAAGGCGCCATCACCATCCTTTGCTCCGGGCTGGAGTCCTCCTCAATCTCACCGAACGTCCACGATCTAGTCATTTCCACCGAACTTATCGTCCGCCGCACGACGGGAGTGCCCAGAGATACCCTGCGGGACCTGAAACCTCTTTTGCCAGCATCGCCAATTCCAATGCACATGCTGTCCACAAAAAAATAAAATCGATTCAACACTCGATCTTCCAGTAACATGGCATTCTAAAATAGGCCATCGTGGGGCCTTCAGACAAATTTAAGCGCGTGTGCGTTGTATTGGCAGGAGTACGCAATCCGCTCAATATAGGTGCGGCTGCGCGCGCCATGAGCAATTTTGGCTTCCATCGCCTGCGCGTCGCCCATCCGTACGATCTGGCATTTCGCGAAGCGCGGTCGGCTGTTGGTGCCTTGGAAGTGTTGTTGAATGCCGAGGAACATAAGAGCGTGGCGGAGGCGGTCGCCGACTGCTCACTCGTCATCGGCACTACGGCTGTGGGACACCGGCAATTGCAGCATCCGCTGCGAAACCTGAAGGACGGCGCGCCGATTATTTTGCAGCAACTTGACGCAGCGGAGCAAGACCATGGCCGTGTGGCGATTTTGTTCGGCTCGGAAAAGTTTGGCCTTTCGAAGGAAGACCTCAGCCACTGCCACTGGTTGATGCATGTTCCGATGCAGCAGGAACGAACCTCCATGAACCTGGGACAGGCCGTTGCGGTCTGCCTGTATGAACTGGCGCGCGGCGCAGCATCTGCGCCATTATCGGAGGAGCCTGCTCCGGCCAATGCAGCGGAGCTGGAACGAATGACCGGGACGCTGTTGGACGCGCTGCATGCCAGCGGTTATGTCAGCGCGGAAGCCGCCGATGCGAAGGAAGAGGCTGTGCGTCGCATGGTCCGTCGGCTCAACTTATCTGCGGAAGACGCGACAATGTGGCTCGGCATGCTGCGGCAGATCAACTGGAAGCTACGGACAAAGCAGTAGGCATGCCCTGGCGCAATAAGAGAACGACACTCTCCGCCAATCCTCTCTTAATGAACGGCATCGCGCCAACACAATTTTTTATAGCGGATTTACAGATACTGTATTCAAAAACGAGATGAGTCATTCTGAGCCAGCGAAGAATCCAGAGGGTGATGACGGCAATGACCTGGCGTATATCGCCTGGATTCTTCACTTCGGCCGCCGCCGCGCCCTTCGTTCAGAATGACTCTTTTTATCATTCAGCTACATTCACTATCAATCCACCCTTAAAGCGTCATCTGGTAGAACACTTCCTGTTCAATCTGCGAAATCTGTAGCGGCGTCATCTTGGCCTTCTGCAGTTGTTGATTCAATTGTTCGATCTCCGTCTTCTTCAACTTCTGCCACTGCTGTACACGCTGGTTCATCGCCTGGCCAGATTGCTGGTAGAGTTCCATGGCCTGCGACGGAATGGCGCGGTCGCCGCTTTCCACCACTCGCATCGCCGAAGTCAGACCCGTGTTCGCTGCGCGCAGTCCGTCTGTTTTTGCATTTCCCTGCCCGCCATTCCCGCCGACAATCTGCGCGATGGCCTGTTCGACCTGCTTCGCACTGGCGGCCAGCTCGGCATGTTGAGCAAGCTGCGGCTGCATGTCCGTCAGTCGCTTTTGTACCGACTCAATTTCTGCCATCGCTTGACGGCTGCGCAATGTGTCCGCGTAGATGCGCAGTCCGACTTGCTGCTGCTGTTGCAACACGGCAGGAGTGGCCGAAGACCGAGGGTCCATGACAATTTCCAGCGGCTGGGTGAAGCTCTTTCCATCTACAGTCAGACGAACCTGATACATGCCCGGCGCAACACGCGGCCCCTTCGGCGCATCTTCTTCATCCCCGGCAACATCCACGCTTCCATTGCCCAGGTCGGAGCTTCCCTGGGACAGGTCCCATAGAAATCGATGCATGCCTGGCGTCACTTGCAACCGCTGTGGAGTTGGAAACCATCGCTCCGCAATTGGGGCCATCTGTGGCATGGGCGGCACTAGATCGCTGCTGGAAAAATGCCGAACTACTTTTCCACTGGAGTCGAGAATTTCCAGCGTCACCTTCTTGGCCGGCGACTGGATTCCATAGTCGATCACCGCACCTTCCGGAGGATTTTTCGCCGCAGGCTCCTCGGGCGGCAGCGGCGTTCCCAGAAATCCATCGTTATCGATGCGCACGGTTTTCGCCGGTTTATACAGCCATGCTGCGGACGACTTTTCAGCTTCTGCCACCTGCCGCAGCGGCATCATGTCATCGAGAATCCAGAATGCCCGGCCATGCGTCGCAACGATCAGGTCGTTGCCATGGACTTGCATATCGCGGATCGAGGCGACCGGCAGATTCAATTGCAGAGGCTGCCAATGGTCTCCCTGATCGAACGACACGTAGATGCCGAGTTCCGTGCCCGCATAGAGCAGGTCGCGCTGCTGCGTGTCTTCGCGGACGGCGCGCAAAAATGACGACGGCGCAATTCCCTCGACAATCGGCTGCCAGGTCTTGCCGTAGTCGCGCGTGCGATAAAGATAGGGCGCTTGATCGTCCATCCGATGACGGTCAACTGCGGCGTACGCCGTCCCCGCATCGAAGCGCGAGGCTTCGATCATGGAAATTTTGCTCCACACGGCAAGGCCCGGCGGAGTCACATTTTTCCATGTCGTTCCGCCGTCAAGCGTCAGATGAATCAGGCCCGTATCGCTTCCCGCCCAGATTTCCTGCGGATTGACCGGCGATGGCGCAATGGTAAAAACCACGCCGTAGCCGCGCTGGACGGCATTCGTAACGGTCTTGGTTGCGGCAGCAGCGCCTGAGACCGCTCCCGTCAGGTCCGGGCTGATTTTTTCCCAGTGGATACCGCCATCCGTGGTCTTCATCACGTATTGCGTGCCCAGATACAGCGTTTTGCAATTGGGCGAAAATACCAGCACTGGCGTCCACGTCGCGCGATATTTCAGATTTTGGATTCCTGCGCCGAAGCCCGGCACCGGCCACGGAGAAATGCTTTGGCTGAACGATGTTGTCCGGTTGTAGCGGATCACACCTCCGTAATAGTCCGAGAGATAAATGATATCGGGATGGTCCGGGTCGAGCGCGATATAGCCGCTCTCGCTGCTGCCTGGCAGAAACCAGTCACGTGGCGTGATCTGTCCATGGTCGGTGCGGCTGTAGACGGCGGCGGCCCCGCTGTCCTGCTGCGCACCATATAAGACGTATGGAAAATGATTGTCCGTGATGACGTGGTAAAACTGCGCCGTCCCCTGGTTGTACCAGGTGCTCCACGTCTTGCCGTAGTTCAGGCTGATGCTGGTCCCCTGGTCCGTACCAAGAATCATGCGCGAGGAATTTTTTTGATCGACCCAAAGCTCGTGGTAGTCGTCGCCACCGGGAGCGCCGCGCACGATGGAGATGGTCTTACCGCCATCTTCGCTGCGATAGAGCGCAACGTTGGGCACATAGAAAACGTCGGGATGGTTGGGATCGATGGCAATGCGATTGAAATACCATGCCCGGCTGGTCAGGCGAGGGTCCTTGTTGGCCAGCGTCCAGGTATCACCGCCATCGTCGGAGCGATACACGCCCGACTGCTTGCTCGCGTCGGTTCCGGCCGCATCGATCACGGCATACACGCGCGAGCCATCGGGAGAGACAGTGACGCCTGCGCGGCCCCATTGTCCATCTGGCAGGCCGTGTCCGCTAAGCTGCGTCCAGGTCGCCCCAGCGTCGGTTGAGCGATACAGTCCGCTGCCTGGGCCTTCCAGCGGGGGATAGGTGCTCCACGGCGGACGATGCGCATTCCACGTTGCGGCGAACAGAAGATTTGGCTTGGCGTTCGCCATCGCCATGTCGGCGATTCCAATGTCTGGCCCTTTGTCCAGAACATGCTGCCAGGTCGCGCCGCCATCTGTCGATTTGTAGACGCCCCGCTGGGCACTGGGGCCATAGGCGTGGCCCAGCGCGCCAACGTAAACAATGTCGGCGTTGTTGGGATCGACCAGGATGCGGCTGATCTGCCGGGAATCATGCAACCCGATGTTCTTCCACGTATGTCCGCCGTCCGTCGATTTATATACGCCATCGCCCGAGGACAGGTCGGAACGGATGTCCGACTCGCCAGTGCCAACGTACAGGACTTTAGAATCGGACGGCGCAACCGCGATGGCGCCAATCGACGCGACCGACTGGCCCTCGAAGGTGGGCTTCCAGAGCGTGCCCGCGTCGCCGGTCTTCCAAACGCCACCATCGACGGAGCCGAAATAAAAATCGGTCGGACTGCCGGGTACTCCCGTGACCGCGACCACGCGGCCCCCGCGAAATGGCCCGATCAGCCGCCAATGCAGCGCATCGAAGTATTTCTGCGGCACTTGCTGGGCCTGTGCATGACCCAGCGCCAGGAAGGAGACTCCAAGGCAGGCCAGAAAAAAGACATTCCGAAACCGGACCGATGAGCGATTCAACATTGGCAACCTCACACCACTAAAGCATTTTTCCCTAGGGAGTAGTCTAAATGCCGTCCTTCTTGGCGAAGCGAAGAATATTGGCATTGCGTTGCTTACACAATACAGAGGCCCTTCGCTTAGGATGACTGGCGTGGATTATGCTTTCTGCTGCCTGTTCTTCCAGCGCACCGCGATGTAAACGGGCAGGCCGGTGGCCACAATCGCCAGTCCAGGCCACGTCGTTGTTGGCCGATACACAAAAAGCACTCCGAGAATCACGCTCGCGCCAACGATATACAGCAATGGGAGCCATGGATAACCCCAGACGCGGTATGGGCGCTTTGCATCGGGCCGCGTCCTGCGCAGCCGGATGACGCCAGCGATGGTCGTGATAAAAAAGATCAGCGCGGCGGAAATAATGTAGTCCAATAAGTCGCTGTAAAGATCGCCATAACGGCGGGTAAGCGGATTGTACGTGCGTGGCAGCACGAGAAAGATGGCCCACAGTCCCTGAATTGCCAGTCCCCATCCTGGCACACGAGCGCGGTTCAACTTGCCCGCCAGCGAAAAGAAAAGCCCATCGTGCGCCATCGCATAGTACACGCGCGCGCCAGCCAGGGTAATTGCGTTGACCGTCCCAAAAGTGGAAACCATGATGGCAAAGGCCATAAACGCTGCGCCAAGCTGCGGAAAGATTGTCTGTAATGCGGCTGTCGCCACGCGGTCCGCCGGTGCATGCTGAATGGCCGTAAGAGGCAAGGTCAGCAGGTACGCAACATTCGCCAGCAAATACAGGCCGATGACCGAGGAAGTCCCGATGGCGAGCGCCAGCGGCAGGTTGCGTGCGGGATTGCGGACCTCTGCCGCGACGAAGGTAATGTCATGCCAGGAGTCGGCGGAGAACAGCGATCCTGTCTGCGCGATACAGATGGCAAGAAAAAGCCCCAGACCGCTGGAGGCATCCAGCCCCACAGCGAATGGGACGGGATGGCGCACCGTCCAGAAGTGGTGGAAGTTTTCCGCCAGCGCGGCGTGATGAATGCCGATCGTGCAGCCCAGCACAATGAGCGCAACCAGTGCTCCAATCTTTGCTACGGTAAAAATGTTTTGAAGGATGCGACCATAATTCAGCCCGCAGCTGTTCGCATAGGTCAGCAGCACAATAATGACGATGGCGAGCATCTGCGTCGTCGAGAGAGAGACGGAGTAGCGGCCAACGATATGTATCGGGGGGACCAGGTAATGATTGTCGGCAATGGAAGGAAACAGTACGCCGGCAAATCGTGAGAAAGCGATGGCAACGGCGGCGATAGTTCCGGTCTGGATCACGGTCCAGAGCGTCCAGCCGTAGAGAAAGCCCACCACCGGTGAAAATGCTTCACGTAGATAGACGTACATGCCGCCCGCCTCCGGCATCATCGCCGCAAGTTCACCGTATGCCAGCCCTGCCGTTACTGTCAGTACGCCGGTCACGACCCAGGCCACTAAAAGCCAGCCCGGACTGGCGATCAGGCGCGACATCTCCGCAGGCACAATGAAGATACCCGAGCCGATCATGATGCCGACGACGATCATCGTCGAGTCGAACAGGCCGAGACCGCGTGTGAAGTGTCGCGTCTCCGTTGCTGAACCATTGGAGACAGAGCTATTTTCCGAGGGATCTTGAAGAGTCATGGGCATGCGATGTCCAATTGTATACAATCGGCACGCCATTGCGGCCGTTTATCTTCACTTTAGAAATTGCTAAATGTCCAGCAAGCCTTCCCGTGCAGAGAGATTGCCGATTTTTTTGTCGTCATGGCCGCCGCGCATCCGATTCAATGCAGAATCCCCGTCAAATTCAGGACATGGTATGCCAGCATCCCCATCATCAACAGTAAATATCCCCGCAAAACCAGAAGAGAAATCTTCACGCTGCGGGTTATTTCCATACGGCCCAGGTCTTCCGTCCCGCACTTCTGCTCGGGCCCATCGTCCAGAGGATGCACGACGGAATAGGGATGAAAATCCATGTTGGTTGTCAGTGTGCTCATCATTTTTTCCTCCTGTGTTGCGCAAAGATTCAAGCAAATAACTTAGGGACGATCACCTGCATGGCCAGCAGCAGGGACAATGCGAAAAGCACCACGATGATCGTCCAGTTCACCCAGTTGTTCCAGGGCCGATTCACCCAGCGGTCGCCCAGCAATGCGTGGTCGTTGAGCAGTAGCTGGAGAAAGATAATCGCCGAGGGCAGCATCAACCCTGCCAGCACTTGCACCGTGACGATCACCAGTTGCAGCGGCAGTTTGGGAACCAGCACGATGGCTGCCGCCGCTGCCACGCACACGACGTAGACCGCATAGAAGCTGGGTGCTTCGCTCACCTTCTTATGGAGCGAGTGCGGCCAACCCTGCACTTCCCCGTATGCCCATGCACTGGCAAGAGAGATCGCGGTTGTGCCCAGCACCGCGGCGTTCACCATCATCATCAGCAAACCACGGCGCAGAAACTCACCGCCGATGGGAGCGAGTGCGGCGGCGAGTTGCGCGGGGTCCTGGAACTTGACGCCGTGGCGCAGTCCATAATCGCCGATCAGCATCATGGCCCCCGCCACCACTACGGTGAAGGTGGCGCCCACGAAAGTATCGAGACGCGCCCACTTGAGATCAGCAAAGCGCAGACGCTTTTCCGCAACGCAGCTTTGCTGAAAGAAAAGCTGCCAGGGGGCAATCGTCGTCCCCACAATCGCGATGACAAGAAAAATATAGCTGCCGTCCACACCCGTCGCCGGAAGGCTGGGAACAAGCGTGTTTCGCACTACGTGATGCCAGACTGGATATGTCGCATAGGCCATGCCGAACCATGTGAGATCGAGCAGACATAACGCGATGACAATGCGCTCCCAGCGGCGATAGCTGCCTGTCGTTACAAGCGCAATCAGCGCCATGGCGGAAGCAGGTACAGCGATATAGGGAGAAATGCCAAACTGGCGGAGCGCGAGCGAGATTGCAGCAAATTCCGTGATCAACGTCAGAAAATTTACGAGAAGCAAATCGAGCAGAGAAAACCGGCCCCACCATGCGCCGAACCGCTCGTAGATCATGGCGGCATGCCCTTTACCGGTCGCAATGCCAAGCCTGGCCACCATCTCTTGAATGAAATATGTGACCGGCAGCAACACTACCAGCAGCCAAAGCAGGTGCAAGCCATATTGGCTGCCAGCCTGCACATAGGTGGAGACTGCGCCCGCATCGTTGTCGGCTTCCATCACGATCAGCCCCGGCCCGAAGACCATCAGGAAGGTGAGCAGATTTTTTGCCCACCGGCTGCGGACCTGTATGGCCTTCGGTTCTTTCTGCGTGGGTGCGAGGAGTGTAGACACGGAGCACTCGTCCTTCTTCTATCGTTGCCTTACATCTTTAAGACTTGCTTCGTCGGCTTGGACTGTTGTTGAAACTCAAGCTGCGGGACACGCTGGCCTTTTTATTTGTGCTTCCTCCGCCGGCGCGCAAAACGCTGTCATGGTTGGGTCGATCCAGACGCACGCCAGCGGGGCGCGTGGATTTCCCGTGGCGATCCATGAGCAGTACAGGCGCTGAGATTTGGAAATTTCTTGACGAAGACGCATGATGAAACCTCCTCCTGCCAAGGCAGGCGAGATTGTCGAAGCACTCTGCAAGCGCAGGCGTTGCGCCATTTCGGCGCACTGCAACGGCGGCAGACTTCCGCTTCGAGAATCTAGAATTAAGGAGGAAAGGATGGAATGGCCGCAACGGAAAGCGGCCTTCTTCTCTCACTCGGGATCACAGGTTTCATTCTGTGAGGAGCGAGAGCGGTGCAGCCTGCTTTAGGCGTGAGTCCGGAAACGCTGCTCAAAGAACGCGGAAAGTTCGCAACTACTCGGCGGTTCTATGGAATTCGAGCTACTCATATAGGTTTTTAGGATGTGCCCAGACTGGAGCATCATCTCAAAAAGAATACCATACCCACATGGGGTATAGGCAACCCCGGCACATAACATTTTTTACGCAAAGCGTTAAAATTCCCAAATCGCATGAAAGAACCCATTACCATCTCGAAAGAAGATTATTTGAAGGCCGTCCTGGAGGCGGAGTCCGAGGGACAAACGGTCATTTCATCCACCCTGGCCCATTGGCTTTCCGTTTCTCCACCTGCCGTCACCATGGCGCTAAAGCGTCTAAAGCGGGACGGATTTGTAGAAGTCAAAGCCGACGGCATCGTGCGGCTGACCCCCAAGGGCAAGGAGACCGCCTATCGGACGGCGCGGCGTCATCACCTGATCGAACGCATGCTGTCGGAAATGTTCGGTATGGACTGGTATCGCGTGCATGACGAAGCGGAGAGGCTGGAGCACGCAGTTTCCCCTGCCTTTGAGGCCAAACTGATCCAGAAACTTGGCGAGAAAGGGACCTGTCCGCACGGGAACGCAGTACTGCCGGAAAGCCCGGCTCAGCTCAAGAAGCGCGGACTTGTCCCCTTGTTTGAAGCGGCGGAGGGCACGGCCTACGCAGTCGCCAGCCTGTATGAACGGGACCCGAAGCTGTTGATTTTTCTTAATCGCCTGGGGATCGGCCCCGGCACGCGCGTCAAGCTGCTGGCGCGAAATTACGACCAGACCGTGACTGTAGAGACCTCCATCGGGACCACCACCATGGGACGGCCCGCCGCGGAAAGGGTCTGGGTAAAGCGTCGCCAGAAGCGATAAGCGTAAATTAACAATAATAGTTAACTATAATTAACTCTTTGTGGCATACTGCGGTAAGGAGATCGAATTCCCCCGCATGCTTCCCAGCGCGTCTAAGCCTGAATTGGAAGAGATGACACGACGGCCCTCCCTGCCGGACGTGTTTTCCAGCGTGCGCGTCTCGAATTCCCCCCAGCTATGGCGGCGCGCGCTCGGCTTTATTGGCCCCGGCTTTATCATTTCCGTCGGTTATATGGATCCAGGCAACTGGGCCACCGACCTTGCAGCCGGTTCGCGCTATGGCTATACGCTGCTGTTCGCCATTATGATGTCGAACCTGTTGGCGATTCTGCTGCAAAGCCTGGCCGTAAAACTGGGCGTGGCCACCGAGCAGGACCTGGCCCAGGCCTGCCGTGCGCACTACAGCAGGCCTGCCACCATCGGGCTGTGGGTATTTGCCGAGATCGCCATCGCTGCCTGCGACCTGGCGGAAGTGGTTGGGTCCGCCATCGCGCTGCAACTTCTTTTTGGTATTCCTCTGTTGCTCGGTGTGCTGATTACCAGCTTGGATGTTCTGCTGATTTTGCTTTTGCAGCATCGCGGATTTCGCTATCTCGAAGCCGTGGTCATCGTCCTCATTGCAACGATCAGCGTGTTGTTCGGGGCTGAAATTGTCTTCTCGCACCCTCAGTGGAGTTCCATCGCCCTCCATTTATTTGTCCCTACCCGCGACATTCTGGCGAATGGCGACATGCTTTATATCGCCATTGGAATTCTGGGCGCGACCGTGATGCCGCACAATCTCTATCTGCATTCCTCCATCGTGCAGACGCGCGACTATCCAAGAACATTAAAAGGAAAGCGGGAGGCAATCTTGCTGGCCAGCCTCGACAGCGCTGCGGCCCTTACCATCGCGCTGTTCGTGAACGCCGCCATTCTGATCGTCGCGGCCGCGGTCTTTCATCGCACCGGCCATAACCAGGTGGCAGAAATCGGCGATGCGTACAAACTGCTGACGCCTCTTCTGGGAGTGACTGGCGCCAGCACCATGTTCGCCATTGCGCTGCTCGCCTCCGGGCAGAACTCCACGCTGACCGGCACGTTGGCAGGCCAGGTGGTAATGGAAGGATTTCTGCAACTACGGCTGCCCGCATGGCAACGGCGCTTGATGACCCGCCTGCTGGCGATTATCCCTACTGTGATCGTGACAGCGATCTGGGGCAGGTCTGGCACTGCGCGTCTGCTCATCCTCAGCCAGGTGATTCTCAGCATGCAATTGAGCTTCGCCGTATTTCCCCTGGTGGCCTTTACCAGCGACCGGAACACGATGGGCGAATTCGTCAACCGCGCGTGGCTTCGCTGGCTTGGTTGGGGAGCAGCCATCCTGATTGCAGTGTTGAACGGGTGGCTGCTGATTCAAATCTTCCGCGGCCGCTGATCTTCAATGCTCCTCGACAATGCGCGCGGAGATCAGCTTATCGAGCTTTGGAAACTCGCGGTCCACATACGCATTTCCACCTTCAAACATCTTGTCCTGCCTTCCCGCGCGCATCCCACCGCCGGAACTTTCACCGTAGCCCGCATACAGTTTTTGCACGACGTCCATGCCCTCAACGACTTTTCCAAAAGGCGCAAAACCATCTTCCTTGTCGTTGCGCGAGTTATCGCCCAGGTTGATGTAGACCTGAGTAACGCGCGTGTTAGGCCCGGTATTTGCGAACCCTACGAACCCAAAAGTGTTGTGTTGTAGGAGAGGATCATCGGCAATGGTGCGATGCCGCCATAGTTGCGCGGTCTTCGGGTCGCCGGCGATGCCGAACTGCACCCATCGATGGGCGACAACGCGATAGAACCGCGAATTATCATAATATTTCGCCTGGACGAGATCGTAGAAACGGTCAACACCGTGCGGAGACCAGGCATGGTGCGCCTCAATGACGAAATTTCCCGCAGTCGTGGTGAACCCCACACGAAAGACAGCGGGAGCAGTTTGCGCCGACGCTGGTGTCAAAGCGGTTTGTAGCAGAATCAGCAACGCAAGGAGGCAGTGAAAGAATCGATTCATTCGCATGACAGGCAATCCATCCATGGAGTTTTTCGTAATTTTACATGGCGCAAACAGAGGATGACCGTCCCAAGCCAACCACACCTGCTGGAGCCAGCATCCACACCATCAGCATGAAGGACTGCAATTGGTCCAGCACGTATGTTCTTGTCGAAAAGGGGAGAAAATGGCACAGACAGAAAAAGAAATTGAGGACCGTGTTGAAAATCGTAAAGACCACCAGAAATTTGCGGTCGCGCCTTCTGGCTATGACGAAAAAAACCGCTACCGCTGGCCCTGGAGATACAGCCGTAAGAAGTCCCACACCGGAAACGGAAAAGGGCCAGATCAATCCTTCGGCGCCCAACGACGCCAACCGAACTCAAGATCGAAAAAAATAGGGGTCGCAATCTCGGCAAAACGATCCTCTGTAGATATTTTTCTGCGGCTGGCATCCAAACAGGAAAGAAGTGTATCTCTGTTAGTCGGACTAGGTTCTGGAACTTATAAATTCAATTTAAGCAAGCGAGAGGTTCGGGGTCATGACAATTATTCTCATCATTCTTGTTTTATTGCTCATCGGGGTAATCCCAGCCTGGCCTTACAGCCGCAGTTGGGGGCCGTATCCCAGTGGCGGCATTGGGTTGATCCTTCTGATTTTGATCATCCTATTGCTGCTTCGAGTGGTATAGCAACGGCGCAATCACAACTTTCCTCCGAACTATAGCTCCGTAGACTACGAGGCCAGGTTCGGAGGAATTCCATTTTCGCTGGTCAACAAATCAGTTAGAACGATTCGCCGACTCAATCTTCTACTTCTATTCCGAATCTCTTCAAAATTTCTGCGCGAACGGACTGCCGCTTTGTAAGCATTGCTCTCCATGGATCGTGTCGAAGACGTGCCTGCCAATCCGCAAAATCCGCAACTGGAAAACGCGGTATTTTGGGACCATCGAGTTCTTTCCAGTCCAGAGGCGCGGCAACAGGCGCACCGCTGCGCGCACGCGGTGAGTATGGTGCCACCGAGGTTGCGCCGCGATCGTTTCGCAAATAGTCGATAAAAATCTTGCCCGCGCGTGCCGCCTTCGTCATTTTTATAAGATAGAGCCGTTCATTGTCCGACTCCATCTGGCTCGCAATGGCCAATGCAAATTTCTTTACGACGGGCCATTCATATTCCGGTTGAATTGGGGCAACTACATGCAGACCTTTTCCTCCAGTCGTTTTTAAGAAGCTCTCCAGATTGCATTCGCGCAACCGAGCGCGTACTTCTCTCGCGCTCTCGGCCAGGGTTTTCCAACTGATGGCTTCATCGGGATCGAGATCGAAAATGAGCCGGTCCGGCTTTTCAATGTCGGTATTGCTGGAACCCCATGGGTGAATTTCCAACACCCCCATCTGCGCCAGGCCAGCCAGACCCAGAGACGTAGAAAGAGTAATGTATGTTTCCATCACGCCGCTTCTACGTCCGCGAATTTCAATCCCTTCGACTCCCTTGGGCAGGTTGCCGGTGACATGCTTTTGAAAAAAACATGGCTGCGTGCTTCCCGCCGGACAGCGAACAATGCTGAGTGGCCGGTTCGATATGTGGGGAAGCATGTGATCTCGCACGGCCCAGAAATAGTCTGCCAGTTCGCGTTTGGTTAGTTTGGATTTGGCATCTACCTGCTTCTCCGGATGCGTTAGTGGAATCGGAAAATCCTCCGCAACGGAGGAAAATTGTTTTGGCTTTAGCTTGGCGCGCAGCATCGGTGCAGCGTGAGAGGCTTCCACCTGTTTCTTCTTTGTCACATTCGTATTCGGAGTTAGGGCTTTGTCGAATTCAACAGGCGCTTCGCGAGTTACTTCTTTAGCAGGTTTGTCTTCCCGCAATCCTTTGAAGGCGGCCTGGCGGACCAGGTTGTCCGTCGTCCAGGTGGCGAAGCCTACTTCGCACACAAGTTTCGGTTGCACCCAGACTGTGTCGCGCGACGCACCGGCTGGCAACGACGCAAATGGTGCATGCGCTTGCCGTATCTTTTCCAATGTCGCGCGCAAAGTTTGGCGCATTTTTTGCGTGAACCCTGTTCCCGTTCTTCCCGCATACACCAGCTTGCCATGGCTGTAATACCCCAATAGCAGTGCGCCGATTCCTACTCCACCTTTATTTTTCGAGGGAGGTATAAATCCTCCGATGACAAATTCCTGTTGCCGTGCGCACTTGATCTTGAGCCATGCGCCATTGCGTCCAGAGGAATATGGCGCAGAGATTTTCTTTGAAACGATGCCTTCCGCGCCCAGTTGACAGGCTTTGGTAAAGATCTCTTTCCCGCTCATCCCGAGATATTCGCTGAAACGGACAATTTCCTGGTCGCGAAGTTGACCGCGCTTCGGATTTCCCGGCACAGTCAGTAATTTTTGTAAAATCTGTTTTCTTCGATCCAGCGGCAGACCACGCAGATTATGTCCATTCAGATGAAGCAGGTCAAACATAAAGTACGTAATGTCCTGCTTGGCTTCATTCTGAAATGCAGCCTGGAGCCGTGCGAAGCTGCTTATACCTTTTTCGTCTAACACCACGGCTTCGCCATCGAATAATGCAGTTCTAACAGGAAGTTTCGCCAATGCCTCCGCAATGTCCGGCATGCGCCGTGCCCAGTCCAGACCGCTGCGCGTCAGCAATGCTACCGAGGCAGACGCAGGATGTTTCGATCCATCCAGCCGCCCTTGAATGCGATATCCATCCAGTTTCAGTTCATGAATCCACTCTGGACCTACCGGAGCTTCCTTCACCTGCAACGCAAGCTGTGGCGGAACAAACTCCGGCAAGCGTTCTTTCGGAATGTTTCTTAATTCTGAAGCGAAGTCGAGATTGGAAGAGAGTTCGGCAACTTTAGCAACCTTATAGTTGCGGTCAGAGTGCTGAGCGGTTTTCGACCCACTCTGTTTCCTAGAAAGCGCTTTAGCTGGGGCCGCTTCTTTTTCCTGTTTATGGCTGCCATGCATGCCCCATACATGGTCTTGATGCTCTGCGATTGCGTCTAAGTCGCGCGCAGTAACAACGCTATCTGGTTGCTCTTCGGTCACGGGCAGGTCCGTCGCGCTGCGCTCAAATTCATCGTGCTCTTTGATCAACAGCCAGTTCGGCTTTCTTTCCTCCACCGCTTTTCCACCCATGCGAATCAGCGCCCAATCCCCCTTCAACTTTGTTCCATGCAGGGTGAATTTGAGCCGCCCTTTGGTCAACCCCTCATCGACATCTCCATGAGCCGTCCACGTTCCCTGGTCCCAAACCATGACAGTGCCACCGCCGTATTGACCCTTGGGAATGATGCCTTCAAAGCCGCCATATTCGATAGGATGGTCCTCCACTTGCACGGCAAGCCGCTTATCTCCGGGATAATAGCTCGGCCCTTTGGTCACTGCCCAGCTCTTCAAAACTCCGCGCCAACCCAGGCGAAAGTCATAGTGCAGGCGTGTGGCCGCGTGCTTCTGGATCACAAAAGGAAGTTCTTCTAACTTCTTTTCTCCACGCTTTTTTGCAGTCTTACTCGGACCACCCTTGGGTTCCGCAGTCACATTGAAGTTCCTCATCGCGCGATAGCGCGCAAGCTGTTCTTCGACAGCGTTGGAACTGTTGAGCGGGGAGCGAGACTTACGAGCGGCAGGTGACATGGCTAACTTACGCAGTCCGTTTCCGGCGAGAGGAAGGCTTGACCAGCCTCAGCCCTTCCGGCTTTACTTTTCACTCGGCCTTGGGCCGCGGCTTCCATGATGTCGCTCTTATCGACGGTCTTCTTATCGGGCGCGACATTTCTATGCCGAATTCTTTCCCCGGTGTTGCGGTCGATTTGATGCAGTGCGATTTCGCTCGCGGCCTCTGTGGCCGGAAATAGCCGGACAGCAAACGAAACTAACGAAATCTGGAGATATCCAGACCAGTATGGGCGAGCCACAAGCGACCCCGCTTTCCTGAATTTTCTTCCAGCGTATGAGATTCGGGAGTGCGTCCAAGGGCTGCCGACACCACGAATTTCGCTGCAAAATAAGATCGTTGGAGCAACTTTCACCAGCGCAATTGACTCCAACTGCAAAGGAAACCATCGCGGCAGCAGAACTGTAAACACGCATGAAAATCAGCTTTCTTGGCCTTGGCATCATGGGACGCGGCATGGTGCGCAATCTTTCACACAAGGGACACAAAGTAATTGGCTGGGACCGGACGAAGTTGTCCAAGCGGACGAAGGGTCTGGGGAAAATTACGCTGGCCGCATCGATCCGTTAAGCAATTGCAAACTGCGATGCCATCATGCTCAGCGTGACCGGCCCCGACGCCCAGAAAGACATTCTGCTGGGAGAGGATGGCGTATTCGTCCACGCAAAAACAGGCGCATTCATTCTCGATATGAGCACGACAGATGTGGCCTTATCGAAAAACTTTGCCAAGCTGGCCGCCAGCAATAACTTGACCTATATCGACTCGCCCGTATTCGGCAGTAAGGATGAATCGTGGAATGGAAAACTGGACATTGTTTGGGGCGGCGACAAGTCTGTTGGCAGAAAGTTGAACACAATCTTCGCTGCAATTTAAAAAGTGTGCACCACATAGGAGAAAACGGAACCGGCGCGGCGATGAAGTTGATTGGCAACAACATGGTCGCGCTGGAATTTCTCGCGTTGGCGGAAGGTCTCGCTCTGGCCAGAAAATCCGGTGTGAATCTGAAGGCGCTTCCACAGGTTTTAGCTGAAGCGGACTATGGTTCAGACCTGTTGACCAACAACGCCCGCTCCACCATCGCCGGCAATTTCGCACCTTTCTTTTAACTAGGGGGTGTTAACACTTAGCGAAGTGCCTCGACGATGAAGGCAAAGGACAGGAAGCCGAGGAAGACCACATCCAG
>DAHUZH010000053.1 GCA_027306695.1 Acidobacteriaceae bacterium
GTTCGCCACCAGTGGAATGGCGATTACGCTGTTTTTAGGGGGATGGTCCGCGCCATTTTCTTTCCTGACGTGGCTGCCGTCGTACTTCTGGTTTTTTGCAAAGCTGCTGATACTGATTGCCGGATTCATCTGGGTGCGTGGAACGCTTCCGCGTTTGCGCATGGACCAGTTGATGAACTTTGCCTGGAAATTCATGCTGCCGATGACGCTGCTGAATATTTTCGCCGCGGGAGTATGGCGCTTTTTGCCCGGCGGTCTCGTCCGGTGGCTGGTATGCGCCGCCCTGATTTTTACGCCATTCGTTCTGCTGGCGCTTGGGTTGGAGAAAGGGAAAAAGAAGATCGCAGTGCGACGCTATCGTTTTGCCGAGTGAATCCGTGATGAGGGTCACATCGCTTCGCGGTCATATCGCGAACACTTGAATTGGAGCACCCCCACAGTTTGCCAGCAAACCAAGCTGGTCAAACAAAGGGACAGCCGAAAGAAGCAGCATCGCAGTGAGTTGGCAAGAATTCAGCAGGCCATAATTTGAAATGACGATATCTTTCCTCATCCTCGCCACGTTGATGATCGCCGGAATGGTGGCAGCCATGGGCATGCGCAATCTCGTGCATTGCATCCTGGCCCTGACGCTGGGCTTTGCCGGCCTGGCCGCGCTGTATTTGCAACTGGGGGCTCAATTTGTAGGACTGACGCAAATCCTGGTATATGTCGGCGCGGTGGCGATCCTGACCGTGTTCGCCATCATGATGACCGGCAGCGCGGGGCCGATCGCTCTGCCGGTCTTCTCTTCCACCTGGACGATGGGCGGCGTGGTTGCAGGCGCGGTGTTCGCGGTGCTGGCCTGGACCATTCATTTTGGTACGGCATCGCGGAAATCTCCACCGCCACAACCGGAGGCCACGGTGCGTCAAATCGGCGATGCGCTGATGCACCGATTCGTTTTGCCGTTGGAGATCATCGGGCTTCTGTTGACCGCCGCGTTGATCGGTGCAGTGCTTGTCGCCATGCAGGAAAAAGGGGAGACGCCATGAGTCCGCTGTCTTGCTACCTGCTCGTATCGGCGCTGCTGTTTTCCATCGGCCTGGCCGGTGCGTTGACGCGACGCAATGCAATTCTCGTTCTGATTGGAATTGAACTGATGCTGAACGCGGCGAACTTGAACTTTATTGCATTCTGGCGCTATGGGCCGGACCCTGCGGCGTTGACCGGGATGATGTTCGCGATTTTTTCCATCAGCGTCGCCGCAGCGGAAGCGGCAGTTGGCCTGGGCATTATCCTCGCAGTTTACCGGCACTCCAGAACAACGGATTTGGATCAGTTGAATTCTATGAAAGGCTGAATATTTCGATGGGAAAACATTTTTTTCGATAGAGAGTGCAAATCGCCAGACGCTCCGATGCTGCGGCAAACCCTTATAGTTTTTGAACGACCAACTACTCATTGAGACTTGATGCCCTGGATTGTCCAAAACCTCTGGCTGGTTCCTGCGCTGCCGATCCTGGCGGCGGGAGTCAGCGCACTCGTGAAACAGCGCAATCGCGTGTTTGCGGCTTCGCTTGCCATTGGCTCGATGGCCATCTCATTTCTGCTTTCAGTGTGGGCGTTTGCACATGTGCTCCGGCTTGGCAGTTATGGAGCAATCACAAGACAGGCAGTCAATTTCGGGTGGTTCCAATTTGGCAGTGAATGGTTGAAGCTCGGCTGGGTGCTCGATCCGCTGGCAGCTTTGATGCTGCTGATGGTAGCTTTCGTTGGCCTGCTGATCTTCATCTACAGCATCGGCTACATGGCGCACGACGAAAATTTTACGCGCTTCTTCTGTTTCCTTGCGCTCTTTGCCGGGGCCATGCTGGGCGTCGTCATCGCAAACAGCTTATTGCTGCTGTTCATGTGCTGGGAGATTGTGGGCCTCACATCGTATCTGCTCATTGGCTTCTGGTATGCAAATCCACGAGCGGCAGCGGCGGCGAAGAAGGCATTTATCGTTACGCGTATTGGCGACCTCGCATTTTTTCTGGGCATGGTCTGGCTGTATGCGCAGGCGGGCACGCTGCTGTTTTACGATGGCGGCACGGGATGCCTCGAACACTCGGCGCTCACTCGCCTCGTCGCGCAAACGACGGTCATAGGGATGGTGGCTTCCACCGGTATTGCGCTACTGATCTTCTGCGGCGCCGCCGGCAAGTCCGGCCAGGTCCCCTTACACGTCTGGCTGCCCGACGCGATGGAGGGCCCCACGCCGGTGAGTGCGTTGATCCACGCGGCGACCATGGTTGCTGCGGGAGTATTTCTCATTGCGCGTATCTATCCCCTCATGAGTGCGCACGTTGAAATGGCCATCCCGTTTACCACGACCACGGCGTTGCAGGTTGTCACCTGGGTCGGCGCGATTACCGCTGTTTTCGGCGCGATGATTGCAGTCGCCCACTACGACATCAAGCGCATTCTCGCTTACTCCACTATCTCGCAGCTTGGCTACATGATGATGGGCCTGGGGGTCGGCGGCGTCGCTGTGGGAATGTTCCATCTCATCACGCACGCATTTTTCAAGTCGCTGTTGTTCCTTGGCGCGGGATCGGTAATCCATGGCTGCTCTGGCGAGCAGGACATTCGCCGCATGGGGGGACTGGGGAAACTCATGCCAATTACCTTCGCGACGTATGCGGTCGGGATGCTCGCGCTATGCGGTTTCCCGCTGTTCTTCTCCGGCTTCTGGAGCAAGGACGCAATCCTGCACGCAGCGCATTCATGGAGTGTGTCCCAGTCGCCGTTTTATATGGGCGCTTTCGGCGCGTTGCTGACCGCCTTTTATATGACGCGACAGGTCTACTATGTCTTCGGTGGCAAGTCGCGTCTGGCAGCAACAAGCCCCGGCCTGCACCATGCCTCAACCCCTCCGCACGAGAGTGCCGCAGTCATGACCATACCGCTGGTCATTCTTGCTGCGTTTGCCATGCTGCTGGGTCTGGTTGGCACACCTGCGTGGCCATGGTTGCAATCGTTCCTCGACAGCCAGCGAACGGTAGTGAATTTTGCGGCTTTCTCCAATGCAGCCCTGCTTTCTGTCATGGTGTCCGCTTCCTTGCTGGTCTTTCTTGGCCTCGGCCTGGGCTGGTGGTTCTACGGACGCACGCCGATTGTGGACGCCGATGCCCCTGACGCGCTGGGGCAGCTCCAGCCGCGTATCTTCGCTGTTCTTGGCCACAGTTTTTACGTGGATGAGATGTATGGCGCGACCATTCTTCGCCTGAACGCCTGGTGGTCTCGTGCCTGCGACTGGATCGACAGATGGGTCTGGAATGGCGCCGTGCAAACGGTGTCTTATCTCGTGCTCGGATTTGCCTGGCTGGACTACTTCCTGGACACACAAGTCTTGAATGCCGGCTTCGACGAGGGTTGCCAAGGCGTCTCGCGCGGCGGTCAGATCTTGGCGCTTCTTCAAGGCGGCCGAACGCAAAGTTATCTGCGAATGATCGGCCTGGCTCTCATCGCGCTTGTCGTGTTCCTGCTTTGGGGTGCCCGGGGATGACCGCTTTCCCGTGGCTCACCGTCTTGACCACTGTGCCCGTCGCAGGAGCAATTGTTCTGCTTGGAGTTACAGAGCGAAACAAAAATCTTGCGCGTGTGCTGGCTCTGGCCTTCAGTTTCCTCGCGCTCGTGCTGACGCTGTTTCTGTGGCATTCCTTCAACGCCGCTACTGGCGGAATGCAATTTCAGGAACGGCACGCCTGGATTCCTACACTGGGCGTGGAGTATCACATCGGCATCGACGGGCTTGGGCTATTGATGTTGTTGCTCTCTTCCATCGTGGTCCCAATCGGGATGATTGCGTCCTGGCAGATTCAAGAGCGTGTGCCGCTCTATTTCTCTCTCGTGCTATTTTTGCAAGCATGTTTGTTCGGTACGTTCACGGCCTTGAATTTCTTCCATTGGTTCATTTTTTGGGAACTCAGCCTGGTCCCCGCATTCTTCCTGATTAAGCTGTGGGGCGGCCCGCGACGCACCCCAGCAGCTACGCAGTTCCTGGTCTATACGATGGTCGGCAGCATTGCATTGCTGCTCGCGTTTCTCGCCATATTTCTAGCGACCGGAAATTTCGACTTCATCGATCTTGCGGCCCTGGCGCGGAACGGACATTTGATGCCAGATGTGATCGCCAAATTGAACTGGCACCGGTTCACACCGGAACATTTAACGCTGATAGTCTTTGCCGGAGCGTTCCTTGGCTTCGCCGTGAAAGTTCCGCTGGCGCCATTTCACACCTGGCTGCCTGCCGCCTACGCGGAAGCGCCGACAGGCACGACCATCCTGCTGACTGG
Organism: Acidobacteriaceae bacterium; assembly: GCA_027306695.1. Lineage (GTDB taxonomy): Bacteria > Acidobacteriota > Terriglobia > Terriglobales > Acidobacteriaceae > JAKAAZ01. Next base: position 4,323 of record DAHUZH010000053.1, read on the forward strand.
CGCGATGTCGAAGATGGGGATCTACGGGTTCCTTCGCATTCTTGTTCCCATCTTCGGCGCGGAAATGCAAACGGTGCTGACGCCGCTGTTATGGCTCGCCGTGGTGACGATTGTCCTTTCCGCCTATGCCGCGCTGGCGCAGAAGGATTTAAAGCGCATCTTTGCCTATTCCTCCATCAATCATCTCGGCTATTGTCTGCTGGGGATTTTTGCGGTGGTGAAATTTACCGGTGGAGACGTGGCGCTAACCGCCGAGAAATTTGCGGCAATGAATGGGGTCCTTTTGCAAATGTTCAATCATGGACTGACCGCGGCTACGCTGTTCTGGTTTGTCGCCATGCTGGAAAAACGCAGTGGGGGTTTGCGCGGCCTGGACGACTTTGGCGGCCTGCGAAAGGTCGCCCCGGTTTTCACCGGACTGATGGGTATCTCATTGTTCTCGTCGCTGGGTCTGCCGGGACTGAACGGGTTTGTCGGAGAGTTTTTGATCTTCAAGGGATCGTTCCCTCTGGTGACATGGGCCACGGCACTCTCCGTGATCGGCCTGCTGGCGACGGCAATTTTTATTCTTGGAATTCTCCAACGTGTTTTCTCCGGGCCGCTCAACGAAACGTGGACAGCGCTACCCGATCTGTCAACCGGCGAGCGGCTGGCGTTGGCCCCTGCAATTGCGCTGATGTTCGCGCTGGGCCTGTGGCCGCAACTGGTGCTTGGTGTCGTCAACAATACGGTGATTCAGATGGTGCAACAATTAAGGTTTTGATCTACAAGATGGACTTGGCATTCCGACTATGCTAGCTTGGACGATCTACATTTCATTTCTTGGGGCGCTGGTGCTGCTCCTGCTGCCGAAGGCAAGTGTTGCCTCGGCACGCATTCTCGCGCTGCTGACAGCGGTCGCTGGATTTGCGATTGCGCTGACGGCATTCGCGCAGCACAGGACGGGAGAAATGCTCACGGTTGTTCGTGCGCCATGGATTCCATCTCTCGGCATCGAATATCATCTTGCCGCGGACGGAATCAGCCTGACACTGCTTCTGCTGACGGGAATTATCGCAATCTCCGGCATTCTTTTTTCCTGGAACATTGAGCATCGCGCACAGGAATTCTTTTCGTTTTATTTGTTGCTCATCGGCGCTGTGTATGGCGTGTTCCTCAGCTACGATCTGTTTCTTTTGTTTGTTTTCTACGAAATCGTCATCATTCCAAAGTATTTTTTGATCGCAATCTGGGGCTCGACACGGCGCGAATATGGCGCAATGAAACTTGCGCTCTACTCCTTCATCGGCAGCGCAATGGTGCTGATCGGCCTGATCGCGGCCTATGTTAGGGCGGGGGCGAAAAGCATGGCGCTGGGCGATCTGGCCCAGTACCCGTTTCCACTCCATTTCCAGATGTGGGCATTTCCGCTGGTCTTCGTTGGCTTCGCGATTCTTGCCGGACTGTGGCCTTTTCACACCTGGGCACCGACCGGTCACGTTGCCGCGCCAACAGCAGCCTCAATGTTGCTCGCAGGCGTTGTGATGAAACTGGGTGCTTATGGTTGTCTGCGCGTGGCCATGACGTTGTTTCCTCTGGGCCTGCTAACTCCGTGGGGCCTTCATGTGCTCGGCCTTGGTTCCTGGCGCGATGTTTTTGCTCTACTGGCTGTCATCGGCATTGTGTATGGCGCGATGGTAGCGCTGGTGCAAAAAGACTTCAAATTTGTCATCGGCTATTCCAGCGTGAGCCACATGGGCTTCGTCCTGCTGGGCTTGATGACGCTGAATCAAATCGGACTTTCCGGCGCAGTGCTCCAGATGTTTTCGCATGGAATTCTGGCGGGACTCCTATTCGCCGTTGTCGGACGAATGGTATATGACCGCACCCACACCCGCGACCTAGCAACGCTCGGCCCAATGAACCTCAACAAAGCGATCCCGTTTGCCGCAGTCACCTTTGTCGTGGCTGGCATGGCCAGCATGGGGCTGCCGGGGTTCAGTGGATTTGTGGCGGAATTGATGGTCACGATTGGCGTATGGCGCGCGTTTCCTGTCCTGACAGTTTGTGTGGGAATCGGAATCGTAGTTGGCGTCGCGTATATTTGGCGCGCAATGCAAAAGGCGTTCTTTGCGGAAGCGGGAGTCGAATCCGTCACGCCCAAACCGCCGCTTCCTCCGATTACGTTTCCAGAACGACTTGGGGCCGTCCTTTTGATCGGCACGAGTGTACTTATTGGACTCTATCCACAGCTACTTCTGAATGTGATTGTCCCAGCTTTGAATTCCCCGCTGTTTGATGGTCTACGCAAGGGGAGCTGGCAATGATCGCGATCCACAATGCGCAATTGCTGCGACTCGCGCTGCCGGAAGTCATCGTTGTCCTCGCGGCCCTGGCCGTGTTGGCGATGGACCTTTTGTTTCTGCGTGAACGTTCTACGAGAGTCCGTTTCACGATCGCTAGCGCGATTGCGTCGCTCGGCTGCGCGGGCGCAATTCTCGATCTGCTGCTGGCGTCGCGACAGGCCAATGTTCTCGATGGAATGCTGGTGGCGAATCCGCTCACGCATCTGGTGCAAATTGCCCTGCTGGGGATGGCCATTGTTGCCGTGTTGATTTCCGTGGATTCCGCCTTTACGGAACATGTTGGCGAGTATGTCCTGCTCATCCTGCTGGCAACAGTCGGCATGATGTTCCTGGTGGGATCGCAGGACCTGCTGGTAATTTTTATTTCCCTGGAACTGTTGAGCTTGTCGCTTTATATCCTGACGGCCTTCGACAAGCGCAGCGCGCGGTCTTCGGAGGCTGCGCTGAAGTATTTTCTGTTTGGCGGCATGTCCGCTGCATTCCTGCTGTTTGGCTTCAGTCTGCTGTATGGCTTGTCCAACTCGACCAGCCTCGCGCGCATCGCCAGCGCCATCGGCAATCAGCACATCAACGACCCTGCGCTCAATCCGTTGCTGGTCATCGCCATCGTGACCACGGTGATTGGCTTCGGCTTTAAGGTCGCCGCCGCCCCGTTCCACTTCTGGGCGCCGGATGTTTACGAAGGCGCGCCCGCGCCCAGTGCTGCATTCATCGCATCCGCCTCCAAAGTCGCCAGCTTTTTCATTTTCTATCAAGTGATGGTGGTGGGTTTTGCGGGCGCGGAAGGCAACGCTGCCTGGTCGCATGTTGTCTCCGGCTGGGTTCCGGTCCTTGCTATTGTTGCCGCTTTCTCGATGTTGCTGGGAAATTTTGTCGCCATTGTGCAGAGCAGTGTGCGGCGACTGCTGGCATACTCAGCAATTGCACACGCAGGTTACATGCTGCTTGCCATTGTCGCGCATACGCAGCAAAGTCTTGCCGCACTCCTGTATTACGTTGTGACGTATGCGCTCGCAACGCTTGGGGCATTTGGCGTCATCGCAGTTGTAGAAACGCAAACTGGCGGGGAGTGGCTCTCCAATTTTGACGGACTGAGCAGTCGCGCGCCGGTGCTCTCCGCCTGCATGTTTATTTTTCTTCTCTCCCTGGCGGGGATTCCACCACTGGCTGGATTTTTCGGCAAGTTCTTTCTCTTTGCCTCTGTGCTGACCAGCACGCCAGGATCGCTTGGCTTGCTCTGGCTCCTGGCGCTCGCCATCGCTCTGAGTGCTGTGTCGCTCTACTATTACCTGCAAGTGCTCAAGAGAATTTACGTTGCAAGTCCGTCACCAGAGGCAGCCGGAATACAAGTACCCATCATTGGTCAGGCCGTGGTCGTCGTGCTTGCCGGGGCCGTCGTGCTGCTCGGTTGCGCTCCGCATCTGCTGCTGCGCTGGATTCTGGAAGCAATTCGCGCCTCGGGGCTCTGATTCTTGCCACCGATGGAAATTTTCCGCTGGGATCATCGAACTCGCGAGTGGCTTACAAAAACTTACGCTGCAATGCACCATTGAATGAAATCCGCAGTCACTGCATGGTCGTGCTCAGCGCGAAAGCACTGAGCGAACAGACAGACACTCATCCCAAACCTTCACCAACTAGCACCGACCGGCAGTAGTCCCAATCTGAAACTGCGAACTTGTAGATGTTGTCTATTGCCGAGACACCTCATCGCGTGACATGACAGATATCACGCTATATCGTGATGCGCGTCACGGAGGAATGCGTGGAGCAATGAGACCTTATTTCTTGGCCCTATTTTGGAAGGTTTGGCATGCAATACCTCAACCGGGAACGCATCGAGACACTCTCCGATGAAACATTTCGCAAGCAGCGGCCATATCCATGGATGAGTATTCCAATGGCGCTGACTCAAGAAGGTTTTGAACGTCTTCGAACTACACTTCCTGAAGTTGAGTTGTTCGACCGCAAAGTAGGGGTCAAAAGAGGCCATGGGCAGGCCCCTCATGACCGCTACATCCTGCACTACAGACCGGACATGGAATTGCCGGAAGCATGGAAAGAATTCGTCGCAGAGCTACATGGAAAGACATATCAGTCCTTCCTTCGCCGGATGCTTGGCCCTCAAAAATTCATCATGACTTTGGAGTGGTACTACGCCTGGCAGGGCTGTTCCGTCTCGCCCCACTGCGATGCGCGACGCAAGTTGGCCACACACATTTTTTACTTCAACACCGAAACGGATTGGGACATGGATTGGGGAGGCCAAATCCTGATTCTGGACGACAAGAAACGTTTCAAACCCCATTCCGCCCCGGCCTTCTATGATCTGGACGTGGCAGCCGCGCTGGTCCCGCGGGGCAATGAGAGTCTGTTCTTTCAGCGCACGGAACACTCCTGGCACGGCGTTCGTCCTCTGCAATGCCCTGCCACCAGCTTGCGGAAACTGTTCATCGTCACCGTCAACGTGCCTACATTCCAGGTATGGTGGCGACGTGTGCGCGGTAAAGATCCAGACGGCTATCGCATGACGGCACATTGAAAACTAGAAGACAGCACAGCAACTATCAACTTGCAACGCCATCGAGCTGAATTCTCTAGGTTGGCGCTGTAATTGTCGGACAAAAAATCCTGAATCCCAATCGAAAAGGTGATAACCGATGCCTCTACCAGAAATGATCGTCGCGCCGGAGCAAACGCATTCTCCAGTCTCCAAGAAGGCCATCAGCGAACCTCGGGTGCTAAACGAGGCCTATCAGTATGCCAAGCCCTCGTCTTTCTCGCGTGGGCTGCGGCTGGACATCAAAGGTGTCACGATCCTGCTGATTTCCGGCACCGCCAGCCTGGATGAAAACGGCAAAACGATCCACGTCGGGGATTTCCGCGCGCAGACCGCGAGGACGCTTCATAACATCACCGGCCTGCTTGTCGCAGAAGGCGCGACCTGGAAGGACGTGGTGCGCACCAGTTGCTATCTCCGGGACATCGAACGCGACTACGAAGCGTTCAACGAGGTACGCACACAGTTCTTCAAAGAACAGCGGCTGGACCCACTCCCGGCATCCACTGGGATCCAGGCAATCCTGTGCCGACCGGACCTTCTGATCGAAATCGAAGCCATGGCCATGTTCGAGACTGAACGCGGTGTTTGATCAACGAACGAGAAAAAGTTGAGACGTCAGGGTCCGAAAATTACACACGCGACCGAGTAGCTGCTTTTTCTTCCCATGCCGAACGGCCCTCGGTGATCGCCAGAGTCCGATCGATGGGAAGATTGCGGAACACCTGGTTGCTGCCGCTGGGCCACGCAATGGTCAGAGAATCGATCTGTCTGGCTTGCCCTAGGCCGAACCAGGCCTCGGGAACGCTGGAAGAAAGATACGAACCCTGCACCCCATATTGGCGAAGATATCGCTTCCCGTCCGCCTCCAGGATGAGCCGTGCTCCGATGCCTTGCCGGTTGCTGTGCGTCCCAATCAGGTGAATGCATAGCCAGTGGTTGCGGTTGCCCCCGTCATTTCTCAAGAGCACTGCCCGACCATGGTTGGTGGTGACGATCATGTCGAGGTCGCCGTCCCGGTCGTAATCCGCGTAGGCGGCCCCACGCGCGTTCCTCGGAATTTGCAGGGCGCTGCCCGCCACTCCCGAAGCGGCGAGATCGAAAAAGCCATCCTCGCCTTTCGACCACAGAAGGAATGGTTTTTCCGGAACGAGCTTCGTGCGATCGGATTTGCCCTCAAAAGTCGAGCCATTCAAAACCAACAGATCCAGCCAGCCGTCATTGTCGAAATCGAAGAAGAATGTTCCCCACCCAGCGGTGGAATAGGAAATGGCGCCACAACCGTACATGTCCGCCACGTTTTCAAAATGAAGTTTTCCAGGAAGCTTCTGCTCGGTCCACAGGTTCTGATAAAGCGCGTCCCCCTGCCCGATCCAATGGCTGAGGAACATATCTAAATCGCCATCTCGGTCGAAGTCTCCAATCGCAATCCCCATTGTCCCGCGATATTCTTCCGCCCACGAGGAAGCACTTACGTCCTGAAAGTGCCCGTGGCCAAGATTCTGGTACAGTCGGTTGCTGGAAATATCGTTTCCGACGTAAATGTCCTGCCAGCCATTGAGCGTGAAGTCGGCAAACGCAACGGAAAGGCTGCGGCCTGAAGCATCGGCCACGCGCAGGTGCGAAGCAACATCGGTAAATGTGCCATCGCGATTGTTGCGATAGAGACGGTTGGGGACTGGCGCAAACGAAGCGGGATTGAGCGTAAAGGGAACATCGATTCCGTACTCCTGCGATGTCGCGCCCGCGGGCACTCCTTTCAGGTTGTAGTCCACGTAATTGGGGACGTAGAGGTCCAAATAGCCATCGTTGTCGTAATCGAACCACACAGGCGTCATGCCCCAGCGATGATTGGCGACACCGGCGCGGTCGGTCACGTCGGTAAACGTGCCGTCGCCGTTGTTATGGTACAAAACGGAACGGCCATAGTTGGTGACGTAAAGATCGAGTAGGCCATCGTTATCGTAATCGCCCCAGGCCGCGCCCATGCCGAAGCCGCCGCGATTGGCGACGCCCGCGCGTTCGGTCACATCGGTAAATGTACCGTCGCCGTTGTTATGGTAGAGGCGGCTGGTTGGCGAATTGGGGCCTGCCGGTTGTCCCCATGGGCCGGGTTGATTCACCAGATAAAGGTCGGGATAGCCGTCGTTGTCGTAATCTCCCCAGGCCGCGCCAGACCCCATGTCTTCCGGCAGTTGGTGGGTGCGGACACCAGCGGAGTGGACGAAGTCGATTCCCGCCTGCCGCGTGACGTCCGTGAAGATGACATTCGGATGGTTGATCGGCAAGGCGCGGGCCGCGCTGTTAAAGACCTGCTGCCTGGGCCGGGAGGACTTTGTTGAACACCCGGCAAGCGCATCGAGGAGCAATCCAGCGCTGAGGACCGAGAAGGTCCGACGATTCATTGTCCCCCCTTGGCGACGGAGGACGGAGCCTGCCTGGGGAGGTTGCCCACGGTAACAGATTTTTCGGAACTTTGCGTGATTAACGGAATCTGCGTGCTGCTGGACGAAAGGTCGGTGATGGGAGCTTCACGCGACTGCCCAGGAAACAGGAAGTCCATGAAGTACTGATTTGCCTTGCGATAGCGCAACCGGGCTGTGACCTGCAATGGGCCCTGCATGTGTTTGGGGACAGTAAAGTCGTAGGCGTACATGTCGGAATAACCAGGGGTAATCGACCGTTTGAAGATGGTGCCCACATAATGCCACAGGCGGTGCCGCAGAATCGGATTGCCTTCCGCATTGACGCCGATGGAGCGGATCACCACTGTCCCCTGCTCGATGTGATTTTGCGCCGTGAGTTCTCCGGAATGGAACACCATCTGCCCCGCCGGGTCGCGCACCTCGATCTCCACCCAGGCGCGAATCAGGTCCGCCGGTCCAGTGGCAAAGTCGTGTCCGGCCTTATTGTTGGTGACGACGGCGCGGAGCTGGACTTTCTGACCGGCCTGGACCGAGGACGGACCGAGAATTTTAATCGGGATCACCGGACCCTTTGGCCATATCTTCGCAATTTCCGGAACCACAACCTGGCCCTTCAGCCATGCATTCACGCGCTGCACCTGCCCAACGGCATCGTAAGAATTGACCATGGTGGGCATGATCTGGTTGGCTGCGGCGAACCAGTGGTTGCGATGTTTGCCGCCGAGACCCACTGCATGGTCGTAAGGGTCCGCCATGCTGGGGTCAGACGAGGTTGTGTAATACATGTGGCAATCCTGGCAGCGCAACCGCTCCGCAGGATTTGGACTGGCGTTCCACTTGCCCGTCCGCCATTCGTCATATTGGTTCTGGAGCTGCACCCATCCCACATGATTGATCTGCTTATTGATGAACTGCTTATGACAGGAAGCACAGGAGACGGGATTTTTGGCAAGAGTAAGGTTGTAATCGCTATCGTGGTGCCAGGGATAAGCGCGGATCAGGAAATGGGTCAGCGCTGTGCTATAGCGTCCGCTGCTGTATTCAAACAGGTAGGGAGTCGGTGGCGCAAAAACATAATTGCCATTGCCCTGCACATCGACACGGACCATGGAATGGCAGGCAACACAGGAGTCGCCTTCTTTATAACCGGGAGCTTCCACCCCTGTGCTGGCGTCCTTGTAAGCCGAAAGCAGCGAGACGGGATCGTGACAACCCGCGCAATAGCGGGCTGCGGGTATTCCTTCCTCTTTAATCATCGCCCCCTGCACGCCCTGGAAAAACTTGTCCTCGGAGGCCCAGGTGTGCGCGCTTGCCTGCGATTCTTTGTAGATCGCGCTATGACAGCCCGATGCTCCGCAGGATTTCGATTGGGCGAGAATTTGCGGCGCCACAGGCTGCCCACTTTCTGTCGTCGCCAGACTCGGCGCGAATGGGTTATTTCCGTAAGGTAATTGGTAGCCCGTCGGCAGCTTAGTGTGGCTGAAGTCGGGAGCGCGGTAAACGGCGGAAGCCACCGCAACCAGGAGTACAAGCATTACGGTCGTCCCAGCCGCCACTCCCCACATTCTGCGGCGCCCAGCCGACAGATCGACTGTCAGACCCTCTGGAGGTTGGCCGATGCCGTGAATCACGACGCTCTTTGCACCGGGCCAGACGTGAATCAGGATAAACGGAATTGTTGCAAGTCCGCTCCAAAGATGCATACGGTCCCAAAGATGGCTGATATTCAGCGAAAAAAACGCCTCCCAGCTCAGCAGCACGCCGCTGAGCGCGTTAACAGCCAGGGTCCAGAAGCCTGCATAAGCGCAAAACTTCCGCAGACGCCAGCGTGTCTTCCGCGTGGCCCACCAGTGGCTAAACTGCCAGATCGCCAGAGGGACCACCAGCAACAGGCCAAGCGCAGTGTGCAGCAGCACGGACATTTGCGCTGCCGTGCCAAAGGGCAGCAACCAAATCCCCAGGCCCGAAAGGAGCAGGAAAATCAGCGTTCCGCCCAGGATTCCAAAACTAAAAATTCCCTTTCCCTCGAGAAAGGCGTGGCGTACCGGTGAGGTCGTACCATTCGTGTAACTCATTCTGATCTACCCTTTGGAAGGCCCTTAAGCTCGCTAAGAACACAAAAATAAAAAGGGCGTAACCGGCTCTCATTCACGGTCCTGGACCGCAGAGATCATCCCGATTACGCCCGCACTTCCCCACCGGATACATTGGGGCCGTCAGACAGTCTCAACTTAATCTTCCAGGTTTCCCCGGTTTTCCTGCTTGCCAACTAACTCAAAAAAATCCAGACTACTTTTCCGCCCCAATGCAATAAAGCTTCATCGAAATTCAAGCGAAGCCGGAAATAAAATTTACTCCGCGCATTTGGTGCAGTAATGCCAGATTTTTATTTCTTATACTCTTGAGGCCACAAAGTCCGCATCAACCGAAAGTATGAGGTGGCCAAACTCGGAACTTATTCCTGTGATTTGTGCGCTGTATCTTCCGCCAATACTGCTTGAAGCTTCTTGCGTAGCTCTTCCAGTTGGCGCGATTTGAAAGACCGCCGTGTTTCCTCTAGAACATTCACGGCCTCTTGCAAGGCAACGCGATATTTGTTGCGCGGAGCGCAATCCACCAGGGGACAGTAGGCGATGCGGCCTCCTTCCGCTTCTTCTCCGTCAAGAAGCGCAAGGACGACATCTCTTTCATGGGCCACCCGCAATGCAATCTCTTCCGATACTTTCGTGACGTATTCCCGGAGATCTATACCGCGCGTTTCATGGTTCGTCTGCATCGCTCAAGCTCCAACTCTTGGCCGCCCAATTTTTGAACTGGACTGGGTAGCCCTCAATATACAAATCGACTGCGTCCAGCAGTTTCGCCTTTAGGTCTTTCCTGTTTGAATATCCACGGTCTGCGAAAGCCTGAATAAGTTCATTGCACAACTTGAAATATGCTGAGAGCAGTGATGCTCGTCACGGTTGTGTAGTGCCGACCATGGTAGCGTGGCTACGTGCTACTGAGCAGTTATCTTGGGACACGATTGATTTCTTCCCCCTATGTGCGATGCAGGTTCCCTGGGATATTTACTTGGCCATCCCTGTCGCTGATGCTGTGCGCATTCTTTGGGGTGGCGATGATCGGAGTTGCACATGCCACATCTAGCCAGCATGGCGAAGCTATAGAGATAAACAATCTCGGAACGGCACTGGCAAACCAACAAATGTTAAAAAAGGCTGCGGAGAAATTTGCAGACGCCTATCGCCTTGATCCTAAACTGGTGATTGCGGAAATTAACCAGGGCATCGTTCTGTTCTATCTTGGGGAAGATTCCGAAGCGCAGCAAATCCTGATGCGCGCCACCGTGCAGGACCCTGACGACGCGCATGCGTGGTATGTGCTGGGGCTGCTCTATCGCAGCACTGGAAAAAACCAGGAGTCGATTGCATCCTTCCAGCGGATACTCTCCATCGATCCCACCGATGCGGATGCGCATTATTTTCTTGCTTCGTCTTATGACGCATCGCATGAACTGAACCAGGCAATTGTTCAATATAAGTTGGCTCTGCAACTGAATCCTCTGCATGCGTCGGCGGAGTTTGGATTGGCGAGGGCGTTGCAGCAGTCGGGCAAGACTAGCGAAGCGCATGTCCACTTTGAACGCTTCGAGCACCTGATGAACGACAAGATATCCTCGCCTCTTGCGCATACATACGGGGACGAAGGCAAATACTCCAAAGCGCAGGACATTCTGCCCAAGGGCCTCGAAGTCGGATCCATGGTCCCAATTACCTTCATCAAGGAACCCGTCGGCAACACCGGTGTTCAAACCGCGATCCCCGGGAACAAGCACCCAGGCGGCGGGGCCTGCATGCTTCGTCTGGAAGCAGGCGGGCCGCTGTATTTGATCGTTCCCGGCGAAGGGGACCACGCGATTCGCGTCTATCGCAACACAGTCGACGGTCCCGGCAAGAACCGACTGAAAGAGGTTTCCGCACCGCGGATGGGGCTGCTGGCAAGCGGCAGCGGTGTTTCATGCGCCGTCGGCGACTACGACAACGACGGTCTTCCCGATCTGGCCGTGGCGTTCACGGACCGTGTGGTCTTGTTCAAAAACCTGGGGCATGGAAAATTTGCGGATGTCACCAAAAAAGTTGGCATTCAATCCCTCAACCATCCAGCAGGATTGACATTTGTCGATTACGACCATGATGGCGATCTCGATCTGTTCGTCACAGGACAAGCCCATAAGAAAAATGGAGAGTCCGAACCAAGTCCTAACGTGTTATGGCGTAACAACGGGAACCAGACCTTTACCAACTGGACCACGCAGGCAGGACTTGGAGGGGAAGGCACGTCGGTTTCGGCAACGCTTTCCGATCTGAACAATGATCGCGCTGTCGATCTGGTCGTGACCGGCTACGGCACTGCTCCGGCCTTCTTTGCCAACCAACGGGAGGGACCTTTCAAAGTATCTCCGCTCTTTACCAATACGGATCTGCCGCCAACTGAAGGTGTCAGCGTTTTCGACTTCAACAAAGATGGGTGGATGGATGTCGCCGTTACCCACGCGGGCGCTCCAGGAGTGACGTTATGGCGCAATGTGGACGGAAAATATTTTAAGCGCGTGCCGCTGCCGATCAACGATGCGACCCGAGGCTGGGGTCTGACCGCTGTCGATATCGACAATGATGGATGGATCGACCTGGCCGTACTGATCGAGACCGCGCATGGGCCCGAGTTGCGCATAGTGCGCAACCTAGGACCGAAGGGATTTCAGGATGTGACCGCAAGCCTGAAGCTGGACAAAATCAAACTGCAGAATCCGCGCTCAGTGATTGCCGCCGATCTCGACGGCGACGGGGATGCAGACCTGATCGTCACCCAATTGGGCCGCGCTCCTGTTGTGTTGCGAAATGAAGGAGGCAACCGCAACCACTCCCTGCGAATTGCCCTGAGCGGTCTGGCTGATAACAAGATGGCCATCGGCGCCAAGGTGGAAGTCTTCTCGAATGGCAACTGGCAGAAGTGGGAGGTGACAGGCGCTTCCGGATTTCTCAGCCAGGGGCCGGATGAGATACTCGCCGGTCTGGGAAACAACACCCACGCGGACATCGTCCGCCTGCTATGGCCCACCGGCGTGCCTCAGGATGAAATCGACATCGGAACCAGAAGGTCTGTCTCCTATCTGGAACTCGACCGCCGCGGCAGTTCCTGTCCCACGCTGTTTGCCTGGAACGGACGAAAGTACCAGTTTATCTCCGATGTTATCGGGGCCGGAGTGATTGGTCACTGGGTTTCACCAACCAGCGAAAATACTCCCGATCCAGATGAATGGATCAAGGTGGAAGGCACGCAGCTACGGGCGCGAAATGGATACCTCAGCCTGCGTTTCGGTGAGCCGATGGAAGAGGTCAATTTTCTGGACCAGGTGCGCCTGGTTGCGGTCGATCATCCGGCAGGGACTGAGGTGTATCCGAATGAACGATTCCTGAGTGAGCCTCCTTTTGCGCAGCAGAAGACAATCCTCAGTTCGGCTGCCCATGCGCCCGTCGGCGCGTGGGACGATAAGGGGCGCAATGTGCGCGAACTCCTGCGCTATCGGGACCACAAGTATGTAAAAGACTTTACCAATCTGCAATTCACAGGTTTTGCAAACCGGCACACGCTCACACTCGATATTGGCGAATGGACGCCGCAGAATCCGCTGCGCCTGTTCCTTCACGGCTTCATCGAATATTTTTCTGCCAGCTCCATGTACGCTGCCTGGCAGTCGGGTTTGAAACCGGTGCCTCCTTATGTCGAGGCGCAGATGCCGGACGGCACATGGAAGCGCGTGCTGGACGACATGGGATTTCCAGCAGGCTTGCCGAGGACCATTGTGGTCGATCTGACAGGCAAACTGCCGGAAGGCACGCGACGCATCCGCATCACAACGAATCTGCAAATCTATTGGGACCAGGTGCTTATCGACAACGGTCCGGATTTTCCAAACCGCGTCCGTAAGACGGAGTTGCCACTGGCTTCCGCTCAACTCGCGTTCCGCGGATATCCGCAACAACTCGATGGCAAGACGCCCGGAGATCTGACCTATAACTACAATCACATCAGTCAGACCGGCCCATTTATATGCGCGCGCGGCAACTATACCCGATATGGCGACGTCACGCGCCTGCTCCAGCAAGTCGACAATCGCTTTGTGATTTTCGGCACCGGGGAGGACATCGATTTGGAATTTCCCGTCGCTGCTATGCCTGCACTTCCCAAAGGGTGGACGCGAGATTATTTTTTCTATGCAAACGGCTTCGTCAAGGACATGGATTTCTACGAGGCGAGTCCATATACTGTCGCCACCATGCCATTCCACGGCATGAGCACCTATCCATCGCAGACCCGGGAGCATGATGCCGACGATCCATCCCGGATGCGATATGAACTCGACTGGAACAGCAGGTTCGAGTCTGGGAAAATCACGCAGAACTTTTGGTTCCACTACGTCTCTAGTGAGATGAAACCACCTGTGATGCCGCAGGCGTCCTCCAGCAAATCTCCCACGCCCTCCACAGTAACCACGAGTGAAGACAAGACGAGCAAATGAGCGACCTGACCCTCCTGCCTGCTGTGGAACTGCTGGCCATGCTTCGAGCTTTGAAGATTTCCCCTTTGGAATTGGCCGAGGAGTTTATTCGGCAGATTGAGCGGCTGAACCCACGACTGAACGCCATCGTCGATTTCGATGCGGAACAGGTTCGTGCTCAGGCGAAGGCAATCGCGACTACAGGTGCACCACATGGGTCCCTGTTCGGTTTGCCGATGACGGTGAAAGCGTCCATATCGGTATCTGGCCATAGATGCGAGATTGGCAGCCTGCTTCATCAAGGGAATCTCTCGGAGGAAGATGCGCCCGTTGTTGCCCGTCTGCGTGCCTCGAACGCAATTCTTTTGGGCACGACGAACTGTCCAGAGTTTCTTATGGCCTACGAAACAGACAACCGGCTCTACGGTCGTACACTCAATCCTTGGGACTTAGATCGCACGGCTGGTGGATCGAGCGGAGGTGAGGCTGCCGCCATTGCCGCAGGAATTTCCGCAGGTGGTCTGGGCAGTGATAGCGGCGGGTCGGTGCGAGTACCAGCACACTTTACTGGAATATGCTCGCTAAAACCCACTCCCGGGCGCATTCCCGGCAGGGGCCATCTTCCCCCTTGTGTGGGGCCATTCTCGATCCTTGGGGCCATTGGACCGATGGCCCGCACTGTTGCCGATGTCGCATTACTGTTCCAGACGCTATCAGGGGCAGATGCCCAGGACCCATTGGCAGTTCCCGTGCCGCTGCGAACCCCTTCCACGAGGAAACTAAAGCAGATGCCTATTGGATTTTTTGAAGACGACGGCCTTGTGCCCGTCAGCGAAGAGACGCAGCAGGCCGTCCGGGACGCAGTGCATGCGCTGCGCAAGCAAGGCTTTCAGGTAAAACCATTTAGGCCAAAAGTATTGGAGTCCGCCCGGCAGTTGTGGTGGAAGTTTTTCGTTCGCGCCGGAGCCATGTTTTTGGAACCCATTGTTCGCGGGAAGGAAACACTGCTGAGTCCAACCTTCCAGGACTTCCTCAAAATCGCGCATTCCGAACCACCCCTTTCTGGCAATGAGTTACTCCAAGCATGGGCAGAGTGCGATATCATCCGCAACAAGCTATTGGCAGAAATGCAGGAGTTTCCATTTCTTCTTTGCCCAGTATGCTCTGTGCCGGCCTTTCGTCACGGCGAACGCACCTGGAAGGTACAAGAACAGACTGTTGGCTACCTTGACGCCATGCGCTACACGCAATGGTTCAATCTGCTTGCTGCCCCCGCTGCAGTGGTTCCCGTCGGCAGTTCGCCGGAGGGCCTGCCAATCGGTGTGCAGGTGGCTGGACTTCCCTTTGCAGATGAATGTGTGCTCGGTGTTGCTGCAGCCATCGAGAAGGAGTTTGGGTATCAACCTCCACCGTTGGCAATGAAGGAACGCCTGTGACGGAACGGCTTAGCTTGTCGCTCGGAAGGCGTGCCAGAACCGTAACTGCTTTGATCAACTGGTGCGATGTCTGCGTGCGGTCTTTCCAGCGCAGCGTAAGAACAGTGCTCCGTGCAAGCCGTGAACCCTCAGAAACTATGAAATTCAGCATGACAGAATTTGCACTAAAGCGGATTGACAGATGGTGTAGTTATTTGTGAATAGGAGTCGTTCCGAACGGAGCGCAGCGGAGTGAAGAATCCAGACGATATACGCCAGGTCATTGCCGCCATCACCCTCTGGATTTTTCGCGGAGTTTACCCTGAGCGTAGCCGAAGGGCTCAGAATGACTCATCTTATTTTCAACTACAGCATCCGTAAATCGGCTATAAGACCCTACTGTTCTGCTTCAATTCGAGAGCACTCAGAGCGGTCGCGAAAGTTAAGTGAGTTTGGTTTATACATCTGTAGTTGCCGGGCAGCCAGCCGAGAAACGGAGCGCAACTGTAGGACCCATGCAAGAAGCCTTTGATAAATCGGACATAGTTCGCAACTCGAAGATGGAGGATGCCGAAGACAACTGGAGCTATCTATTGGGGCGTCCGGTCGTGCGGTTCGATCCGGCTGCGCTGGCCGCACCCTTTGTCGGCAAACGAATTTTAGTAACCGGCGCGGGCGGCTGGATTGGTTCGGCGTTGACTAAAATGCTCGCGGGGTTCCATCCAGAATGGATGGTGGTGTTGGATTATGCGGAGCATGGCCTGCATAGAATCCACGCAGACTTGACGACCTTGCAGCGAGGGACGCGACATACAGCGGTACTTGGCAATATATGTGATGCTGCGCTATTGTCGGAAGTTTTTGCCCGTCATCGGCCAGAGATTGTCTATCATGCTGCGGCATGCAAGCATGTTCCGCTCATGGAGAAAAATCCTCTTGCCGCCGTACATACGAATGCCATTGGGACTTACCTGCTGGTACAAACAGCACTGCAGTATGGAGTGGAGCAGTTGGTAATGCTCTCGACGGATAAGGCCGTTGTTCCATGGAGCGTCATGGGCGCTTCAAAGAGGGTCGCCGAGTTGACTCTGCTGGCCTTAACTACGGAAACAACGCGGATGCAAGCCGTGCGGCTGGCAAACGTGCTCGGTTCATGTGGCAGTGTCGTCCCGCTTTTTAGAAAACAGATTGCGGAAGGTGGCCCCATAACGGTAACAGACCCGGAAGTGCGCCGGTATTTCCTCCGCTTGCAGGAATCGCTGGAACTGCTCTTATCGGTCGTACAACCAGAATATCCTAGTGGAGTTTTCGTTCCTCAACTCGGCAAACCAATTCGCATCGTGGACCTGGCCAAGTTCATGTTAGAGAACGAGGCCACTCCCGTAGGCCGCGAAATTGCTATCGTTTTTACAGGGCTGCGTCTCGGCGACAAAATGAACGAGACATTGCTTTCTGACCGCGAATTTCTTGGTGAATTGATGGCTGGCAAAGAAACACCACGACTGCGAAGGGTACGCGGCCCGCACCTTTCGCGCGGGGAACTGATGACTGCAATGGAAGATATGCAGCAATGCATCCGCGAACGTGCCACGGATCGTTTGTTGCAAACGCTCCTGCGCGTGGTGCCGGAGTATGAACCAAGCCTTCTGCTGCGAAATTGTGCGATGAATCCAGTGATAACCCGATGAGAAGGCGAACGATTGCCGCCGTCACCACCTCCCGCGCCGATTACAGCCACATGTATTGGCCGCTCAAGGACCTTTTGGAGCATCCGCAGGTAGACCTCAAAGTGATTGTCCTTGGCTCGCATCTCTCTCCCGAATTCGGCTCCGCGGTTCGGGAAATCGAAAAGGACGGAATACCAATTGCAGCTCGGGTGGAGTGTCTACTCAGTTCCGATACAGATGTGGGCATGGCGAAGACTATCGGCGTCGCTACTTTGAGCCTGACGGACCTGCTGGGACAGATGCGGCCTGACCTGCTGCTGTTGATTGCCGACCGCTATGAGATGCTGGCCCCAGCCTCGGTCGCGTTGGCATTGCGGATACCGGTCGCTCATATTGAAGGCGGAGAGGTCAGCGAAGGGGCCATCGACAATGCAGTGCGCAACGCACTCACCATGATGGCCCATATTCACTTCACGTCCACATACAAGGCGCGCATGCGGGTGATCGCTATGGGCGAGGAGGAATGGAGGGTCCATCGCGCGGGGGCACCGTCGCTGGACCACCTGCACCGCAGCCAGTTGCTGAATCGAGAGAAACTGGAAAAACACCTCCAGCTTGAACTGGTTCAGCCGACGCTGCTGGTGGCCTATCATCCGGTAACTATCTTTCGGGACACGATCCGGGAGGCGGATGCGCTCTTTGCGGCCTTGGAAAAAATCCCCGGCCAGATTTTGTTTTGTTATCCCAACGCGGATGCTGGCAGTCGCATCTTGATCGAACGCACGGAGGCGTTTCTTGTCCAACGCGGAAGCGGACGCATGTTCGTCAACCTGGATGCGATCATATATTGGAGCCTGCTTCGAAATGTAGACCTACTGATGGGTAACTCCAGCAGCGGAATTATGGAGACAGCGTCATTTGCCCTGCCGACAATCAATATCGGCCTTCGCCAGCAAGGGCGTGAGAGCGCGAGAAATGTGCTAAATGCGTCCGCCCAAGTGTCCTCGATTCTACAAACAGTGGAGATAGCAAGGAGCGCTGTGTTTCGCGAGTCCCTGAACGGGATGACAAATCCGTATGGCGACGGACACGCTTCAGAGAGGATCGTGGAAGTGCTCACGACCACTTCGTTATCGGAAGACCTGCTGATCAAACATGCACGCGACTTGAAAATACCCAGACCCCAACCGGAGTAACTGTACATTACATTGCGATGATTCCTCTTTCCGCACCTGACATTCTTGAGTCCGAGATCGAAGCCGTTGTGGAAGTCCTTCGGTGCACGCGATTGAGTCTCGGTTCCAGGATGGAAGAGTTTGAGCATGCCCTGGCAACCTACGTGGGGGTGGCCCATGCCATTGCGGTCAGCTCTGGAACCGGCGGGCTGCATCTGTGCATACGCGCACTTGGCATTGGCGAAGGCGAGGAGGTCATTGTCCCTTCCTTCACCTTTATCGCCGCCGCCAATGTGGTCCGCTATGAGCGGGCCATTCCTGTCTTTGTGGACATCGATCCGGCCACACTCAACATGGACCCGGAAAAGATCGAGGCTGCAGTCACGCCGCGGACCAAGGCCATTCTTGTTGTCCACACCTTTGGCTGTCCCGCAGAAATGCCGGCCATTCTGGATATCGCGCGCCGCTATCATCTCATGGTCATTGAAGATGCATGTGAAGCGATTGGGGCAGAATATCGTGGAAGAAAGGTTGGTTCATTTGGCGATGCCGCATGCTTCGCCTTTTACCCGAACAAGCAGATCACCACTGGAGAAGGCGGCATGATCGTGACCCGCGATCCGCACCTGGCAAGGCGCATGCGGGCGCTTCGCAATCAGGGTCGATACGAATCGGATGACTGGTTTCAGCATGAGGAACTGGGGTACAACTACCGCATTTCAGAGATCAACTGCGCGCTGGGAATCGAACAACTCAAGCGGATCGATTCCATCCTGCATCGCCGTGAGGCCGTTGCCCGTGCCTACACAAATCTTTTGAGCGCTAACGCGGAACTTATTCTGCCGCAAATGGAAGTGCCTCACAGACGCATGAGCTGGTTCGTTTATGTGGTGCGTTTGTGCGAGCGTTTTACCCAAGCGCAACGGGACGCGGTGTTGCAGGAATTGACGGCCCAGGGGATCGGCTGTGGCAGGTATTTCGCTCCGATCCATTTGCAACCAAGTTATGCTGCATGGCGCGATTCAGCCCGCTTGCCTATCACCGAGCTTCATGCTGCACGTACTGTGGCTCTGCCATTCTTCAATCGGCTAGAGAAATACGAAATCGAACATGTCTGCCTCGCCTTGAGCATGGCGCTGAAAAAAGTGAGAGGAGTTTGAGAACGCCAGATTCCACTGATCGAACCAGCTTTTTTTACCAAGCCTGAAGTTGGTCTTCGGCAGGTTTATGTTGCAATCGGTTCGCGGTTAGCCGGGGTGGTGCTTACAGTCTTCGGAGTGGCGGGTATATACGGAAGGCATCGGGCCGATTTTCAGTCCGAAGATGTAAGTCATTTATGTTAAACGGCTTAAATATGGTGGAGGCGGCGGGAGTCGAACTTTTCCACACCCTTTGTTTTGTGTAAGTTGCTGATCCTAATAAGTGACAAAAGTGCCATTCTGCCGCATCTATCGTACGTGTATCGTACACGGAGCAATATAACATTTTGTGTTATATTGTTGGATAGTTGACGAAATCCAGGGGCCTTTATGACAGGAACGGATGTCAAAAATGCGAGACTCCAGGCTGGCTGGACCCAGATGGCGGCCGCCCGCAAGCTCGGCGTTACGCAGGCATATCTCTCGATGGTGGAAAGTGGAAGCCGTGCTGTTTCCGATGAGCTGAGCCGGAAATCGCTGCGAGTTTTTGATTTGTCTCCAACGTTAGTGCCGTTCGATCTGAATGCGCGTTCTGCTTCTGGGCACAAGAACCAATTACAGGCGGACCTCGGAACACTTGGTTATCCAGGCTTCACATATCTGAAACAAAAGCGAAAACTTAATCCAGCCCAGGTTCTTTTTACGGCTTTGGATCAGTCCGATCTGGATGCGCGCACAATAGAAGGACTGCCTTGGCTAGCGTTTGCTTATCCTGACATGGACTGGGGTTGGCTCACGGACAGGGCCAAGCTAAATGATCGTCAAAATCGACTTGGTTTCATCGTGACACTTGCCGGTGAACTGGCGGACAAACACGATCTGGGTCGTGCAAATCCGCTCACTAAAATAAGGGAGTCCCTGAATCGTTCTCGGCTGGCGCGGGAAGACACGTTGTGCCATGATTCAATGACGAATGCGGAACGAACATGGCTGCGAGAACATCGTTCGCAGGATGCGGCCTATTGGAACCTACTCACTGACTTAAGGGCGGATCAGCTTGTCCACGTCACATTCTATACGCGACGACATAAGTAATTGCGCATAGTGGGGAATTGTGCTTTCATGGTGGACATGAAAGCACTGCGCATTG
>DAHUZH010000054.1 GCA_027306695.1 Acidobacteriaceae bacterium
CGCATCCTCACCGAAAAACTGCTGGTCATCTCGCAGCGATTTTTCGGCATTCCGCCCTTCCGCTTCTATGCCCTGGCCGATGGAATCCAGCGAATTCTGTCGCAAACCAGCCTCGATCCGCCGCAACAAACTCCCCCAAGTTCACAGATGGACCTCCTGCTCGGCTGGCAGGGCGCAAAATTCTGAGGAAACTCCTGGAAAAATAAATTGTTGACAAACATATCGACTCTCACGTATCAAATCACTGACAGTTTTGAATCGTTTCAAAACGAATCGCCTTTGCGGAGGTAGTTATGAAGAGCAAGTATTTGTCCCTCACTTTGATTTTTGCGTGTTCCATAATATTTCCTTGCATGGCGCATGCCCAGGCGACCGGATCGATATCCGGAAATATGACGGATGCTTCTGGAGCGGCAATTCCTGGCGCGAAGGTCACTATCACTGACACGGACACAAATACGCCTCGCGTACTTGCGACCGACTCCGCAGGGCGCTTTGTAGCCAACCTTTTGTCATTAGGAAATTATGCCATTCAGATCGCAGCCCCCAATTTTCAAGAAGCGATCAAGAAAGGCATCTTGCTTGAGGCGCAGGGCAGTCCAGAGATTGATTTCACCTTAGTGCCAGCATCGGTAAGCTCAAAAATTTCCGTACAGGCAAATCCAGTAGAGGTGCAAACTACCGATGCAACGCTCAGCCAGGTCATACACGCGCGGCAGGTTGCCGACCTTCCCTTGAATGGGCGAAACTTTGTGGAATTGGCCTCACTAGCGCCGGGTGTTTCTGCGGGAGATCAACCGCAAGATTTTTTGTCGGAGGTACAAGTAACAGTAGCGAAGTGGCAATCCGTGGCTCCTTTTCTTTGTCCGTGGGTGGATCGCGAGAGAACCGGACGGATTGGCTGTACGATGGGGTCGACAATAATGAACTGACTGCCGGATCTATCGCAATCGTGCCGTCGATAGACGCCTTACAGGAATTTAATGTTCTCACTTCCAATTACTCTGTCGAATACGGAACACGGGCGGGTCCGACGGTGCTTTTGATCTCAAAGTCGGGAACCAATAGATTTCATGGCACCTTGTTCGACTTTCTTCGCAATACGGTGCTAAATTCGTCCAGTTATTTCTCGCCCATCAACCCGGAATATATTCGAAACCAATTCGGCGGTTCAATCGGTGGCCCGATAAGAAAAGACAAAACATTCTTTTTCTTCGACTATCAGGGAACGACAAACATACAGGGAATCCCTTCTCTTACACAAGTTCCAACTGCCGATGAGCGCGCCGGAATCTTTACCGAATCTTTTCCAGGAGCCCCAGAGGTGCCTATTTATGATCCAAATACTACGCGAACAGATCCTACGACAGGTTTTACGGTACGAGATCAGTTCCAAGGAAACACAATTCCATCGGGCAGAATCAATCCCATTGCTACTAAGATGCTGAGCTACTTTCCGCTTCCAAATGTGGCGGGAGTTTTGTCGGCAAACTATGTTGATGTTCCGAAGGAAAACTATACCGATAACGAATTTGATATTCGCATCGACAATATATTTTCAGCTACGGACAGGGCCTTTGCACGCTTCAGCCGAGACCAGGCGACAGTCTATTTGCCGTCTGGGCTGCCTGACTTCGGCAGTCAGCCCGGAGGATATGCCAGCAACCAAACGTTAGCGGACCGCGGACGCAATCTGGCAATTTCAGAAACGCATATCTTCTCGAGCAATAAAGTAAACCAGATTACTGTGGGATATAACCGAATATTCGATCATATTAAGTCGTTCGGAGATGGAACAAATTGGAATGATCAATTGGGAATCCCGAATGCTAATCTTGGCAGCTACTTCAGTAGTGGATTCCTGAACACGCAGTTTAATGAAGGTTATTGGGGTCTGGGTGATCGCGGATTTTCCCCGATTCAGGACGGAACAAATGTATACCAGTACTCTGACGACTATGAGTGGGTACACGGCCCACATTCGTTCTCGATCGGTATTGGAACAAGGTTCATGCAATTAAATGAACTGGGTGACGCTTTTCCGATGGGAGAAATGTCATTCGATAACCTTTTTACAGCGGGCTTTGCAAGTGGGTCGTTCAACTCATCCTCAGGTAATCCGATCGCTAGCTTTTTGCTCGGCATACCAGCAGGCGGGGAACATGACGATGAATTTTCAGGATCTGTTTCTGGCCGCAGATGGAAGGAATTCAGGCCATACTTCCAGGATAACTGGAAAGTGAGACCGAATATGACAGTCCAACTTGGTCTAGGGTATAACTACACAACTCCAACAGTAGAAGCGCAAAACCGGCAATCCAATTTCGATTTTTCCACAGGGCAACTTTTAATAGCAGGAAAAAACTCCAGTACTGCTGCTGGAATTAGACCATATTACCTTGATTTCGAGCCTAGAATAGGTCTCAGCTTCAGCCCATTTTCAACAAAAAATGCAATACGCGCTGGGTATGCAGTCCTTCACGATGCCGGTTGGAACTTGGGTGCGGAAGGGCTAGACCTGAACCCGCCATTTTATAGTACATTTGCCTTCCAGACGGATGATATTACACCCGTTACTACGCTTTCCCAAGGATTCCCATTCCCTACACCGCCAGATATAAATAACTTAAGTGGGAATATATACAGTCAGAATACTAATTTTCGTCCTGGCGTGGTTCAACAATATAACCTAAATGTTCAACGCGAATTGCCTACTGGCATAGTGTTAACTGTAGGGTATGCTGGCTCACGCGGCAGTCATCTTCAAACAGCGGGCTTTAATCTGGATACCGCGCCACCCAACTTACAAATTGATCCATCTAATTTACGACCCTATCCGCAGTTTTATTACATCTTTGCATTCCTAGATAGAGGACTGTCCAGATACGATTCTCTCCAGGTAAAAGCCGAAAAATCGTATAAAAAAGGACTATACTTCCTTCTTACCTATACATATAGCAAAGGATTTGATAATGGACTTTATGACGATTTAGGTTCATTGGTGGGCATTCCATACTATCCGCTGAATCCAGCTCCAAATGCATATCCTAATAACCCCAATGGATACACAGACAAGGGTCTGAATGTTACAGATCAAACGCACAATTTTTCAGCAAGCGAGCTTTATAAACTTCCTTTTGGAAGAGGTGCGCAATTTGGATCAACTGCTAATCGGCCTGTGCAAGAAGTAATCGGAAACTGGCAGCTTAACCTGATTTCTCACATTGCGTCTGGATTTCCACTTGGTCTGTCTACGGGGATAAATAACTCTGGAACAGCAATCGGCAACCGTCCGAATCAAGTTTGCAGCGGAAAACTTAGCCATCCTAATGTAAATGAGTTTTTTGACACAAGTTGCTTTGTCGATCCAGCTCCAGGCGTACTCGGAGATGCCTCTCGCACGCCACTTTATGGCCCGGATTTCGTCAACTTCGATGCTTCACTATTCAAAACATTTGATCTTCCGAAAAGTACACAACTAGTATTTAGAGCGGAAGTGTTTAACGTCTTCAATCACCCGCAATTTGCGTTTCCAGGTACGACGACGGATTCACCTGGATTTGGTCAGATAACGCAGATCGTTAACAATCCGCGCTTGATCCAACTGGCATTGAAATTGCTTTTCTAAAAAGACTGGAGACACAGTTGGTTGCAAGCCGACCTCCTGTGCTGGCTGCTCGCTTGGAAGTAACACTATAAGATATATACTCTACGAATTGCTGAATCAGCGGTTGCATGGTTGTAGGCAAAATAGATAAGGAAGCATATGTCTAAAATACCAAAGCGCAATCGTAGAGACTTTCTTGGTTTTTGTGGCGGAACATTGCTGGCCGGCATGTTGGAAGGGTCTACGCTTATGCTTGGAGAAAATGACCCCTCTAAAAATAGAGAATCAAGGAGAACGCCTAAGAAAGTAATTATTGATACCGACCCAGGCGTGGATGATGCATTTGCATTATTGATGGTAATGCGTTCCCCCGAATTAAATATTCTTGCCATTACGGCGGTTGCCGGAAATGTGCCGCTTAGCTGCACGTTGCCGAACGCATTGCGTATGGTTGAGATAGCCGAGCGCACTGATATTCCAGTTGCTGGAGGCGCATCCGAGCCGCTAATCCGCAAACTGGTAACCGCCGCGTACGCTCACGGAGAAAATGGTTTGGGTGGAGTAAACTTTCCTGCTCCGAAAATCCGACCAGTCAAAGAGCATGCTGCTGAGTTGATGTGTAGGCTTATTAGAGAAAACCCTGGGGAAGTTTACCTGATAGGAATAGGTCCACTAACCAATCTTGGCCTTGCTCTTAGACAAGATCCAGATATAGCCAAAATGATTCGCGGAATAGTTCTTATGGGAGGATCATTATCGAGCGGTAATGTGACACCAGCGGCTGAGTTTAACTTTTATGTCGACCCAGAGGCAGCCAGCATGGTCTTCGATTCTGGAATTCCCATTACGATGGTCGGCCTCGATGTCACACGGAAAGTAGAGCTTACCGAACTACATATCGGGCTGCTTGAGGCCGGAGGTGGAAGAGTGAGCGCGGCGGCGGCCAGGATTGCGCGGAAGATCATGGAGCTTTATAGAAAGCAAGGCAACAGTGGAGGGCCGAATATGCATGACCCTCTCGCAGTTAGCGCGCTAATTCACCCGGAGATCCTTACTTTTGAAAACTACCATATCGAAATTGAAACCTCTGGAGACATTACTGCTGGAGAAAGCGTCGGTTGGAAGCATGGTCCACTTTGGTATTCTGCTCCGCTACAGGCGACGAATGTGGATGGACAAGCAAGCAGTCAATCATTTCGCTCAAATGCTAAGGTCGCAACCGGGGTGAACTCTCAAAAGTTTTTTGAATTGCTGATATCCCGCCTAACCGCAAACACTGTTATTCACTCTTGACTACATTATGACGAGGAGAAAACTACAATGTATTCCCATTTGCCAAAGATATCCCAAAGCCTTCGGATTGCATGCATGGCTTGTGTATTCGTTGCTTTGGGTGCTCTGGCACAACAAAAGCGTTACGTAGTGATTGACCAGGATGCTGCTGGGCCTGCAGGTACAGATATGAATTCGATGCTCGTATTCCTTCAGTCCCCAGAAGTAAACGTACTTGGCATAACCGTAGTAACAGGAGATGGCTGGCGAGATGAAGAAGTTGCACACACGCTGAGACTTCTTGAATTGGTCGGGCGCACGGATATCCCGGTTGTATCCGGGGCCGCTTTTCCTATGGTTCGTACGGAACAATGGACACATGCCTGGGAGCAAATCTATGGAAAAATTTTATATCAAGGGGCATGGAGTAGTTGGCGCAAACCTCACGGTCCGTACGTAGTTCCAAGCCTACCAGAGGGGAATCCGACAGCTAAGCCAGCTGCGGAAGATGCTGCTCATTTTCTTATCCGAATGGTGCATAAATATCCGCATCAGGTTACGATATATGCTGCTGGCCCAATGACGAATATTGCTACCGCCATTGTCCTAGATCCGCACTTCGCCGAACTTGCTCAGGAATTGGTAATTATGGGAGGAAGCATCAATCCACATACTAATGATGAAGAATATATCGATAGTCCGCGGCATGAATTCAATTTATGGTTCGACCCCGAGGCTTCTAGCATCACCCTTCATGCGTCATGGCCAAAGATAACTGTTACGACTGTGGATGTTTCCATAGAAACACACCTTACACAAGAGATGCTTGCTGAAATCAGCAAGTCGCAAACAGCAGCAGCGCAGTATATTGTGAGCTATACGCGGAGGCCGGGATCCTATCTTTGGGACGAGCTTGCTGCGGCTGCATGGCTGGATCCAAGTTTGATTACTAGAGAACGTTATGTGTATATGGATGTAAGTCTGGATAAAGGCATTAGTTATGGGGATACATTGGTCTGGACGGATAAAGACAAGCCAGCAGTCAACATCCAAAAGGTGCATGCACAAATGGATGTCGATTGGCCTAAATTTGAAGAAATGTTTGTACAGTTAATGTCTGCTCCTACACCCAATGCCAAGAATCCCCAAATGTTGCATCGGACTATCACGCGACAGAAGTAGCAGTGTATTTTTACTAGCAAGAGAAAAGCATAAAGTCAACGATCTACAAGAAGTTCAGATAAGCTTGTAGCTTGCCATTACCCTAAATATGCAGCTCCAATAAAATCCCATATTAGCCGCCACGGTTCGCCAGGAAATAAGACCGGGTGCCGACAGGCGACAAGGGTATAACTGCGAAGCCGGAGAAACTACATGTCACGCAGACCTATTACAATTATGGGTATTTTTGCAATCGACCTTGCATTTCCTGTTAAGCGTTTGCCGACCTGGGGTGAAACTGTCCCTGGATCTGGTTTTGCATTGGGGCCTGGAGGCAAGGGATCTAATCAGGCAGTAGCGGCTGCGCGGCTGGGCGGTGAGGTGCACTTCCTCACAAAAGTAGGCGCAGATATGTTTGGAGAAATTGCGCGTCGCACCTACATTGAAGCTGGCGTCGGAACTAGTTTTATGTCAGAAACGAAAGAATATGCAACTGGTGCAGCAGCCATCATCCTGGATGAAAAAACGGGGGAGAACGCAATTATCGTTACACCAGGCGCAGCCAATGCTCTTACATTTGCAGAGATCGATCAAGCTAGAAACCAGATTGCTTCTTCTGCCTGCTTTATGACGCAACTGGAATTGTCGATGCGGTTAGTCCAGTATGGCTTGCAGGTTGCGAGGAGCCTCAATGTACCAACAATTCTAAACCCTGCGCCAGCCTGCGAATGCACCGATGCCTTTCTATCGCTTTGCGATTTCATTACACCCAATGAGATTGAAGCAGAGGCTTTGACAGGATTTTCGGTTGCTTCTCTCGATCAGGCCGAACGTGCTGCCGATGCTTTAATGCAACGTGGTGTGGGCAATGTCGTGCTCACGCTGGGATCTCGAGGGGCTTTTGTCAAAAATGCTCAAATAGCGCAACACATACCAGCATTTGAAGCTGGTCCAGTTGTTGAAACCACCGGAGCAGGGGACGCATTTAATGGCGGCCTGGCCGTTGCGCTATCGGAAGGCATGAATATAGTAGAAGCAACTCGG
This sequence comes from Acidobacteriaceae bacterium, assembly GCA_027306695.1. GTDB lineage: Bacteria > Acidobacteriota > Terriglobia > Terriglobales > Acidobacteriaceae > JAKAAZ01. The sequence goes on from DAHUZH010000054.1 coordinate 7,085, forward strand.
TTCGGATGTGCGGTCGCTGGCATCTCCGTCACCCGACGTGGAACTGCTCCTTCAATGCCGATGCGAACAGAGGTCGATGAATTAATGTCTAAGGTATAAGAACAGTGTATGTTGACCCTATCAGGACATCAGCAACATGCATCTGTTTCCGAGAAGGTTTCCATCAAGTTTTCTTTTTTCTTCCTGTATCTTTTCTTGAAGGTGGTTCGATAGACTGGCGAAGCTTAAGTTCTGTTGCAAGCATCCAATGAACGGCTGGATCTTTCGATCCTGCGATACGTTTTAATAACAAATTAACGCCCTTCGCGCCCATCTGATAGGCTGGCTGGACAACCGTCGTTAGCGGAGGATCTGTAAATTCCGATAATTCCAAGTCATCGAACCCTATGATTGAAATATCTTTTGGACATTTCAGTCCAGCTTCGCGTATGGCTGCTAAAGCACCATAAGCAATCAGGTCATTGCCAGTCACGATTGCTGTGGGGCGGGGGCGCAAACCAAGTAAGATGCGCATTTTTTCATAGCCACTTACTCGGTTATATTGACCTTCCTGAATATAGCCGGGGCCGATCTCTGCTCGGTGTTCCCGCATGGCAGCGCGGAAGCCTTCTTTGCGTTCTATCGCATTGGAGAGATGTGGAGACCCGCCGATCATCGCAATGGCCCGATGGCCCAGATTCAGTAAGTACTGGGTCGCAGCCGAAGCACCTTTTAGATTATCTACAGTTACACTATCGCCACTCCAATGTGGAGGTCTTCGGTCTAAGCAAATAATCGGCGTCCCATTTAGAGTTCTATCTACCAGTTTATTGATTTCAGCATTTCCCGAAGGGATAAGGATAATGCCAGCCATTCGATGATCACGCAGCTCCTGAAGATACTGGGCTTCTTTGTCCGGGTCATTATCCGCGTTGCATAGCACTAGGTTGAACGATTCCTGGTAGGCGCTATCTTCTGCTCCCCGTACTACAGCCGGGAAAAATGGATTCACTATATCGGGTATCACCATTCCCAGCAAATTTGTCTGGTTGCGTCGTAATCCGCGTGCCAGTTTGCTCGGCTGATAGCCGAGATCGCGAATTGCTTCCAGCACTCGACGTCGGAGGTCGTCTTTAACCGGAGTGGTGTCATTCAAGACATTGGAAACTGTGCCGATCGATACGTCTGCATGCTCGGCAACGTCCCTTATGGTGATATTGGATTTCGATGATTTTTTTATCGTATGCACCGAACCTGGAATAGACAACCAGAATTAGTGTAATCCTCTCGGTTTAAGCTTGCTACTATTCAGTAAGTTTGGCTTGATCGATTTATCAAATTGGCTGCCGCTATTTCTTGTTCTGCGGGAACGACTCGAAGCCGTACTCGCGATAGACCGCTTGTGCTTCCGGCGTAGTCAGATAAGCGAGCCACGCCCGTGCTGCATCCGCGTGGGGTGCGTTGCGCATGATGGCCGCAGCATAGATCGCTGTTGAATTCTGACTGGCAGGAATTGCGACCCCAGCAATTGGATTTCCTATCTTCTGCTGAAACTTGACTTCAGAGGCCCAGGTGACGCCTGCGTCTGCTTTTCCCTGCATGATGTTCATAGGCGTTTGGCGATGGTGAACATGGGTTAAATAGGTAGATCCGTTCTTTACCTTCGTTTGATATACAGTGTGCAATAAAGTCTCTCCTCCGGCGCTGCGAAGGGAGGATTCTATCTGACGCGCTACTCCCTCCCACGCAGGATTTGGCATGGATAGCTTGATATCAGGACGGCCAAGATCGTTGAGAGAACGAATGCTTTTTGGATTTCCAGAGTGTAGCATAATCTCAAGATCGTTCGTTGCGTACTCGACTGGCGTCTCTACCTGCTGAGCTTGTTGCATCTGTTTCAGTACACGAGCGCCAGCTTCATAAACATCCGGCTGCACCTGCAAGGTAAAGTTGCCGAGTGTGAGTGTGTCGTTGTTTGCGATTTGTCTCCGCAAAATACCAGGAGGCAAAGTCTCGTAAAATACATGGCCACGCAGCTCTGGATGCTGTTTGACAAATCCGGAGATAAGTTGAGGCAGAACAAAAAATTGATTGCCTCCAATGAAGAGCACCAGTTTGGCGTTGGCAGGGTCCCCGTGCAAGTCGGGGATATTATCCACGCTACCGACCTGGAATACATAACCCTTATTTGTAGCGGGATTGTTTGCGCCGTTACTCCAGGGAGGATTTGCCTGTGCGAGGAGAGGAGCAGCGGAGAAGATGGATAATGCGGGCAGGAGGAGCCGCTTTCTAAAGTTGGCAATCATAAGGTTCATAGTATTTCTCGATCTAAAGTTTAGACAGTGATATACGTGAAGCGTCCTTCGCTTTGCAAAAGCGCGATTGCAGCAACCATCGACGCCACGACCAGCACGCCCGGTACAGTATGGGCCAACATATCTTTCACTATTTCTTCGCGCTGCTGCGGCAGGTTATATTTTGCGATGAGAGCCTTTACTTGCTCTTCTGTTGCTGTGTGACAACTCAAAAACTTAACGCCGCGCGCTTGCAACGCCTGCATACTAATGTCCTGGAAAGAAGACGCTTCGTTATCTGGGTCTTGCGACACATATTTGGGTGGGTTGCCGGCCTTGCTCCAATAAAACGGATTTCGCGTCGCGGGCTTCCCAGTCTTGGTATCGTCGATTTTCAACCATTCACCGATACGATACTTTCCCCAGACATAGTCGTCATAATTCAGCATGTTGGCTGGCCCATGCAACGCAGCTACGATCTTGATTTGTTCCATTGGAATACCAAATCCGAAATGCAAGCCATTCAGTGAATTCTTGATGTTGTTCAGAAACTTGCCGTCGCCGATGGGAATTACGTCATAAGCCTGCTTCACGCGCGCGGAGTTCTTGAGTAGTTTGTCAAACTCCGACACGTTCCAATCGGAACGTGTATATACCAGTTGCGCATCGGCGGTTGTGCCGAGTGCGGTAAGCGCGGCCAGCCCGAAACCTGCCTGACCGACAAACGATCTACGACTTATAGGCTTCACGATTTTTCTCCTTGTGGATCGACAGATATTGTGGGTGGGCGCGATTGCATCTCATACTCAATTCATCCTGCCACTACAGAAATGATCGTAGAGCAGCGATAGATGGGCTTGATATTTAGAAATACTTATTGCACATTATGTTTCATACAGGCAGCGGGTGCGGGGGCGTCCTTTCTCCAGCGCCTTAAACCTGCACATCCCCGGCGTTGCTAGCATTGCCCAGGACCACTTTAATGTCCTTGCGCTCTCGACCGCGATAGATCGTCACCGTAACGGTTTCGCCAGCCTGGTGGCCATCCATAATTTCCTGAATGTCCTGCTCGTTGGTCACTTGATCGCCATTGATGGCAACGATCATGTCTCCGCCGAGAAAGATCGGCGTATTCCCAAGGTAGGCCTTCTGTGTGCCGCTATGAATGCCCGCGCGGTCCGCAGGGCCGCCGGGAATGGTGCGCTCTACAAGCACACCATAGTCTGCAGGCAGGCCCATCTGGCTCGCCAGGTCCGGTCCAATCGGCAGCCCTTGAATGCCAAGAGTCGGACGCAATACTTTGCCGTAACGGGCAAAGTCGTTGAGCGCAGCTTTTGCCGTGTTGATGGGGATGGCAAAACCGATCCCGGCATTTTGATCGGCGCCGCCGCCGGTGGCGATCATGGTAGTGACACCAATCACATTGCCCTGCGAATTCAACAGCGGTCCGCCGGAGTTACCAGGATTGATCGCCGCATCGGTTTGGATCGCGTCCGAAATCAAGTTGCCCATCGGCCCGCGCACAGAGCGGATGGAACTAATCATGCCGCGCGTCATGGTTCCACTCAGGCCAAACGGATTGCCGATCGCATAGACCATCTGGCCGACCTGTAGACTGCGCGAATCCGCCAACGTTACCGGTTGCAGATCGGGCGCATCGATGTGCAGGAGTGCCAGGTCGTGCGCCTTGTCCGTCAGCAGAACCTTCGCCTTATATTGGTGCTTGTTGTAAAGTGTCACTTCCACCGTGCGCGCATCGGAGACAACGTGAAAGTTGGTGAGGATGTCGCCTTGCTTATTCAGAATGAAACCAGACCCCTGCCCTTCTTCCGGCACTGCTCCATAAAAAAAGTCGAATTTGACAATTGTGGAGGTGATATTGACAACCGAGGGCAGCGTCTTTTTGTAGACCGCGATATTATTCTGCTCTTCGGCAGACAAACCAGGTGCGGCTTCGGCCTCCGTCATCTCCATGCCGCTGGAGAGCGTTCCTAAAACATGCTGCGCGGAAGCGTCACTGACGGGATGCGTGAACCAATCATGGCCTCCGCCGCTGGAAACATTGTGCGTGGTAACAAAATAAAATCCGCCAAGAATTGCAACGGTCAATACCAGCAAGCGCGCTTTCATCGATCTCAACCCTCTCACTTTGCACCATCGCAATCCCTGGTGAACAGGGTGCAATGGCGGCTACATATATTTTAGTCAGTCCGGCGGACTGGTGCGGTATGCGCGATGCGGTGTATCTATGGGATGTTTGGATCGAGCCGTTCCGCAGAAAGTTTTTTTAGCGCCAGCAAAATGTGCAGTACCGTAGCTTCCATTTCTTCCGGCTGCCGAGAATTCTCCAGGACGAAATCGCACAGCGGGGCCTTCTCCGCATCGGGAATCTGCATGCGGATTCGCCTGCGCGCATCCTCTTTGAACGCCAGTTTTTCCTCGCTCGAAAGCGTCCGTCCGCCGCCGACACGGGCGACGTAGCGCGCAATTCTGACATCTTCGGGAGCTGTCACCAGAATCAGCTTGTCAAAACTGCGACCCTGTCCAGGAGCTGTGCCACCCCTATCTGCCTCGAAGATCAACGCGGATTCCACCATCACGATGGCGGCTGGCTCCTGGCGAAAGATGGTTTGCATGCGCCGTTGCTGCTCTGCGATCACGGCGGGATGCACGATGCGATTCAATTCATCGAGCCGGTTGGTTGCAAACACATACCGCGCCAGCGCGGGCCGATCCAACTGGCCGTTGGGGAGGGCCATCGGCGGCGCGTCAGGATAGTGGCGGAAGTGATCGAGAATGGCCTGATAGACTGGCCGCCCCGGCTGCATCAGTTCACGGCCAATCTGGTCGGCCTCCAGCACATGTACACCGTGGCGTGCAAACATGGCGGCGACGGTGCTCTTTCCGCTTCCCAATCCTCCGGTAAGACCGACGCGCAGCATGATGCAGTCCTCTATTTTGAAACAGGCAGTCCGCGTCGAAGCCGCGCGGCGCGTACGGTGTTGGCCATCAGCATGGCAATGGTCAGTGGGCCAACACCGCCGGGAACTGGCGTGTAATAACTGGCGAGCGCAAAGGCGTGTGGGTCGAAGTCTCCCATCAGCACCGAGCCATTTTTCTTAAAGGCCGCTTCGCGTTTTGCATCGCCAGCAAAGAACCTAGCAAAATCTTCCTGCGAGGTGATGCGATTCATGCCGACGTCAATCAGGACTGCGCCGGGACGTACCATCTGTGGAGTGATGATTCCCGCTTTGCCAATGGCGGCCACCAAAATGTCCGCAGTCCGGCAAAATCCTTCGAGGTCCTTCGTTTTGCTGTGGCAGATGGTGACGGTTGCATTTTCGTGGAGCAGCAGCATGGCCATTGGTTTGCCGACAATGTCGCTGCGTCCGACGACGACTGCATGTTTCCCAGCAATGGAAATACCGGTGCGCCGCAGCATCTCGATAATGCCTGCCGGAGTGCAAGGGAGCAGCCTTGGATGGCCGCTCTGTAGCAGTCCCACATTGATTGGATGAAAACCATCGACATCTTTTTCCGGCGCGACGGCCTGGTCCAGCAATTTCTTATCCACATGTGCAGGCAGCGGCGTTTGAATCAGAATTCCATCGACGTCGTCGCGCACGTTCAATCGCGAAACAAGTGCTTGCAATTCGCCGGTGGTGACGGTGGCTGGTGGAGTAACCAGTTCACTATTCATGCCAAGTTCGGCGCTGGTCTTCACCTTATTGCGGACGTAGATTTCCGAAGCCGCATGATTGCCAACCATTACGACGGTGAGGCCGGACCGAATGCCCTGCGCATGCAGACGTTCTATGTCCGCGGCCACTTCTGTCTTGATCTCTGCCGCAATCGCATTGCCGTCGAGGATTTGGGGAACTGTCGTTGTGTCCATAGAAGCTAGAATTTAATGGTAATGGATGTCGCAGACCTGTGCGGCGATTACGTATAATCGCAGGCCCGGATAAAAAATCCGGTTCCAAACCTCTTTGTTCTCCATACACTTAACAATATGCCGATGACGTTCCACCCACCCCTGCAAGCGCTTCTCGCCTGCCCTGCCTGCTGGCAATCGCTGACGGCATGTCCCACCCAAAAGGAAGCAGAATGGCTGGTTTGCCAGCGTTGCCAGCTCAAGTATCCAGTTGTGGAAGGGATCCCGGTCCTGATTGTGGAGCAGGCTACACGCGTGGGACCTTCGTAAATGCACGCTGGCGCGCGCAACAGTACCCATAACAAGGAATGACCAAAGTGTGCTCAGGTTTCGGGAGAATTTGCCGAAAAGCAATCCAGTGCTGCGCTTCCACACGTTTCAACCTTAAGCGGTTACGAATCGTTGGAAATGGTTGTGCTAAAGGACAGGTAGGATTTCGATTACCTCGCAAAAATTTATAGCGACAAATTCAGGGGAACATGAGTCTCAATAAATGTAAGAGTACGAAATGTTGGCACATTCGTCAGGCCGGGGAAAGAGGTCCCATGCATTCTCGAAATTACATCGAGAAATTTCCTGCTTTGGAGTTGCAAGAACTGCGCGAGGGTCTGTTGCAGAATGGCTTGGACAGTTGGCAGGCGGCCGAGTTGGTCAGCAGCTTCCTCGCCGGGCGGGGCTACGGCGTGTCGCGGCAAAGCGCACGCGATGCGGTGGCGCGTCTGGAAGGGATTGGGTGCTCCATGGACTGCATGCAGGCTGAACTGGAAAAGCTGGCCATGGTGATGTAGGACCGGACCAGGCTGAAAGGCGGGCGAAGATTTACGCGCGTGCCGTGGCCCGATGCGCTTCCTGGACTAAAGTTCCGGTGGACATGAACCGCTCCAGCGCTTTCGTCGCACAGCCTTCCCCGCAGATATGGTGGATCTCCCGGTTGCGCGACTCCGCCGCATTCCATGGCACCAGGGTAAAGTGGCGCGAGGGCTGGCCTTCCTCAAAACAAAGCACATCGCCCAGCGTCACCATCCACCAGTGGTTGGACGCCATCTTCATTTTTCCGCAAATGTCGCAGGTAAACGATTCGTCCCAGGCCATGGCGTGTACCTCGTCTTCCACTCGGCGTGCTGCTATTCTAAGGTATAGATGAATGAGAACTATTTTCGATGCTGACTAAAAAATAGTGCGTCATCACCGATATACTAAAACATTTTTCTGATGCGCCCTGAGTGGCGTTTTGCCTATAGTTTGCAATGAATGAGGAGAATAAAACTGGTCGGGACGGGCAGATTTGAACTGCCGACCCCTCGCACCCCAAGCGAGTGCTCTACCAGGCTGAGCCACGTCCCGACGGTCGCGTAAAAAACGCGGGGTCTGACACAGTTTACACCGCCATTCGATGCCAACTCCATCCAGCGCATCAAAATCCCGTCAACGCTAGTGGCTCGGCGGCACATACTCCTTGGGCATGGCGGAGCCTTCGCCAAAAAAGAACTGGTCCATCTGCTCGACCAGGAACTCCTGCGCCTCGCGCGTCCAGGGTTGCAGGCGATATTCATTCAACAGCATCTTCTGCCGCTCCACCCATTCGCCCCAGGCTTTTTTTGAGACACTGTGATAAATCTTGTTGCCGAAATCGCTGTCGAAGGGCGGCTCGTCCAGCCCCTCCATTTGCGCCTTGTACTTGGCGCAGAAAACCATGTGTGCCATGCTCGCTCACCCCAAATAATGTACTCAAACTTTATTGTACGGCGTGAGCTTATCAATTTAGGCTCACGCCTTGGTCGCAGCGCGCGACTCTTCGAGATAAATCTTCGTGTAGTCGAGATAATTCTTCGCGTAGTGCAGGATCATCTCGCGGTCAGCGTCACTGAGCTGGCGCCGTTCCTTGCCGGGAACTCCGGCCCACAGCGTCCTCGGCGGCACAATGGTATTTTCCGGGATGACCGCGCCCGCCGCGATGATCGAGCCTTCGCCGATGCGTGCATTGTTTAGAATCGTCACGCCCATGCCGATCAGACAGGCATCTTCGACGATGCAGCCATGCACGGTGGCGTTGTGTCCAATCGTGACCCAGTCGCCGACAATGACCGGATAGCGGTGGCGCATGCCGTGCAGCACGGCGCAGTCCTGCACGTTGGAGTTGGCCCCGATGCGAATGAGATGGACATCGCCACGGACCACTGCATTCATCCAGATGCTGGAATGCTCGCCGAGCGTGACGTCGCCGATGACCTGAGCGGAGACATCGACATAACAGGACTGCGGAATGACGGGAGATTTGCCTTGATATGAACGAATCATAAGCTGGTGCGGAATTTTCCCTTCATGCGGCCCACATTTCTTCGCGCTTGGTCTGAGGCGCCTGCTTCATTTTACGAGGCTGGAAGGCGGTATTGTCCGAGAGAGAGTCAGGAAAAGCCAAAGTGGGAGCTTTTTGGAGCGCAGACGGGCGGTTGTGGTGGCGGTAGCAGCCAAAATTGTTGAAGGATTGCGCAGAATAGGTGAATGATTGTGAAGGATAGTTGAAGGATTGTGCAAGGGCTGGAAGTTCGCCAAACTGCTGATTCTAATTGGCCCCGTAGGCTTTTCATTCGCGAAGCCGAGGAAAAGTTGCCGGTTGTTCGCAAAAAACCGCGCGTATTGTGCCAATGAGGGAACTGGACGCATAACGGCGTCTACAAACATTCTACCGTTTTCGGCCGAAATTCAATGCCAGGCCGGCAGATGTATTGAGTGTGACCGGTGCATCGATCCCAGGTCTCAGATACGAGACCTGGGGCACCCGGCACCCGGCTGGAATCTCTAATCGCGTTTGGAGCATCAAAGATATTGTTCAATTGATTGAACCTGGATCAATCCTCGACGGATTACAACGCAGCGCTTGAGGAGTCCTATTTAGGTTCCTTTACGATATTTCCACAACTTTCGTGCTATCCATGCGTATATAAGAGTGTGTACACTTTTGTGACATACAGAACTGTAGAATAGAGAAGCAGGGATATTTCCTGTAATCTACGAGGGGATTATGACTCAGAAAACCGCCAGAAAAGTAGCAGTTCTCCTCAGAACTACTCGTGAAAACATGTCCCGCGTCAAGGAAAACGGCAGTTCTCCATTTGCCACTTCAGCAGCCAAATACTACCCAGCATTAAAGAAGCTTGCCGAAAAGTGAGACAGTTTGGAGGCTCTCTGCTGCTCTCATAGAGAGTGCTCACGACTTCGGTATAGCATTTGTATGGCCCGGCCTAGAGCCAGTCCAGCAAACCACATGTCTAGACCTGAATCTACTTCATTCAGCAGCGCAGCAACCCTACCAGGAATGCTTTGGCCGTGAACTCTATCCTTCTCTTGCGGCCAAAGCATCATATCTTTTCGTCCACATCGCATCAGGTCATATTTTTAGCAATGGCAACAAACGAACTGCGGCGATTTGCCTTGATACATTTCTTCTCATAAACGCCCAATACATGACCCTCTCTAATGACGAGGTTCACGATCTGGCGCAATCGGTAGCGTCTTTCGGAGAACGAGGCGAATCGTTTTCCGACGTACTGTCACGAGCGACAGCCATCATAAGCGAAAACATGGTGCCCTTGCGGGTCTTCCGGAAAAGCGATCCGGGCGTCTATCGTTCCCTACACAGACGAAAGCGCTTGTTTAGGATTCACGAAATAAACCAACCTGACGCCCCTCTCGTGCAGAGGCGATAGACCTGTGGATCGAAATTGACCCACTACCCAGACTTGGGTAGAGTATCGAATCTGGCGGATTTCCGGTATTCTAAAGGGTGTCCAACCGGAGCGTTGGGAGGTGTAATCTCTTTTGGCAGAAGTCAAGATTCAGGAAGGCGAACCGCTGGAGAACGCACTGCGCCGCTTCAAGCGCAAGGTGCAGCAGGAAGACATCATCAAAGAGGTCAAGCGGCATTCGTATTACATGAAGCCAGGCGAGAAGATGCGCATGAAGCAGGCGTTGGCGCGGAAACGCAATCGCAAAAAGGCCCGCAAGGAACAGACCGACTAATAGCAGATTCAAGATTGTTATAACCAAAGGGTTGTCATCCCGAGCTCTTCGGCTTCGCTCAGGGTAAACTCCGTCGAGGGACCTGCGGTTCCTTTCTGATCGGCAGAAAACCGCAGGTTTCTCGACTCGGTCGCTGCGGCGACCTCGCTCGAAATGACGATATCTTTTGTTGGTACGGCAATATTGAATCCGCTCTAATTGGAAGCATCGTAACGAAAAGAGAGGGCCGCAAAGTGCGGCCCTCCTTTTGTTTTTGTGTCGATAACTTGTTTTCTACGCCAGATCCTCTGCGCTCTCCTTGCGCGTCATCCAGTAGTAAATCGCAGGCGTCACAACCAGCGAAAGCGCCATGGAGATGACGACTCCTCCGATGACGGCAATTGCCAGCGGTTGCAGCATCTGCGAGCCAGCGCCGATGCCAAAGGCCAGCGGCAGCATTCCGGTCACGGCGGCCATTGCGGTCATCAGGATGGGCCGCAGACGGCGACGGCCCGACTCGATAATCGCGCGTTCTGCGGGATAGCCCAAGCGGCGGAATTTCTGGTCCGCGTCGAGCAGCAGGATGCCGTTCTTGGCCACGATGCCGATCACCATAATCAAGCCCATGAAGGAGGCAACGTTGAACGTGATCTGCGTGATCAGCAGACCCACGACAACGCCAGCCACAGAGAGAACCGAGGAAGTAAGAATTGCAACCGGCGCGGCGAACCCGCGAAACTCGGTAAGAAGTACGCCGAAAACCAGGGCCATGGCCAACAGTAGGACCCGCAGGAGTTCGTGGAAGGACTGCTGTTGTTGCTGATACGTTCCGCCGTAGACCACGCGCACGCTTGGAGGCAGATGAAGGTCCCCAACCGCCTTTTGAATCTTCGTCATCGTGCCGCCGAGGTTGGTTCCTTCGATGCCGCCGGTCACGGTGATATCGCGCTGCAGGTTTTCCCGGAAAATTTCGCTCTGCGGCGGCAGTTCCGTAATTTCAGCCAGCGAGCCGAGCGTTGCGGTATTGCCGGTGGCACTGATGAGAAGAGTGTTGGAGATTGCCTCCAGAGACGCGCGGTAGGCTTCGCCCATCCGCACCCGGATGGTGTAAGGACGCCCATTGCGGATCAGGGGTTGGTCGGTCGGCACGCCTTCGATGATGGCGTGGGCATCCGTCGCGACCTCCTGGGGCGTGAAGCCCAGTTGGGCGGCCACAGCCGGTCGAACGGTAAAGTTGGTGGCAGCACTGCTCAGGCTGTCTTCCACGCCATCGCGCACATCGACGACACCCGAAACTTTCTTGATCGCGTCCGCAATCTGCGGGGCCAGTTCATGGAGTTGATCGATGTCTGGCGAGAAGAGGCGAATCTGGATCGGCTCCGGTGCATTGGAAAGATCGTTGATGTTGTCCTGCAATATCTGATCGACTTCAATATCGAGCTGCGGCGCGATGGAATTCACTTTGGCCCGGACATCGGCCATCACGTCTTCCGTGCTGTCTTTATGGTCGCTTTTAAGCTTGACCGTAAAGTCTCCGGTGTTGGCCTCGGTCACTTCCGCCACGCCCAGTTGCAGGCCGGTGCGGCGCGAGGTCGTTTCCACGTTGGGATTTTCTCGCAGAACTTTTTCCACTTGCAAAAGTACGCGGTTGGTTTCGTTCAGAGAAGTTCCAGGCGGCATCAGGTAATCGAGAATGAAGGAACCTTCATCCATCGCCGGTAGCAGATTCGTTCCCAGGCCCATGTACGCTAAACCGCCGATGATCACCACTACCAGACAGGCCAGGGCCAGCCAGCCGGGATGATGCAGAGTAGTAGTGATTACTTTGGCATAGCGGTCCAGTATTTTGCGCATCCATGGAGTCTGTACTTCCTCTTCGTGTTCCAGGATGTGAAGAGTGGCAGCTTGTTCTGCGTCGTCCGTTTCTGTGTCCTGAGTTCCGGCTGTTTCCGCTTCGACGGTCTCACTCTCCGCTGCACCGGACAGGCGCTTGCGGTGTTTGCCGATGAAAAGCAGGCTGAGGCTCGGCGTCCACGTCAGTGCCAACGCCAGCGATGTGACCAGGGCGACTGACATGGTGATGGCCAGTGCGCGAAAAAAGACGCCGGTCAGCCCGGTGACGCCAATCAGCGGCAGGAAAACCACGATGGGGGTAATGGTGGAAAAAACCAGCGGCGTGGTGATTTCTCCAAGCGCGCTACGCACTGCATTCACGCGGGTCTGACCGGCGTCGATGTGCATCACGATGTTTTCGACTACGACAATGGCGTCGTCGATGACCAGGCCGACTGCGGCGGCAAGACCGCCCAGCGTCATTAAATTAAATCCTTCGCCGGTAATGCTGAGGAAGGCAATCGTGATTAAAATTGTGGCGGGAATGACCAGTCCGGCAACTAAAGACGATCCCCAATCGCGAAGAAAAAGGACAAGAATAATCGAGGCCAGAATCAGTCCGATGAGAATCGCATCCCGCACGCTGGTAATGGAATTTTGAATCAGATCGGCCTGTTGATAAAACGGCTCGATCTTTACGCCCGCTGGCAGCGTCTTCCGAATGCTGGCGACTTCCGCCGAGACCTCATCGGAAACGCCTAGAGCATTCGATCCGATCTGGCGCAGCACATTCAGCAGCACGGCCTGCTTGCCGTCCGCCGTCACCAGCGTATAGACCGGCTCGGTGGAATTTTCGACCCGGGCCACATCTCCAATATGGATGGGAACTCCGCTGGCAGAGAGCTTCACCACCACCTGTGAGAGATCTTCCGCGGAGTGTACCTGGCCGCCTACCAGTCCCAACAGCAGCTCGTGGTGGCTTTGATACAACCCCGGCGATTCAATCACATTGGTGTTCGCAATCGCTGTCAGGAGATCGCTGATTGTAGTTTTAGTGGCCAGCAGTTTGGCGGAGTCGGGAACGACATGCACTTCAGGAATTTTGCCGCCCTGCACGGTGACATTGCTCACCCCGGGCAGCCGATTGAGCCGTGGCTTCAATTGATACTCGGCCATTTCCCACAGGTCGGTCTGCGGCATGCTGTCGGAGGTCAAGCTGTAGCCGAGCATGGGGAAAGATGCGAATCCAAGCCTGTACGTGGCGATCTGGGCGGTTGGCGGAAGTTCCTGCCGAATCTGCGCGACCGCCGAATTCACCATCTGCAGCGTCTGGACCATGTCGACATTCCAGTTGAAGAACAGATCGACCTCCGCCTGGCCTCGGCTTGTGATCGAGCGTACGGTCGTCAGGCCAGGGACGGTGTTGATCGAATTTTCCACCTGGCGGGTGATCGTGACTTCCATCTGTTCGACAGGCATCACACCGTTGTCGATGCCAATGACAACGCGCGGAAAACTGGTATGTGGGAAGACCGCGACCGGCATCTGAAAGGCGAAATAGCCCCCGGCAATCGCGGCAATCAAGGTAAAGAAGATGATGGTGCGGCTGTGCCGCACTACCCAGAATGGCTTCTGCTTCTTTGCTTTTGGAGCGGCCATCAGTCCGCGCTCCCCGCACTGGGCTTGTCTTCACTTGCCGGTTGCACAACGCGCACATGCGTGCCGTCATCGAGAGCATAGGCCCCCACTGTGATGACCTGTTCCCCCGGTTGAATGCCGGAGAGGATCTGAGTGTCGTCGCCGGACTGGGGGCCGACTTTTATTGCGCGGCGGTGTGCGATATTGTCCGCTCCCACCACCATCACATGCTTGCCGCCGCCTTCGTCCTCAACTACAGATGCGGTGGGTACGACCAATGCATTGGAAATTGTGCGGGCTGTGATGGCGACCTGTACCGGCGTGCCAGCCTTCAGTTGGTTGTCCTTGTTGATGACCTTTACCCAGACTTCGACCGTCGTAGAGCCGGTGTCCAGTGCGGGACTGACCAGCATGACCGTGCCGTGCACAGGATCGGCGATGCCGGGGACGGAGACGAGCGCGGGTGCGCCCACCCGCAGACCTTGTATTTGCGCCTGCGGCAAATGCGCCTTGGCCACCAGTGTAGAAGTGTCCATCACCGTCAGCAGCGGCGCGCCGGCATTGGCCATCTCTCCCTGATAAAGAGGACGCTGCGTCACGTAACCATTCATGGGGCTGCGAATCTCGGAATACGCCAGCGTGGCTGCGGACTGGTCGTATTGCCCTTGTGCCTGATGGAGTTGCCCCGTGGCTGTCTCCAGCTCCGCTGCCCGATTTACTTTTTCCAGGGCGACCAGATGGCGTTGCGCCGTTTCATAGGCGACCTTCGCCTGCACCAGCGCGACCTTGGCCTGGTCGACATCGCGGCCCGGCAATGCACCTTCCGCAAAAAGTTTTTTGCGGCTGGTGTATATCTGTTGCTGCAAGTCTATCTCTGCTTTGGCTTGCCCCAGGTCGGCCTGCGCTTTTAGTACTTCCTGCGGCACAGTAGCCTCGGTAATGGTTTGGTATTGCGCCTTGGCCTGTTGGTACTGCCCATCGCTGCTGAGCGCCGCACCGGCCAGGTCCTTGTTTTCGAGCACTGCCAACAACTCTCCCTTATGGACCTTGTCGCCGCGCTGCACGTACAGGTGGGCAATCGGCGCGCTGATCTTTGGCGCCAGAATGGCCTGATGCAATGCCACCAGCAAGGCTTCGCCCTGTACCACGATGGGAATGTCTGCACCCTGCGCTGTTACTACCTGCACGCTCACCACGGTAGGGGGTGCTTTGTCGCCGCCGCCGCAGCCAGTCATCGTCAGCACTGCAATGGGCAGTACGGCCAGCAGCCAGGCGGCAGACAAGGCTGCTGCGGTGAATCTCGGTTTCCAAACAGCCGATTGCGCTTGCATAAATGCGTGTCTGTTTCCTTTCAAGGCAGTCTTCCGGTCAAACGTTCCAAGTTGGCGCGCGCCACATGATAGCGGACGGCTCCGTCCGCAGCCATCGTTTCGGTTGTCAGATATGTGTTTTGCGCATCCACCACCTCAACGACCGTGGCCTCGCCTGCCTGATATCGCAACGTGCTCAAGTGCAGGCTTTCCCGCGCTTGCTCCACGCTTTGGGTGAGAGAGGCAAAGGCCGCTTCCGCCGTTGTCAGTTCGCCATAGGCTACGTGGAGTTGCGCGACCAATTGCCGCTGTGTCAGATCGAGTGATGCGCGCGCCAAATGCCGACGCAACTCACTCTGCTTGACGTGACTATGAGTTGCAAACCAGTCCCAGACGGGAATATTGATCCCGGCAGAGGCAGAGTAGCCGAGAAACCTTTCCCCGGCGGGGCCGATTCTTGCGAACATCGGAGCGTCAAGGCCGTAGTTGTAATCGAACGACAGCGTAGGCAGATATCCCGCGCGCGAGGCGAGCACGTCGGCATCCGAGGCCTTCACGTCCGCCATGGCGCTGCGCAATTCTGGATTTGCCACACCAGCCAGGACTCGCACCTGGTTCTCATCGGGTAAAGGGGCCGTGGCGCTCAGCGGATCGGCGAGCGCGTAAGGCGTCGTGGGATCGGGGAAAAGCAATACCCCCAGCGCTTCGCGGGCCTCGGTTGCAGCCAGGGTTGCATCCGCCTGGTCGCGCTGCCGCTGTTCCAGTTGCAGCTCCGCTTTCAGCACGTCGGAGTGCGCCACTTCGCGTCCCGACTCCAACTTTTTTGTCAGGTTGACAAAGTTCTGCGCTTCCTGGGCGGCCTCCTGCGCGGCCTGTAGCTTGCGGTCCGCGGCGAGTACGGAATAGTACGCCTGCGTGACGACTGCAACCAGTCCACGCGAGGCAATCTCCGCCTCCGCCTTTGCTCGTAAGGCCAGTGCGCCTGCCTGTCGATACCGCGCCACGGATGCAAGGCTTAAATCTTCAGTGGCTACGAATTGGCTGATGTATTCATGGACGGCATTGTTGGCAATGAAAACAGGGCCGGATTCATTTGGAAGAGTGCCTCCGAACGGCCTGCCGTTGGATTCCGTAAAGAGATATTGGCCGACGATGTCCGCCTGCGGCAGCAGCGCGGAACGCGCAATCGTGCGGTCATAGCCAGCACTTTTCTGCGCGGCCTGGGCGGCCAGCAGCGTAGGCTCAATCTTGAGCGCACGCTGTTCCGCTTCGGCGAGTGTGATCTGGATCGGAGGCGTCGATGCCTGCGAATTGGAAAGGTTTGCCGTGATACCAGGCTGAGACGCGGAGCTTTGTTGCGCCATCAGAGACGAGGACAATAAGACTCCGCACCCAATGGGCAATACGATGCGGAAGATACTAGTCTTCCAAGCACCACGCATCGAATCGCTCACCTTTACGATGTTGGATAGATACATTGCCATGCCTCATTTATTTTGCGGATGGAATCTGAAATTTATCTGAAAAGCCGCTCCCAAAGATGGCTTTAACCGGTATTGCGCAGGCCTGCGGCAATACCGTTGATGGTGGCGGCGATGGCGCGTTGCAGTGAGTCACTCGCGTCTCCGGCACGCTTGCGGCTCAGTAGTTCCACCTGGATCAGGCTCATGGGATCGACGTAGGGGTTGCGCAGGCGAATCGAACGCGACAGCACCGGGTTCGTCTGCAATAAAAACTTTTGTCCGGTTACGGCGAGCACGGCGTGCCGGGTCCGCTCATACTCCGCTTCCAGCTTCGCGAAGACCGCTTCGCGCAAAGCCGCATCGCCGACCAGCGAGGAATACTGCCGCGCAATGCTGAAGTCGGCCTTAGCCAGCGCCAGCTCCACGTTGCGGATGAGGTCGATGAACAGAGGAAATTCCTGCATCATGTTCTGGAGTAACGCCAGATTTCCCTGTTCGATGGAAGCCTCCAGCGCGTGCCCCACGCCGAACCATCCCGGCACTCCATGACGGCTCTGCATCCACCCGAAGACCCACGGAATCGCGCGCAGGTCGGAAAAATTGTTCTGTCCTTTGCGGCGTACCGGACGCGAGCCGATGCGGGCAAACTCCAGCTCATTCACCGGCGTGGCCTCCGCGAAATAGCGCAGTACCGCCTCGTCTTCTGGAATGTTCTTTCGATAGAAATGGTAGGCGGTTTCGGAAAGCTGCTCGCAGACTGGCTCCCATTCCGGCAACATTTCACCGGTGCGGTGACCGCCGGGACGGTGCGCTTCCGGCCGCGCCAGTGCGTCGAGCGATGCGGCCACCATCAGCTCCAGGTTCCATTCCGCCAGCACCACGTCGGAGTATTTCCAGTGCAGCACTTCACCCTGCTCGGTGATGCGAATCTCGCCGTTGAAGTCTCCCATGGGCTGCGCGTAG
>DAHUZH010000055.1 GCA_027306695.1 Acidobacteriaceae bacterium
TCGGCGTACATGCCGTGCGCGGCGTAGATGCTGAGTTCGTGGAACTCGCTGCCGGGATCGAGCAGCAGGTCCAGCCGCTCACGCGCGGTCAGCCGCTTCTTCTGGTGCTGCGCCTCGATGGCCTTCGCGCCCCCGCCCTGTCGAATCGTCGCTTGCTCGGCCTCAAACGCAGCCAGCAGTGCGCGCATCGCGGCGGCATTGGCATGGAACCGCTCGCTGGCGGTATCGACGGCGGAAGGAAGAACGTTCTGGAGCGCGTCGTTGGAGTCCTGGGTGCTGTTCGCAGTCATAGGCAAGTGCAAGAAACGGAAGACTGCTCAGCATAGAACACTGGAAGGGTTGGGGCAAATGGTTGCAGCCGGTCCTCCGTTAGCTGGAGTAGCGGCGCGCGACCAGCGAGATAGGCAGACCAATGCAAACAATATGCGTGAGGACTGCGACGACGCTCCCGGAAATTGAGAATGGAGGGCGCAAATCACGCGAGAGCGGCAGGACAATCCAGTACATGAAAACATACACCGCCACGCCATACAGCACGCCCGAGAGAATCGGACGGCGGAGCATAAATCCAAGCTTCCGGCTCGCCGCATAAAATACGCCCGCTGCGCAAAACGCAATCAAGAAATGAATCGCCAGGCCGAGCGCAGCCGTCTCCATCCCGCCGCGAAAGGCCTTCATGCCAAGCAGGCCGCTCGCAATCCCGCGCAGAATGACGACCGGCGGCACGCCTTGTATGGCCCAGGTGATGAAGGCAGCCGTAATGTCCATCGTGCCAGCAAGCAGACCGGCGAAGAAGATGACCGGCAATATTCGCGATGCAGGAACTGACAGGTTCAAATCGAATCGCCATCCTTTCAATGCAGACCCTATTATTTTCCGTACCGAATCATACTCCGGCATAATTTCGTCTCGAAATGATCCGCGAGACTCTTGAACATCTATGCGATGAATAGTACTATCCACAATTTTATTCAGTCTGATAATGAATTCGCGCACGATTTCATATTTTTTCGTCGAGATAAAAACTTACGATAAATTCAGAGCGCATAGAGCTTCGTCTGAGGCTGCAAAATATGGCTTCTCGTATGAGGCTGGAGATTCATTTAGGCAACCGTATCCTTGACCAAAATGGGATCGGCTTTGCGAATCGTGGCGTCAAGCTTATCGAGCAATTGAATGAGTTGTTTTCTGCGTGCTTTGTTATATCCACTTCTCTCGATCATCATCACATTAACTACTATTGCTGCTGCGTTCGGCCCTGCAATACAAAGTGCAAAATATGTCATCGGCCCTCAAAATAATCGCTTTTAGAATTCTTCGTTGACCTGAAACTCCACCCTTTGTGTAGGAAAGGGTGGAGTTTCAGTCTTTTTGTTAAGTCCAGCCTACGCCGTGTGCTTGCCGCGTTCCTGTTGCTGGCTGCCCAGTGCGCGCTCGGCCTGGCGAGTAGTGATCTTCTCATCCGGCGTGCGAATCACCGCGTAAATGCCTGCGGCGATGGCGGCGCCAATCAGCGGCGCTACGATGAACAACCATAGTTGATGAATCGCCCAGCCACCGACGAACAGCGCTGGCCCGATGCTGCGTGCGGGATTCACTGACGTGTTCGTAATCGGAATGCTTACTAAATGAATCAGCGTGAGGACCAGGCCGATGGCCACGCCAGCGAAGCCGACCGGCGCTTTAATGTCCGTCGCGCCCAGCACGGTGAGCACCAGAAACATGGTCAGGATGATTTCCGCATGGAAGGCCGCATGCATGCCGTAGAGGCCCGGAGAATGCATCCCGTAGCCATTGGCTCCCAGGCCGCCAACCGATGCGATATAGCCGCCGGGGATGCCGCGCGCAATCGCGAGGACGAACCACGCTGCGACGATTGCGCCGAGGACCTGCGCGATCACGTACATGGTGGCGTCTTTTACGCCAATCTTTCTAGTCAGCAGCACGCCGAAGGTGACGGCGGGGTTGATGTGGCAGCCGGAGATCGGCCCGATGGTGTAGACCATCGCCAGCAGCGACAGTCCGAAGGCAAACGCAACGCCCATGTAGCCGATATGCGTGCCAGCAAGCACAGCGCTACCCACGCCGCCAAAGACCAGGACGAAGGTCCCAACCAATTCCGCAAAATATTTCTTCATGCATCCTCCCTTGTGACTGAAATCCCACGCAATATACACTAGTGGGAATGGGAAAACCATGAAAAAATAAGGAAAATTCCGCGTAGCTGCCAGTTAGCCTGGCTGCTCGACCGCCGCGCCGGTTCCAGCCAGCCCCAATACATCTGCGTGCTTCTGCATGGCGGCCAGACAAAAAGCAATGTGCTGGTCGAGATCGACGCCTAACTCGACGGCCCCGGTGATGATGTCGTCGCGATTCACTCCGCGCGCGAATGCTTTGTCCTTCATTTTTTTGCGCACCGATGCGGCATTGACATCCAGAATCGACTTCGTCGGCTTCACCAGCGCGTTTGCGGTCAGAAAGCCGGCCAGCTCATCGCAGGCAAACAGGGTTCGATCAAGATGCGAAACGCGCGGCGTACGGGTATATTCCGCATGGCCAAGGATGGCATGACGAATCTCCTCCGCCCAGCCCTGCTCAGTCAAAATCTGATTGCCCACCCAGGGGTGTTCCTCCGGCGAGGGGTGCTTCTCATAGTCGAAGTCATGCAGCAGCCCGGTGATGGCGTACATCTCGACCATCTCGCGCGCTTCCGCTGGAGGCAGGCCCAGTTCCGCGGCATGCTTTTCACCGTAGGCGCGCACGCAGACTTCTACCGCCAGCGCATGCTTCAACAAACTTGCGGACTGGGTGTGCTCGTTGAGTAGGTTCCATGCTGTTGCGCGGTCTTTGGCGACTCTGGGCGCGGCGCCCTGCACGGCCTGCGGGGTTGCAGCTTCGGGGGTCTTTTCGTCCATGCTGGATTTGGGTACGGTGTCTGGCATGTGCGGGTCGTCTCCTCCAATTCTTATTGGAACAAACCTACGGTTTTCGCCGGTTATTTGCGGTAATTATAAGGATTTGTTTATTTTTTACTTGACAACTTCTTAATTTACCAGCAACTTATCCAAAGAAGCACGCTGCACGCGTGCGACGGAAGTCCGCTCTGGCCTCCGTAAAATACCTATGGCAACTATGATGGCTCCCGTAGCTTCTCGGGAGGTTCTACGTTGCGACCACTGCAGCCTGGTGCAATTCAGCACCAGCAGCCTGCTGTGCAGACGCTGCCACAAACCCCTGGAAGTTGAAGAACCGGAACCTATCGTGCCGTCCGCTGTTGAAGTGATGGGCACACGCGCACCGGGTGGCCGGTGCTCCAAAATCGCAGTACGCTTGCGTGAGATACGTCAAGCGCGGCACTTGAGCCAGCGCCAACTGGCGGCCCGGCTGGATGTACCGAGGACGTACATCTCCAAGATTGAAAACGGCCGCGCCATGCCCACTTTGTCATCGCTGGAGCGGCTGGCAACGGCGCTTGCGGTCCCCATGTGCGAGATGGTGCACGACCTCCGCTATGAACGCGAGCGTGAAATTGCGACCATGATGCAGGACCCGTTCCTGGCCGAAGTTGCGCTATGGGCCTCGGGCCTGGACCATTTGCATCGCGCCATGGTTTTGGGCCATGTGCGGGAAATGGCCACAGGCGGCCGGCGTACTGCCTGAACCGGCCTGCGCCATTGCCTGCCGGTTTGTGCCGCTGCATGTTTGCAGCGGCGATTGGCACTGTGCTACGGTCGAAACTAGTTGAGGTCTCTACCCTTGTCCCCTGTGCCCGCACCCAGCCGCCTGCATGAACTGTCGGCGGCCGAGTTGGCTCTGTACCGGCAACTCGACCCGGAGCGGCTGCCGCGACACATCGCCATCATCATGGATGGCAACGGGCGATGGGCTGGACAGCGGCGATTGCAGCGGTTCTTCGGCCATCAACAGGGCGCGGAATCGGTCCAATATGTAGTGGAGACCGCTTCGCGCATCGACCTTCCCTGGCTGACGCTCTACGCATTTTCACTGGAAAACAATCTGCGACGCCCGGAGACCGAAGTCAGCTTCCTGATGCGGCTGTTGCGCACCTATCTAGTGGGCAATGTGAAGCGGATGAACGACAACAACGTTCGCATCGCCTACGTGGGACGCATCTCCGAGTTGCCCAGCGAAGTGCAGGAGACCATGCGGTGGGCGGCGGAAAAGACCGCACGCAATACCGGCACTACGCTCACTCTGGCGCTGAATTACGGTGCGCGTGGAGAGATCGTCGATGCCGTGCGCGCCGCGCTGACGAAACTTGCAGCGGAAAATGGTGGCGCGGTCCCCCTCGATGCGCTGCTGACCCATCTCACTGAAGAACGGGTGTCGCAATCCCTGTATACCGCGCACATGCCGGATCCGGATTTAGTCATCCGCACCAGCGGGGAGATGCGCATCAGCAATTTTCTTTTATGGCAGATTGCTTACTCTGAAATCTTCGTGACGGAACGTTTCTGGCCCGACTTTCGCGGCATCCATCTATTGGAGGCGATTCGAGAGTACCAGGGCCGTGAGCGCCGTTTTGGCGGCCTTGGCAACGGACACGCATCGAACGTTGCGGAGCCGGAGCAGGCGCTGGTCCGCTAAATGCTTCCAGAAAAACCGGCTGCACATTCCAGTACACAAGCAGAGATTGTCGTCCTGAGCGGGAGTCGGTGCCGTAGCGACCGAGGGAGGACAATCTTCTTGCAGACCTCTATATCAATAAGGCAAACTGCTCTAAATTTCGCTTTCGTGGATAATGTGGATGCACCGGTTTTCGCGCATTTTTTGCTTTGCAGCAATTTGTGAAAGTAAATAAAACATGAAACGCATTCTTACGGCGGCCCTATTGATTCCGCTGGTGCTGGTTCTGATTCTTTGGGGGCCTTTATGGCTGCAAATGCTGGCAGCCTGCGCAATCGCGGAACTGGCGCTCTATGAGTACCTGGAGCTAACGTACGCCTCCGGCACGCACAGTCCGCGATGGCTGGTTCTCGTCTGCGGCGCGCTGCTGTTCGCGGTTGCGTATTGGATGCCAGTCTTCCTGTTGGCCGCCATGGGGATTTTCGCACTGACGCTTCTGGGCGTCTGCACGCTACGTTCTCCTCTGGACCGCATGCTGGACGACGCCGCTATCGGCTTTTTCGGATTGATGTACGTCGCATTTCCAATGGCGCTGGCCCCGCTGCTGGCGGCGCAGGAAAATGGCACGGCACAACTCCTGTTTCTGCTGATTGTGGTATGGGCGGGTGACATTGCCGCGTTGTATGTAGGGCGGCTGCTCGGTCGGCGACCGATGGCACCTGTCCTAAGCCCAAGAAAAACCTGGGAAGGCGCGGCAGGCTCGATGCTCGGTAGCATCGTCGCCGGTCTGGGCCTCGTCGCCTGCGGCAGCCTGCTCTATCGCCACGGCTATGAATTATTGCTTTACGCGCAGCCCTGGTGGTATTGGGTGGGCATGGCGATTTTGCTGAACGTCGCGGCGCAGATCGGCGACCTGCTGGAGTCGGCCATCAAGCGCGGAGCGGGCAGAAAAGATTCCGGCACAATACTGCCCGGCCATGGCGGGATTCTCGATCGCATCGATGCCCTGCTGCTGGCGTTGCCCGTACTGTGGTACGCTCTGCTTTTCCGCCAGTCCTATTGGCCATAATTGAGCGAAGTTTCGTTTCATTGTACAAAATGCAATTTCATTTAAAAAAATCCAGGGCCAGGCATTGAAACATCTTGCGATTCTCGGTTCCACCGGCTCCATCGGGCAGAGCACACTCCGCATCGTCGAGAGTTATCCCGGCAGCTTTCGCGTGGTCAGCCTGGCGGCGGGACGCAACGTGGAAACGGCGTTCGAGCAATGCCAGCGCTGGCATCCTCGTGTCATCTCTGTTGCCGACGAGCCACTGGCAGACGAGCTGCGCGCGCGCCTAAAGGCCGCAGGCATCTCTGGCATGGAAGTTGTCCACGGCCCGGCGGGTACGGTGCATGTTGCCACGCTAACGGAAATCGACTTTGTTGTCAGCGCCATCGTCGGGGTCGCTGGACTGGAAGCCACGTACGCCGCTGTCGTCGCTGGCAAAACGGTGGGCCTCGCGAATAAAGAGTGTCTCGTCGCTGCGGGCGAAATTCTGATCGCCGAAGCGCGCAGGCGCAATGTCAGGCTGCTGCCCATCGACAGCGAGCACAACGCCATCCACCAATGCATGCGCGGCGGCGCGCCACAGGAGGTCCGCTCCATCTGGCTGACCGCCTCTGGCGGCCCATTTCGCACTATGCCTCTGGAGCAGTTCGCCAGCATTTCCATCGAGCAGGCGCTGAAGCACCCCACCTGGGTGATGGGCCAGCGGATCACCATCGACTCCGCCACCATGCTGAACAAGGGTTTGGAGATCATCGAAGCCTGCCGTCTGTTCGACTTGCCGCCGAGCGCGGTCAAAGTCACGATCCACCCGCAGTCCACGATCCATTCGCTGGTGGAGTTTGTCGATGGCAGCATTCTGGCGCAGCTTTCCGTCACCGACATGCGCCTGCCGATCCTCTACGCGCTGACCTACCCGGAACGGATTGTTTCCGATCTGACCTTCGACATGGCCGCGCTGGCGCAGCTCGATTTTTCTCCGCCGGACTTCAAGCGCTTTCCTTGCCTGCGGCTGGCCTATGAAGCGGCGGAGTTGGGCGGCGAGCACTGCATTGCACTGAATGCGTCGGATGAAATCGCCGTCGAGGCGTTCCTGACCGGACGCATTCCATTTGTCTCGATCCCGCGTACAATTGAAGCAGTGCTGCAGCAGACGCCGCACCGGCATCCGGAAACGATTGCCGAAGTGCTGGAGGCGGATGCTCGCGCCCGGGCGACGGCCCGCAATGTGCTGGCTTTACGCTAATGGCGCTCCCAATCCATGGGGAATACGCATATACATTGGCGGAATGCCTCGGGCATAATACCCTGAGAACGGATACTCCCATACCCACATGTCATTTGTCCTTGTAAGCATCGTTTCCATGCTCGTCGTGCTTGGCATTTTAGTGCTGGTGCACGAGTTCGGCCATTTCGTCGTGGCCAAATCCTTCGGCGTCCGCATCGACGTCTTCTCCATCGGCTTCGGCAAGCGGCTGTTTGGCTTCCGCCGTGGGGACACCGATTATCGCGTGAGCCTGCTGCCGCTCGGCGGCTATGTCAAAATGGCGGGCGAATTGCCTATTGAACAGGCCTCCGGTGATCCCGGCGAATACGCCAGCCATCCCCGCTGGCAGCGCGTGCTGATTGCCTGCGCGGGACCCGTGGCCAATTTCCTTCTGGCCCTGGCGCTGATGACCATCGTCTACATGGGATTTCACAGGGTCCCGAATTATCTCAGCACTCCGGCAATCGTCGATTACGTGCAAACCAACTCCGAAGCGGCCACAGCCGGGCTGCAACATGGCGATCGCATTGTCCGTTTTGACGGGGTTTTGAACCCAAGCTGGCAACAAATTCTGATCCACTCAGTGTTGAACCTGAACCACTCCGTGCCAATATTGGTAGACCGCGATGGCCAGCAAAAAACACTTTCTCTCTACCTTGCGTCGCCCGCCGATCCTGATACGTTCGACTTGCAAGATGTAGGATTCACGCCGATCGAGCAAAACCGTCCGCTGAAAGTGGCCCTGACCGATCCCAGCATGCCCGGCGCGAAAGCGGGATTGCGGGTGGGTGACGAGATCGTGTCGGTGAACGGCATCGCGCTGCATTCCCTCACCTCGATGATTTTGTATCTCCAGCAGAATGGCGCGCGGCCTGTCACACTTGCCCTCCTGCGCAACGGCAAGCCGATGACGCTGGTCGTCCGACCGGAGTCCACGCTCGACGCCAATGGCTCGCCCGCCTATGAGATCGGTTTCGCTCCCGAGCAACCGCCTTCGCATACAGAACGGCTGTCTTTGACGCAAGCTTTTTCCCAGTCCATGCATGACAACATCAAGGGATCGACACTCATTCTGGATGTGCTCCACCGCGTCGTGACCCACCGCATGTCGGTGCGCACCTTGAGTGGGCCGATCGGTATTGCGCGAGAGACTGGACATATCGTTGCGATGCCCGGCTGGGCGCCGCTGATGAGCGAGATGGCCACCATCAGCCTGAATCTCGGCATCCTGAACCTGCTGCCGATTCCCATTCTGGACGGTGGAGTGATTCTTTTCCTGCTGATCGAGTCGATCATGCGGCGCGACCTGAACGAGCAGTTCAAAGAGCGCGTATTTCAGACTGCATTCGTCTTCCTGATCCTGGCCACGGTCTTCGTTCTGTTCAGCGACCTGTCGAAGATTTCAGCATTCTCGCGATTGAAACTCTGAGCGCCATTCCATGCTGCGATCGACCAAGCAGCCCAAAAGAATTGTCATTCTGAACGAAGGTCGCCGTGGCGACCAAAGTGAAGGACCTTGCGGCTTGGACAGCACCGCGAGATCCTTCGCGGAGTTTACCCTAACGCCGATTTACAGATGCTGTAACTAAAAACGGAATGAGTCATTCTGAGGTCGCCGCGGCGATCTCAGAATCCAGAAGGTGATGGCTGAGTCTGCTACGCGCATATCGTCTGGATTCTTCACTCCGCTGCGCTCCGTTCAGAATGACTCCCTTTCACAAATAACTACACCAACTGTCAATCTGCAATAAGCGCAATCGAAGGGCTCAGGATGACAGCATCCATTTGGGCCAGCATGCCACCAGCGCACAACGTCCCTCACTACAGCGCGCCCTCTTCCACCAGCACTCCCTCTTCGGTTTCGGAGGCCCTGGCCACGTTGCGCAGCGACACATGCTCCACGCGCGCAAAGATCAGGCCAGCAGGGATGACGGTAAGAAATGTCACCACCCACAGCGTGAGCGCGCAGGCTGTGGCTGCTTCCGGGCTGACCGCGAAAATGTCGGTCAGCACATAAAGAATGGCCACCTGCGAGCCGCCGCCGATGGCGGGCAACTGCGCGAACGAGCCAAACATGCTTGCCGCCATCAAGACAATAGTCTGCGCCGCCGGGATTGCCGCCAGCTCCTGCAGGCGGAAGGCGTGCACGACCACGATATATGCGAGCGCAATCAGGCCCCAAGTCAGGAAGGAATACAACAGCGCCAGAATCAAATCGGATACGCCACCAATCGCCCCCAGGCCATGGCTGAACGCAAGGACTTTTTCCTTGACTCCGTGGCCGAATTTTTTGGAGACCACACCGAAGGCGCGACCGGCCGCCTCCGCCATGTGCGGGCCTGAGATGCGCATCGCCACCGCCAGCACCGCCAGCGCCAGTGCGGCTGCTATGCCCAGATATCCAGCGCGGCGAAAATCCTCATGATGCGGCAAGCTGCGCACGGAGATACTGACGGAAAGCGTGACGGCAATAATGACGGCTGACGCCAGCAGATCCAGCACGCGCTCTACGGCCAGCACGCCAACCTGCGAGGCGAAGGTGATCTGCTGCCTTCGGGACACTAAATAGGGACGGACAAACTCCGCCAGTCTGCCCAGAATGGCCACGGCGGTAAACCCGATAAATTGTGCTGGAACCATCTCCGCTGGAGTCGCCGGTTTGGTGGACCGCAGAAAGACGCTCCAGCGAAAGGCTCGCGTAATATAGGCCCCGTAAATCAAGGCCGTAGCCAGAAGGAGCTGCACCCAGCGGATGGAACCAAACGCCTGTGCCAGCGCGGACCACTGGAAGCTTCGGAACATCCGAAACTGGACATAGACCAAAATTAAAAGAAGGGCGAAGACCGCCCCCATCGCCAGCCATCGATTTCTTTTCATGCAGTTTTCAGCTTACCTTGTTGCGATGTTGGAAGCCGCACTTTCAAAAGACACCGGCGGGACGTGCGCAGCCGGATGCCGCGCCTCTTCCAGTTTTCGCCGGTTATAGTCGTGGATCACGCGCTCGACGTAACGGCGCGTCTCCGCGTAAGGGGGGATGCCGCGATAGCGGTCCACGGCTGCCGGACCCGCGTTATACGCAGCCAAGGCCAGCGCAAGGTCCTCGTGATAATAAGTCAGCAGCGCATCCAGGTATGCTGTACCGCCCGCGATGTTTTGTTCCGGGGCGAAACTGTCCTGCACGCCGAGCTCCGCCGCCGTGCCCGGCATCAATTGCATCAAGCCCTGCGCCCCGGCCCGCGATACAACGCGCGACTGGCCGCCGCTTTCCGCCCGCACCACGCTGGCCAGCAGATCGGGATCGAGATGATGTTGCGCGCCCGCGTGGTCCAGCAGTGCAGGGATGTCCGCCGATATTTGCGTGGCCTGTGCAGACTTCGAGGATTCGCTTACGGCAACCACAGGTTCCGTGCGGACAATGTCTGCGGCCACTACGTCCAGATAATTCTCTTCCGACGCCGTCAAATACAAACGGACCTGCCCAGCCATATTTTTCCGATGATCGCAGACCAGATCGGAGCCGGAGCGGAGATAGACGCGCTCGGCGGCATGCGCGTACATCCAACACCCAGCCGCCAGCAACCCGGCAAGCATCGAGCGAGAGAACGGCGCAAATCTTTGAAGTATCTTCATCCGTGTAAATTCCCCGCCAGCGCGCCATCGGCCATCGAAGGCGCAGCAGCCGTGCCTTCCAGCATACGCAAAATCGCCTGCGCCGCTCCACCCTCATGGTTGCTGGCGGTGACGGCCCAGCCATTCTGACTAGCCACGGCGAGCAGCTCCGGCGCGGAATTTTCCATCACCACCGCTTGCCCGGCAAAGGCCAGCATGTCGAGATCGTTCATATTGTCGCCGATGGCGGCAATCTCCGCCGCATCGATGCCGCGTTCAGCGGCGAGCCTGGCGATGGCGTTTCCCTTCGAGCACCCGAACGGCATCAGATCCACGATGCACAGATCGCGCACCGCATATTCCGTGCGATGGACCGAAAGATTCCGCCGTAACAGAGCGGCTTCCGGCGCAGGGTCTTCGAGCAGCGCAAGGGCCTCTTCCATGTGCGCGAGCGTTCCGCAGATCATGGCCTGAATCGGTTGCTGAACGAGATCGTCGCCATGTTCAAAGGCGCGCTCCAGCGGCATGACACATTCAATCTCATGCGCGTTCGACTCCACCCAGCGCGGAATTCTGCGCTGCAAAGCATCCAGGTCTTCGACGATCATCGCGCCGGGACCGGTGCGCTCAAAGGTAAAGATGAGCGAGTTGCGGAACTCTCCAAGCTGGCGGCACAGCAGCAACGCGGTCGCGACGGGCATGCTGGTGCGATGCATCCGCTCCCCGGCAAAGGTCCGCGTCACTGCGCCATTGGAGCTGATGAGCACCGTGCCCGGCCGCAACCCAACCGGTGCAAGCGCCTGCCACGCGAAGCCGTGCCGTCGCCCCGTCGCGATCACAACTTCAATGCCTGCGGTCTCCGCCTGACGCAATGCGGCCACAGTCGCTTCCGACATCGTTCCCTGGCCATTGAGCAGGGTCCCATCGAGATCGCAGACCAACATGCGCGGACAAGGTGGCATAGTTCCAGTCTAATCGGTAACAATGGGTCTATGACGAAACCTATCGCAGGTAAGTGCCCGCAATGTGGCGCGCTTCTCGAAAAAAAAGAGCAGGCGGCTGCTTCCGCATCTTTGCCGGAAGAACGCGAATATGACCATCGTGGCGTCCTGCTGCCAAAACGCACGCGCGTCGGCGGCATCATTATGCCGCAGTAATTTGGAGCACGATCTATACAACACCATGACTGACCGCCTCTATTACGCCGACTCTTTCCTGACAAATTTCGATGCGACCGTGACGGACATTCAGGAACTTTCCCGCGCAAACGGACAGTCGCTGTGGCGCATCGCGCTCGACCGCTCCGCTTTTTACCCCACCAGCGGCGGCCAGCCGTATGACACGGGCCGTCTCATCGCAACTGCGCGCAGCGGCGCGGAGCTGACGGCGGAGATCGTCGGCGTCGAAGAAGACGAGGGCGATGCGCGCGTCTGGCATCACACGTCGAAGCCCTTGCTGGCGGGCACGCCAGTGCGCGGAGAGATCGATACCGCGCGGCGTCTCGACCACATCCAGCAGCACTCCGGGCAACATCTTTTATCGGCGGCATTCGTTCAGATTTGCGGCGCGCCTACGGTTTCCTTTCATCTCGGCGAAGCAAGCTCAACCATCGATCTCGCCATCGACAGCCTGACGGACGCAGCCTTGCAGCAGGTGGAAGCGCTGTCGAACCAGGTCATCGCGGAAGACCGGCCCGTTGCCGTCACTGTCGCCTCGCGCGAACAGGCCGAGGCTTGGCTGGCCGCCGGAGAACTGCGAAAACTTCCGCCGCGTTCCGGCGATCTACGCATCGTGGAAATTGCGGACTTCGACCGCAATGCCTGCGGAGGTACGCATGTAAATTCGACCGGGCAAATCGGCGGTCTGCATCTACGCGGCGCAGAAAAAGTAAAACAAGGCATTCGTGTGGAGTTTGTCTGCGGCCTGCGCGCCATGCATGCGGCGCGCGTGGACTTCCATGCCCTGACAAGAACGGCGCGGCTGCTGTCGGTAGGTTTCCGCGAGTTGCCGGAAGCCATCCTGCGATTGCAGGCGGAAGCGAAGCAGTCCGCCAAGCAGATGCAAATTCTCACTGCGGAACTGGCTGGCCATCGGGCCGAAGAACTGATTCGGCAAACTCCAATCGAAGGCGGAGTTCGTGTCGTCCGATTGCATCTCACTCCGCCCGATGCTCCCGACGCCGCGTACGCAAAGTTACTCGCCAGCAAGCTGACGGCGCGCTCGGAGCGAACGGTCGCTCTGCTGAGCTGGAAAGCGAGCGAGACCGCGCAGGAAGCGGCCACCGTGATCTTCGCACGCAGCAGCGACCTTGCATTCGACTGCGGAACATTGCTGCGAGAGACGCTGGCCACGCACGGCGGACGCGGCGGCGGATCGAAGGACATGGCGCAAGGCTCGGTGCCATCGAAGCATTTGGAGACTGCATTGAATGCTCTGAACCAGTCCTGCTCGCGATAAACACGACATCACTCAATGGCTGCGCGGCGAGCGATGCAGCGGCGCTTCGCTATTTGAGGGAACGTCCGGCGCAGTGCGCGAGAGACGGCGGCGTGCAGTCCAACTCAGCAACAACATCGCCAGACCGAACAACAACAGCACCATGCCCCAGATGAGGTTGATGTTCATCGACAGCGATTTTTCATAGATGGCGCTGCCCCGTGTGAACAGGCCGTATGCGGTCATCAGGACGCCAGTGGCAAGAAACAGCAGGCCGAGCGGCAGGCGAATATCGAGTCCCATCGATTCCCTTTCTATCTGTTCTATGGCAGAAGCAGGATAAGTGTAAGGTGATGCCGTCATTCCAATTTTGCCTTACAGTAACCCAGACAATGCCATAGGCGAATACCGAATTACGTTATGCAAATACCAGATTCAGGACCACCAGCATGGCAAGCACCAGAAGACCGAGCGCCATCGGCTTTTGATACCACGCCAGATGGCCCTCGTCGGGCTTCGGCGTCAGCGAATACACCAGACCGACCAGGTCTTCTTCCTTGCGCGGTCTCGTCAGCAGACTGATCCCAACCGTCAGAACAAAGCTCACACTGAAGGCCCAGATCGCGGTCCAGAAGTTCTGCGCCATGGTGCTGGGATATACATGCAGCACAGCGATCCAACCGCCATGGATGCCGACGCCAGGCGCATCCGCCGGCAGCGTCAGGCCAATATGCAACACCGCCGCAAAGGTCCCGGACAGCAGTCCCCAGAATGCGCCGTGGCCGGTTGTACGCTTCCAGAACATGCCCAGCAGAAACGTCGCCAGCAGCGGCGCATTCACAAACGAGAAGACCAGTTGCAGCGCGTCCAGAATGTTGTTGAACGACGTGACCAGATACGCCGCTCCGATCGACAGCACAATGCCGCCGATGGTCGCCATGCGGCCCATCCACAGGTAATGCTGATCGGTTCCGGTCTTGTGAATGTAGGACTGATAGATGTCATAGGTCCACACGGTATTGAACGCCGTGACATTCCCCGCCATGCCGGACATGAAGCTGGCGAGCAGCGCGGTCAGGCCAAGCCCAAGGATTCCGGTTGGAAAAAAATGCAGCAGCATGTTCGGAATCGCCAGGTCATAGTCGAGCAGCGGCTGGCCCGCGCTGTCTGTCATCACGCGGCCATTCACGGGATCGATCTTGGCCGGAATCAGCCCTCTGCCAACGGGTGCAGCCGTCGCGTCGGAAGCCATTTGGCTGGACGGAACATTACGCCTCGCCTGCCCAGGAACAGGCGTCGTCTGCACCTGCGCCATGGCGTGCTGCGCGATGGTGGGCACGGAGATTGCAATCAAGCCGGGGAGAATCACCAGAAAGGGGAAAAACATTTTCGGAATCGCGGCGATCAGCGGCACGCGCCGCGCTGCAAGCTCCGATTCCGCGGCCATGGCCCGCTGCACGACCAGAAAATCCGTGCACCAATAGCCGAAGGAAAGTACAAACCCCAGGCCGAAGATCATGGAATACCACTCTGTGCCCAACGGGTTGGTGCTGGCGTGTGCCATGCCGCGCCAGGAATGCGTGTACGCCGGCCCCAGTGTGCGCTGAATGCCGTGCCAGCCGCCGACATTCTTCAGGCCAATCCACACCAGCGGTATAAACCCGGCGACGATCAAAAAAAATTGCAGGACCTCGTTATAGATGGCGCTGGTGAGGCCGCCGAGGAAAATGTAGCCGAGCACGATGATCGCCGACAGCAGAATTGAAAAATGAAATATCCAGGCCAACGGCAAGCCAAGATGATGGAACAGCCCATCGAAGATATGCAGCACCTGGATCAGCCGCGCCATGGCATACATGGAAATCCCCGAGGAGAAGACCGTCATGATGGCGAACGAGCCGGCATTCCAGGCACGCGTTTTTTCGTCGTAGCGGAGCTTCAAATACTCGGGCACAGAACGGGCCTTGGAGCCATAGTAAAACGGCATCATGAACAGGCCGACGAAGACCATCGCCGGAATGGCGCCGATCCAGTAAAACTGACTGGTCGCGATGCCGTACTTCGCGCCGGAAGCGCCCATGCCAATGACTTCCTGCGCGCCCAGATTCGCCGAGATGAACGCCAGCCCGCAGACCCAGGCGGGAATGGAGCGCCCTGCGAGAAAGAAATCGTTGCTGGTGCGGACATATCGCTTCAGCACAAAGCCGATGCCCAGCACAAACGCAAAATACACCAGCATGATGAGCCAGTCGATGGTGGTCAACGTCGTCGTCAATCTTGCAAATCCTTAAATGCCAGCCCGGTATTCCGACCGTCAGGCGTCTAAAATTTTTTAACGCAAATCAATAAACCTGGCTCTACAAAATCGGACGACCACGCAAACGGAAAATGGACTTCGCGCTGTCTTTATAGCTACGTAACCGTTTCCACCATCCTAGACGGTAGCCCTCGAATCACATAGAACTAAGCTGTATCGACATAAACACTTTACGACGAGTTGGCTCGTTGTTGAATTTGGTTGAACATTGCGGCGTCCCATGTCAGGGCTGGACGATGGGCGTACGCGCTTCGGAAGGTTGTGCGGCGTCATGCGCGACATGGTCATTCCGGCCCTCTGCTGCGCTGACGGTAGTCAACTTCTCGATCGAACTATTTGCAATTTCCACCTTTTCCATCGGCAAGCGCTGTGAGGATTTCGTATGCGGCTGTCACTCTTGCATCGATAGGAAAATTCTTGTTGGCCAGGACGACGATCCCCAGTTGCTTCTCCGGGACAAATGCCACATATGCCCCAAAGCCGTTGGTGGAGCCGGTTTTGTCGATCCAGACGTCTTCGCGCGGGTGCTCTGGCGGGTTTATTTCAGTTACCGGTGTTGCATTGAAGATCATTGCCGACGAATTTCCTGCGAGCAGCGTCTTCAACGCAACCGGATACGGATACTGCTCCCATATCAGGTCCTGAGTCATTGGGCCAGCCTTGAAGTATCCAGTGTGTGTTTCTGCGATCGCGCGCTGGAAGTTCTTGTCCAATCGAATCGAATTCATGTTGGCTTCCACAAAGCGGACCATATCGGGGGCCGTCGTCCTGATGCCGTAGGTTTCAGAGGACAGCACCCCGCTTGCCATACGGATCGGAGCATCTTCCTTGGTGTAGCCCTGCGCGTAATCCGCCATTTTAGCCAGGGGAACGTGGATGTAGGTGCTCTTTATGCCGAGCGCGGGAAACAGGCGGTGTTCCATCAATGCGGCAAAATCCTGCCCCATGCTCTTCGCAGTTATCAAGCCGAGCGTTCCGATGCCGATATTGGAATACGTGCGATATGTTCCCGGCTTGTAGGCGGGGCGCCAGTTCTTGAAATACTGCATCAACTCATCGTTGTTTTTGATGTTATCCGGCACCTGCAATGGAAGCCCCCCAGGCGTATGCGTGCCTAAATTGAGAAGACTGACGTCGCCGAACTTACTATCTTGCAGGGCCGGCAGGTACTTGCTTGTCTTGTCTGACAAGGAAAGATGGCCAGTAACTTGTGCATAGGACGTGAGCGTCGCAGTGAATGTCTTGGATACCGATCCGATCTCGAACAATGTGTCCCGCGTGACAGGCTGGCGAGTTTCCGTTGACGCCACACCATAGCTAAACACGTAGGGCCTGCACGCGACAGTGATGCCGACTGCCACGCCGGGAATATTGTATTTCGCCATTACTGGCTGTATGGCCATGTCCACCGCACTTTTGATCCTATGTTGCGGGTCGTCGGCCGCGTGACTGACGGCTGTCGTTGCGCATACGACAAAAAGAACTGCCGCTGCGAGGCCATGCGATCTGATTTTCATGTCTTCAGGTTTTCTCCAATTTCTATTGAGTTTCAACTTCATCAG
Organism: Acidobacteriaceae bacterium; assembly: GCA_027306695.1. Lineage (GTDB taxonomy): Bacteria > Acidobacteriota > Terriglobia > Terriglobales > Acidobacteriaceae > JAKAAZ01. The sequence continues at coordinate 16,827 of DAHUZH010000055.1, forward strand.
CCGTGCTGCCCACCGCAAAGCGTATATCGTATACGTCGATACGGTCTAGATTTAGAATTTAGATGGCCCACCGGAACCATGCGGCGGCCTCTTCGATCAACACAGCACAATGCCCTATCCAGGAGAACACCATGCGTTATAAACTTTTTGGCCGCACTGGCCTGCGGGTCTCTGAACTTGCTCTCGGCACGATGACCTTTGGCAAAGGCGCCGACAAAGCCGCCAGCCAGGCGATCTTCGACGCCTATGTCGCAGCGGGTGGAAATTTCATCGACACCGCCAGCATTTATACCGGGGGCACCAGCGAGAAGTTTGTTGGCGACCTGGTCCACAACGACCGCAACCGATTTGTGGTGGCCACCAAATACTCCGGCAGCCTGCGGCATGAAGACCCCAACGCGGGCGGCAATCATTACAAAAGCATGGTGCATTCTGTCGAGGCCAGCCTGCAAAAACTCAACATGGAATATGTCGATCTGCTGTGGGTGCACATGTGGGACAACGGCACACCGGTCGAAGAGGTCCTGCGCGGGTTCGAGCATCTGGTGCAGTCCGGCAAAGTCCTGTACATCGGCGTCTCCGACTGGCCGGCCTGGCGCGTGGCCGAAGCCAACACGCTGGCGCACTTTCGCGGCTGGCCCTCGTTTGCCGGTCTCCAGATCGAATACAGCCTGGTGCAGCGCTCGCCGGAGCGCGAACTGCTCCCCATGGCGAAGGCGTATGGCATGACCGTCACACCATGGTCGCCGCTGGGCGGCGGTCTGCTGACCGACCGCAGCCCTTCCAAAGATGACCTGCGCAAATTGACCGAGCGCCGCCCGGAAATGCTGTTCGACGACCCGGAATTTCTGCTGCGCATCGTCCACGAAGTGCAGGCGATTGCCACGGAAACCGGACACACCCCGGTGCAGGTGGCGCTGAACTGGCTGCGCCAGCGCGACACATTGCCGATTCTCGGAGCCAGCAAAGTCGAACAGGTGCAGGACGCGCTGGGTTCTGTGGGCTGGGAGCTTTCCCCGGAGCAAATGGAACGGCTGGACAAGGTGAGCGCCATCCCGATGGGCTTCCCGCATGACTTTCTCGCATCCAACCAAATTCGCAATGCCTTCTACGGCGGAGACACAAAAGAAAAAATCGACTGGCGCGCACCCATCTCGTTCTAAGACGGTCTAACTGAAACGGGAAGCAGCGGGAACTTTTGATTTTCCGGCTGCTTCCATTCCACCCTCTTTCCCATACACTGGACGTACACATGAATGCACTGTTGCGCAGACCTTCCCTGATTGCTGCATTTTTGTTCGTCGCGTTCACCATTTCCTGCGCGCACGCCCAAACCGGCACCGAGAACGTCAACCTGCCCCCCAATCCATCTCCCACTCTGCCATCTACGCCGGCTGCAAACGTGGACGTGGCCAGTCTGACCGGTGAAGATTCCGTGTCGATCCAGAATTCCACTCCGACACCTTCCTCGCAGAGCGCGGTTTCGACGCAGGAGGGCCAGCCCATCTGCGGCTTCAAACATCTCGGCACCTGTATTGCAAATCTTGGCGAGGACGAAAAAGGAATCTTCACCAGCCCGCTGCGCGCGCAGCCAAAGGATGCGTACTGGCTGGCCCCGCTCGGTGCAGCCACAGGTCTTGCGCTCGCGTACGATGCCGATGCCTCTGCCACGCTCGGCCACGATCAGGGCCGCATCAATACGGCCGGCAGCATCTCCAACATCGGAGAATTTTGGGCCACGGGCGGCGAGAGTGCGGGAATTTATTTTCTCGGCCTCTATCGCCAAGACCCCAAACTGGCGGAGACCGGACGGCTGGCCGCCGAATCCATTCTCGATTCCGGGACTGTCACCTTGGCCACCAAGCTGGTGACAAATCGGGAGCGCCCGAGAGATGGCAATGGCCAGGGAGATTTCTGGACCAACCGGCCGCAGGGCTGGACTTGGGATTCGTCCTTCCCTTCCGGCCACGCCACCGCCAGCATGGCGCTGGCCCGCGTGGTCGCCGGAGAATATCCGCACTGGTACGTGATGGTCCCGGCGTATGGGTTTGCGGAGACAGTCAGCATCTGCCGCGTGCTGGCGCTGGCGCATTTTCCCTCGGACGTGATCGTCGGACAGGCGTTTGGGTTCTTGAGCGCGAGCTATGTGCTGAACCATCGCGCGCTATACCGACCCGGCGCGAAGAGGACCCTCACCAGCAGGTTGCTCGGCTCGGTCGATCCAGTGATGGACCCACGCACCCACACCATCGGCGCGTCCATGGAGATTCCTCTCGGACGTTGAGGCAGATTGACGAGCGAATTTTTCGCCCATCCAAACAGGCAGACGAAGATCGAGCAGTTTCTCTTCGCTGCCCCAAATCGAAAAAAATTCCTATTTTGGAAAATCTCTATTCTCTGAATTCTCGCTATACAGTGCAGAATTTTGCATACCTGCCGACATAAATAGTTATGGAGTGCTCCCCCGCTATGTCTGCACACTTTCGTCAAACTCTGGCCATTCTTCTTTTATCCACCGCTGTCCTCATCACAGGATGTGCTGGCGGCAATGCAATTTCAAATTCCGTACTGAGCGGCTCTCCAAACATGACGGGCAACTGGAGCGTCAGTGCCTCGTCCAGCGTAACTGCCAACAGCAGTTTCCTTCTGGGAGGGTCGATTGCAGCCAATCAAGGAACAATGACCGCAACCCTCCAGGTACTCGATGCCTCGAATGTATCGTGCTTCCCTCTCAGTTCTGTCGTCCCATTCACCGGGACGCTCCAGTCGAATGGAACGTTTGCACTGACGTCGGCCTCGATGAATGGCCAGGTCGTAACAATTTCCGGGTCAGCTTCTTCCACCGGAAGCACCACGCTCGCGACGGTACAGAATGCGACCTACAGCGTGACTGGTGGATGTGCCGACAAAGACCACGGAAACGCGCTGGCCCAGGGACTGGTTTTTCTCGATGGAACTTACAGTGGAGCGACCCAAGCCGGAAGCAATGCCTCCGCTGTGACTGCCAATTTTCACGCAACCTCTACGGCGAACACTTCCGGCGCGTTCTCCATGAACGGTTCCCTCTCATTTCAAGGCTCCTCCTGTTTCACCACGATCGCCATGTCCCCCACAGCCAGCTACATCGTGGGGGAATTGGTGGTCGCGCAGTTCAGCGGGAAGGACAACACAGGGGAAGCCAGCACAATCAATCTTTTTGGGTCGTATACAGACAGCGCGATCCATTTCCAATACACCGTCCAGGGCGGGAGCTGCAATGGCGAACAAGGTTCGGCGATATTGAACTTATGAGAGGAATGAGTAGTGGTTCAACTTGAAATTAAGCGGACTTGTTAGTGATGCCGCCGCATGGTTTCCACAGCCGTACCCACCAACGCATACGTAGCAGCATTCATCAGAAGGACGAAATGGAAACTGAGGGCGTAATGACGAGCCAGCGCAATGGGGCAAGTCAGATCGACCAGCACCCACCACAGCATGCCATGCGGAGTTGGCGACGTCGTGAAGAAGTAGAAGCTCCACAAAAGCACGACGACCGCGCCCACTCCCGCCCAAATCGCGATTCGGAGTTTCATGCCGCCTTCTCTTCTTTACGCTCCAATCATCCCACCGATATCCCGCAACCGCAAACTGACCCACTACCGAAAAATGAAGCCCTCTTCCGTAATGTGCGCTTCCGCTCTACTCTGTAAAGGTGCGCCCCTTTGCTGGAAATAATTTTTGGACAGTCTGTACTCTTCTGGCGGTGACATCCACTTGCCCAGCCACTTTTCCTGGTCACGCGCAAACCGCGCCGACACCCGCGCCTGCAAACTCGCTGCTCACCCAGCCACTTTATCCCTTGTCGCAGGTCCATGCTGGCCTGCATGGGACCGCCTATACCGTCTTTGAAGGCAGCAAGCCAGAGGCGATGGACGTCGAAATTCTTGGCGTGCTGCACGATGCCATCGGTCCCGGCAAGGACATGATTCTTGCGCGCCTCGTCGGCGCCAAACCGGAATATACCGGCGTGGTCGCAGGCATGAGCGGCAGCCCGGTGTATATCGATGGCAAGCTGCTGGGGGCCATCGGTTTCCGCATCGGCCAGTTCACCAAGCAGCCGATTGCGGGCATCACGCCGATTGAAGAAATGCTTCAGGTATTGCGGCAAAGCAATAGCAGTGGAAATACTTCTGAAGATACGAAGCAGGCCGTTATTTCCCACCCCTCTGCAAATTTTCCGGGGACGGCGGACAGCGGAAACCTTCCGGTCTCGTTCGCCACAGCGTCGGTAGGCGGGACTTCACAAGCGGACAACATGCTCCAGCCGATTGAGACACCTCTCGTCTTCGACGGCTTTTCTCCAGCAGCCATCGACCTGTTTCGCCAGCGTTTTCCCACGCTCGGGCTCACGCCGGTTTCCGGCCTCGGCAGCGCCAGCCCGAATGAGGCTGATCCAGCCCCCGTGGTTCCCGGTTCCGCCATCAGCGCGATCATTGTCTCCGGCGATTTGAATATGGCGGCGACCTGCACCGTCACCTATGTCGATCCCAAGCGCCTGCTCGCCTGCGGCCATCCCATCACGCAGTTTGGAAATATCTCGCTGCCCATGACTAAGGCGCAGGTGGTCGCGACCGTTGCGTCCTCGCTCAATCCCATCAAGATCGTCAACACAACCGAAACCATCGGCTCGTTTACCGAAGACCGCGAGTCGGGCATTCTCGGCATCTTCGGCAAGACCGCGCCGATGATTCCAATTACGTTGGACATCCGTGGAATCCCGCAGCCGCACATCTACCACTTCGCGGTGGTCGAGCATCCACGTCTCACCTCCGGCGCGGTGACGGTATCGATCTATCAGGCCATGCAGGACACCAATGGCAGCAACGACCCTGGGACCTATCACCTGCATGGCAACATCGATGTCGCCGGACATGCGCCCGTGACCATCGACGATTGGATTGCGCCAACCGGCCAGCAGCCTTCCAATCTGATGGCTGCACTGGCCGTCGCGCAGCGCTTCGACAGCATCTTCAGCAATCAACGCCAGATGCCGATCATCCGCTCCGTCTCACTGACGCTGGACGCGGCGGCTGGCCGTCACTCCGCCCTGCTGGTGAATGCGCATGTGCTCGATCCGCGCGTCCACTCAGGAGACCGGATCACCGTGGAGGCCACGCTGCGCCCGTATCGCGAACATGAGCGCACCGTGCGCATGTCGGTGCAACTGCCGGACACGCTGACGCCGGGGCCGGTCCGTCTGCTGATCAGCGACGGGACCACGCTCGACCACACGCTGCACCTGATTCCCAACCCCACCGCGCCACCGCTTGGTCTGGACGCAACCATCGCGCGGCTGAATGCGCTGCATCCAACCGACAGACTGTATGTGACGCTGCTGGCGCCAGTCCCGCAGGCCACGCTCCAGGGGCAAGACCTGCCTGCCGTACCGTTGACCATGGCCAACGTTTTAGGGCCAAACGATAGCGGAGAGGGTTTTCATCTGGACGGCGAGACAGCCATAGCGTTGGCCTCAAAACCATTGGATCTGGCGCTCAGTGGTTCCCAGGTCATCGAACTTCAAGTGCAGCCGTGAGTTTCCATTTTTCCGGTGTTTCCATGTGCCGGATAGAATCTAGATTTCAGTACCATCCTCCGAAAGAAGAGAAACAAACCGTATGAGCAAAACAACGAGCAAGATTCATGGCTATGCCGCCCACGCGGCTGGCGCTCAACTTCTACCCTTTCAATATGAAGTCGGCGAACTCCAGCCGAATGAAGTGGAGATCCAGATCACCCACTGCGGCATCTGCCACAGCGACCTCCACCTGATCGACAATGATTGGGGCATGACGCAATTTCCATTTATTCCCGGCCATGAGATTGTCGGCATGATTGCCGCCATGGGCACGCAGGTCAAAGACCGCGCCCACGGCCAGCGCGTGGCCGTGGGCTGGCAGGCAGACTCCTGCGGGACCTGTGAATGGTGTCTACGCGGAGAGGAAAATCTCTGCGCCCAAAGCGTTGCCACCTGCGTGCGCCGCAACGGCGGATTTGCCGAAAAAGTTCGCGTGAACGCCCGCTTCGCCATTCCTGTTCCAGAGGTCCTGGCCAGCGAAAATACCGCGCCGCTGATGTGCGGCGGCATCACCGTTTACAACCCGATCCGCACCGCCGGTGTGTTTCCCGGTTCGCGCGTGGCCGTGATCGGCATCGGGGGACTGGGCCATCTGGGCTTGCAGTTTGCCCATGTCTTCGGCGCGGAAGTCACGGCCGTTTCCACTTCTCCCAATAAAGAAAGCGAGGCAAAGTCGCTGGGCGCGCACCACTTTGTAAATTCCCGCGACAGCACCGCCGTGAAAAAACTGGCTGGGTCGTTCGACCTGGTCCTGTCCACCGTCAATCAGGACATGGACTGGAGCGCATGGGTTGCCGCCCTGCGTCCGCGTGGCACGCTTTGGTTTGTGGGCGTGCCGCCGAGCCCGGTCGCCACGCATGTGTTCCCATTGCTCGCCGGGCAGCGCAGTATCGCTGGCAGCCCCAGCGGCAGCCCGCACATGTTGCAGGAGATGCTGCATGTCGCCGCCCGGCACAAGGTACAGGCCATTACCGAAGCCTTTCCCATGGCGCAGGTCAACGATGCCATGGCAAAACTGAAGAAGAACCAGGTGCGCTACCGCGCGGTGCTGGGAAATTAGACAACGGATCAGTTTCTGTAAAGAAAGAATTAGCTCACATCAGTTGGTGTATGCGCTGTGCACAATCCGAACAAAAAATCGTGAGAAACTAACTACTTATAATGAATCGCCAAGTGTTCCATTTGGAAACACGGGTGTTAGATCGTCGGATGCGGTTTGCTGCACTATTTGATTTACCTTGATTGCATTATCGCAATCGGCTAGTAAGGTGAAGTCTTGGATGTTGTGCAAATCGCGTTGAGATGCTAGTCGCTCCTCGCCGCATGGGACTAACTCGAAGAGAGTAGGGGCAGTGTTCTGGCTTTTCTTCCCAACAAAATCTCCCATTGGCTCCGTGCCGTAAGCAAATCTATAAAGCATAGTACGCAATGCTTCGGGGCTATTATCAATTCCTATCCAATTTCGCTTGAGGGTGTCAGCAGCAACAAGCGTCGTACCGGAGCCCGAGAAACAATCCAATACAATATCGCCGGGGTTGCTTGATGCCTCAACGATCTGCTTCAAGAGATCTAAATTTTTTTCGGTCGGGTATCCGGTGATGTGGATATTCTGATTGTGCGCGTCTCGGAAGTTCATCCAAATGTCTTGAACGGGAATGCCACCACTTTGATCAAGATAGACCTTGCGGCGTGGGTTTCCGTTACTTGACCAGAATATTTCCCCTTTTGCGTCGAGCTCGTCCAATTTGGCAGGCGAGAATTGCCAATGTTTGCCGGGAGGGGGCAGCTTTCCGCGCCACTGTTTACCGGTTTCACCATTACGAATTCCAGGAGCGTGTACAGGAACTTTCATATAACGTCGGCCCGTTTCCGGCTCGACATATTGATATTCTTTTGCCCGCTCTACAGTCCACGGCTCAACCTGGCGGTTCCAGATATACTTGTCGGACTTCGTATAGAAGAGGATGTAATCGGCGATATTCCCAAATGTTTTTCTGGTGTAGTTTTTGGGATTGCATTTCTTCCGGATGATACAGTT
>DAHUZH010000056.1 GCA_027306695.1 Acidobacteriaceae bacterium
GAAGTGTTCCACGCGGCGGATGAAGTAGCTGCTCACCGCGCCGGGCGCGAGTCCAGTGGCATCGACGGCTACCGTGGCCGGACTTCGCCACCTCCCAGGCATGCGCCGCACGATTTCATGCATCACCCGCGCTACGTCCTCTTCCTCCAGCCGCAGCAGAAAGCGATACAGCGTGGTGTAATCGGGGACCGTGCGCAGCCCGAGCGCGAAGCGCAATTCCGCATGCTCGCTCAACCGAACCTCCGCCTCGCGGAAAGTCCAGTCTTCGTAGCGCATCAGACACAGGACCGCCAACAACTGCGGCTGCGTAAACTGTCGCTTGCTGAACTTCGTGCGATGCAATCGCAGCACCGACTCGCTGACTTCCAAGGCCAGCCGGGCGAACCGTACCAGTCCAATTTCCGCCATTTCCAATTGCGAAGACGCCGGAGCAACTTCAGACTAACTCGTTTCCAACCCGCTTCGCCTACTCGAATCTAGGATGTCAACAGAGCCACAAAACCTCCAGGCGCGGCGTCCACGGCAAGAGACTCAAAGCCGGTTGGGACAACGGTTACCTGCTACATCTGCTCAGAAATTAAGATGCGTTTGCCCTGATGACGCAGGGCTGGACGAGCTGTTTTGTTGACTGCTTACGCCAAAAATTCTTTGATATACGGGTCTTCGCATTGCAGCAGAGCGACCAGCGTGCCATTGAACGCGATGCTGCCTTCCCGCAGCACAATGAATTTAGTATTGGGGTCGGTCTTGTTGCCTGGGATTCGTTCCATCTGGTTTGTCTGAAGGTTGAAACGGTGCGTGGCCAGCATGAATGCGTCCTGCAGACGATGGGTGACGAGCAGCGCCGTACTTTCATAAACGTCACGCTGCTTCATGACCAACTGAATGATGGTCGTCGAGGTGATGGGATCGAGGCCACCGGTTGGGGAATCGTAAAGCAGCAGCTTCGGTTGTGCGATGATGGCGCGCGCAATGGCGACGCGCCGTCGCATGCCGCCCGAGAGTTCCGCTGGAAACTTATAGATGGCGTCTTCCAGTTCGACGAAGCTTAGGGCTTCGACAACGCGCCGGTCGATCTCCTCGGGATTGTCCTTCTGCTCCATCAGACGATAGGCAACATTGTCGCGCACAGAGAGAGAGTCGAACAGCGCGCTTTCCTGAAAGACCATGCCGATGTTGCTGCGGAAGGCAAATAGCTTCTCTTCCGACATCTGCCCGATGTCCTCGTCAAAGATCCGAATGTGTCCTGTATCGGGCCGGATCAGACCATTCGCCAGCTTGAGCAGAATGCTTTTACCGCCGCCGGCTGGCCCCAGAAGAACGAGCATTTCTCCAGAGTTGGCCGTGAAGTTGATGTCGCACAGAACGGGATTTCCATCAAAGCCCAGCGACACATGTTCAAACTGTACGACCGGCTGCTCTACCACAGCGGGGCCCGCTGTGGTAGAAGAAGCGAGCGGCATTGGATCGGCAGGCGGCATCGTCAGCGTCCAAAGAGTTGAATCATCAAATAGCTGATGACGAAGTCGCTTGCAATAATCAGTACCGAACTGACGACCACGGCCTGTGTTGTGGAGCGGCCCACACCCTGCGTCCCTCCGCGCGTCGACATGCCAAAATAACAGCCCACCGTGGCGATGATGAAGCCGAAGATCAGAGGTTTGACCATGCCTTCCAGGACGTCGGGAAACATCAGCGACTGATAGGCCATGTGGGAATACTGCGAAAAGTCCAGGCCCAGCCACGTAGTTCCGGCAAGGCCGCCGCCCAGGATGCCCAGCGCATCGGACAGGATGGTAAGAAAAAACATCATTATCACCGTCGCGATCAAGCGCGGAGTAACGAGTTTCTTCAGTGGGTCTGTACCCAGCGCGCGCATGGCGTCGATCTGCTCCGTCACCTGCATGGAGCCGAGTTCGCTGGCCATGCCGGAAGCATTGCGTCCAGAAACCATCAAGCTGGTCAGCACCGGGCCAAGTTCTTTGATCATCGAAAGGCTGACCAGTTCCCCGGTTACAGCCTTGGCGCCAAACTGTGCCAGCGTGGTTGCGGAGTTCAACGCCAGCACGCCGCCCGTGAAAAATCCCGTCAGCATCACGATGGGGACAGACCCCACGCCGATGAGATCGGCCTGCGTATACAGGTCTACCCAATAAAAAGGACGCCGGAAAATATTCGTGATGGCAGCCCAGGACATTAGGGAATATTCCTGTACGGCCAGTACCTTCTCACGCAGAAACTCGCCAATCTGCATATCCGCATTATGGCATCCGCAGGGCAATCCCCCCAACAATTGGAAAGAGGACTGAGAATAAAGGTGGCGGAAGGTCGGATAAACTACAACCGTTACGCACGGCTGTAGTTCTTGTAGCTGTTTCGCGGCCACCCGCCCTTATCGCGGCTGCGCCTACGGCATCTGGTTCAGGGTGGTGGCGGCGCGGTCCAAGGCACGGGTCAGGACTTCGAGCTGGCTGTCTGCACGCGCGGCATCTTTAGCGTCGATGGCTTCATTGACTCCGGGAATGACCACGGCTGCGTATCCGGTATATTCTCCGGGCGCGTAGACGGTGTGCTTGAACCATGGTCGGTTGGGCAGGCCGCGCTGCGAGAGTAAATCCTCTTCCACCTTCCGCAGAATCGTATTTTGCCCCGCGAGCTGGCCATTCGGATTCTGTTCCGCGACCAACGCTCTGGCTCCGGCCTCGTGGAAGCGCTGCGCGGCTGCAAGAGCAGCGTCGAAGTTTAGGTTACTCATTCCCGCCTTGGTCGCTTTTTTCTGCGCAGTCTCGAGATAGCCAACCACCTCTTCGCCATAGACCGCGTAGTCGTAGGGCAGCACATCGGCGTCGGCCATGTGGAGAGCTTCCAGCCCTAAAACACGGGCCTGCTGTTGCAAATAGACAAACGTGGGATCGGCAAACTTGGTGAACCATGTGTAATCGTCGAAGGTGGAATGGTAGACACCATACGGGCCGCTCGATCCAATATCGGTAGAGGGAACACCGAGGTGCTGGATGAACGGCGTGTAATCGGACCCACTGCCCAGATCGCCCATCTGGATGCCATCGACCAGCGGCGAGCTTCGCTGCGCTTGGCCGGCATGTTCGTCCAGGTTGGGGTGTTTTGCTGCCGCCTGCTTCTGGCTGCTCAGCCACGCATCATATACGGTTCCTCCCTGCGGGCTGGGCACTAATTTGGTAATGGAAACGAGAAATGGCTTGAGCGAGGGGACCGCCTCGGCCCCGAAGTTCGGCCCGGAGACGCCCACATCGACATTGAAGTACGCCACAGCATGCGCCATTTGCGCAGTGTGCTGTTCGGCCCATTCCGTCGAGCCGATCAATCCTTCTTCTTCCGCATCCCAGCTCGAAAACACGACCGTGCGTTGCGGCTTCCACCCTTGCTGGAGCAGCGTGCCGACGCCATGCACGGCCTCCAGCATGGCCGCCGTGCCGCTGTTGGGATCGACCGCACCGTACACCCAGGCGTCCCGATGATTGCCGACAATCACCCAGTCGTCGGGATATTGCGTGCCGGGAATTTTCCCGATGACGTCCCAGATGGTATGCAGCGCGTAGTCCTGCTGGAGAACCATGTGGACCTTCACCGGCCCCGGGCCTGTGTGATAGGTAAACGGCAATGCGCCCTGCCACGCACGCGGCGACTCCGACCCTCCGAGCGCTTTCAAAATCGGAGCGGCATCGTGATAGGACAGCGGCGTCGAAGGAATGGTCGGCTGGTTCGTCGCGTCTTTGAGCGGAATGCGCTTGCTCGCTGGCAAGTCTGGCGTTGAGGCAAAGCCCGGCGTCGTTGGATCGCCGGGATATTTGAAGAGATACTGGATCGACCCGCGCTGCACGCCGGTCGCCGGGCGATAGGGGCCTTGCGGATATTTATCGCCGCGAAAATATCCGTCATCCGCCGGGTCGGAATAAATAATGACACCGGCAGCGCCGCGCTGCTGCGCTAGGTAGGCCTTCACTCCGCGGAAATTCGCGCCATAGCGGACGATGACGATTTTTCCGCGCACGTCAATGTGCTTGGCTGCAAGTTCGGCAAAATCCTGGGGCCGTCCGTAATTTGCGTAGACCACTTCGGCCGTCACATCGCCGGATGCCGAATAGCCGTTGAAGGCAGTCACAATGCGCTTGTCGTCCTGGTAAGGATCGTCGCTGACATGCTCCGGTGTTGGCCCGGACATGATCTGCTTGCCGTTCGCGTCGTAAGCGGTCACCTGAATTTTCTTGGGAAAATTCATCATGACCCGGTAGGGGACGATCTTGGTTTCCAGGCCGGCCTCGCGAAATTTTTGCGCAACATACTTTGCGGTTGCGTAGTCTTCCTTCGATCCGGCAATGTGCGGGACTGCGGTCAGCGTCTTCAACTCCTGCCCGGCAAGCGTGGGGTCGGGGACCTGTAGAAATTTTTGATCCAGGCTCGTCTGCGCCGCGAAGTTGCGAAAACCGAGCGCCTTGGCTGGTGGGTTCGCCGAAGGATTCGTGGCTGAAGTTTGTTTCGCGGACGGATTGGTTTGTGCAAAAACAAATCCAGCAAGTAGTAGACAGGCTCCAGCGCGGATCAGCAAGGGTGTTCCTCCCGGGAAATAGCAAATGAAAATCAAGCATACAGCAGGGTAATGCCGGTGCACACTGCTTTCAATGCAGCCTATAAAGGATGCCTAATCGATGCCCATCTTTCGCTGCATCTCTTCCAGACTCAGGCCCTTCGTTTCCGGATAAATAAAGAGCACCAGGAAAAACTCGACCACCATCATGGCCGCGAAGAAATAAAAAGGCAACGAGGCGTAATGCACCGCGAGAATGGGAAAGACCCCGGAGATGATTGCATTTGTGACCCAGTTCGAGGAGCTTCCCAGGCTCAGGCCCTTTGCGCGTACGCGGGTGGGAAAAACCTCGCCCAAATAGACCCACACCACCGCGCCCTGCGAAATCGCAAAGGAGATGATGTACAGGATCAGCAGTGGCAGCAGGTATTGCCGATGCCCGTGCGTTTGAAAGATGACGGCGACCGTGGTCAGGCAGATGGTCATGCCGACGCCACCGACCAACAGCAGCGTTTTCCGTCCGAGTTTGTCGATGAGCGTCATGGCGACCACTGTGGCGGCCAGGTTGGCCAGCCCAACATAGACGGCCTGCAAATCGCTCGACAAACTGTTGAAGCCCGCTTGTGCGAAAATATCGTTCAGGTAATACAAGATCGCGTTGATGCCGGAAAGTTGACTGAACATTCCTATACTGACGGCTAGAAAAATCGGCAGACGGTATTTACGGCTGAAAAGTGGTTCGTCCTTTACCTGACGGTCAAGATGGATCGACGCAATAATGTCCTGCAACTCAGCTTCGCTATTGGGTGTTCCGCTCAGACGCAGCGCTGCACGAGCTTCGTCAATGCGGTTCTGCGTGACCAGCCAGCGGGGACTGCGCCCGATGGTCAATAGCATTACCAAAAATAAAACAGCGGGGATTCCGGCCACGCCCAGTTGCCAGCGCCATTCTCGCAGACCTAAATGAAACGTCGCAATTAGAAAATTCGACATGTACGCCAGCAGAATGCCGACGACGATGTTGATCTGAAACATGCCGACCAATCGTCCACGCCATTGTGCAGGCGCAATCTCGGCAATGTACATCGGCCCCAGCACAGAGGAGCCTCCAATGCCAAGACCGCCGATGACGCGAAAGAAAAGCAGCGCATACCAGTTCCACGCCAGGGCGCATCCAACTGCGGAAATGATATACAAGGCGGCCATAATGCGCAGGCTGTCGCGGCGGCCAATGCGCTGGCCCGGAATACCAGCCAGCATGGCGCCGATCACCGTGCCGACCAGTGCGCTCGATACAGTAAAGCCAAGCTGAGAACTGCTCAGCGCATAGACCAGTGTCAACTGGTGCGTTGTACCGGAGATGACAGCAGTGTCAAAGCCGAAGAGCAGGCCGCCTAGCGCGCCTACAAGGGTGCTGCGTATCAGGTATGAATTGAGTCTCATCGGTATGCTGGTCGCTATGGAGCTTGCGTGCCGCGCGTTTTCAATTGCTTCTTGGACACCATACAGGATGGCGCGAAGCAAGTCATCCTGGTAGTACAGGATTGCTGTGTTACACGGTGTCCGGCACAGTGGACGGCGCACCATCCAATTTCGCTTCTACCGGCGCATCGAAGAGAAAATCCTTGCTGCGCAATTCGCGAATGGTATCGCGCAGCTTGGCGGCCTTTTCAAATTCAAATCTCTGCGCCGCCTCGCGCATGGAGCTTTCCAGCCGGGCGATGTGAGCGTCCAGGTCTTCTTTGGAGTGGAACTCCTCGGGCAGCGCTTCGGCTTCCTCGGTCACGTCGGAGTACTCGGCCTTCAGGATGCCAGCCAGCGTCATGTCCACCGAGCGGATGATCGAAGTCGGCGTGATGCCGTTCTCCCGGTTGTATTCCTCCTGGATGATGCGGCGACGGTCCGTTTCCCCGATCGCGCGGCTCATTGAGTCAGTCATCTTATCGGCGTAGAGAATCGCCCGTCCTTTCACATGCCGCGCGGCGCGGCCAATCGTCTGGATCAGCGACCCGGCGGAGCGCAGAAAGCCCTCCTTGTCCGCGTCGAGAATCGCAACCAGCGAGACCTCCGGCAGGTCGAGTCCCTCGCGCAGCAGGTTGATGCCGATCAGCACGTCGTATTCGCCCTTGCGCAGATCACGCAGCAGGCGCACGCGCTCCAGCGTTTCAATCTCGGAGTGCATATAACGGCAGCGCACGCCGACCTCCGTGTAATAGCTGGCCAAATCTTCTGCCATGCGTTTGGTCAGCGTCGTCACCAGCACGCGCTCGCCGTTCTTCACCCGCTCGCGAATCTCCGCCAGCAAGTCGTCGATCTGTCCACGCACCGGGCGAATCTCCACCTGCGGATCGACCAGGCCGGTGGGGCGGATGATCTGTTCGACGACCACACCGCCGGACTGCATCAGCTCATACGGCCCCGGCGTCGCCGAGACGTACGTCACCTGGTTGATGCGGTTCTCAAACTCTTCAAACTTCAGTGGACGATTGTCCATCGCCGAGGGCAGGCGAAAGCCGTAATCGACTAGGCTCTGCTTGCGCGACCGGTCGCCATGCCACATGCCATGCAACTGCGGCACGGTGACGTGCGACTCGTCGATGAACAGCAGATGATCTTTCGGAAAATAATCGAGTAGCGTCGGCGGCGGTTCGCCCGGCAGGCGGCCTGAAAAATGCCGCGAATAATTTTCAATCCCGTGGCAGTAACCCATCGACTTAATCATTTCGAGATCGAACCGCGTGCGCTGATGGATGCGCTGCGCCTCCACCATTCGCCCCTGCGCTTCAATCTCCTTTTCCCAAACGGCCAGCTCGTCCAGAATCCCCGTGATGGCCGTTTTCTTGCGCTCCGGCTGCACCACATAATGGCTCTTCGGATAGATGGGCAGCCGCGCATACTTCTGCTTGACGGTCCCGAACAAAGGATCGATCTGCGACAGCGATTCGATCTCGTCGCCGAACAGTTCGATGCGATACGCGCTCTCATCGTAGGTCGGGTAGACCTCAATCACGTCTCCGCGCACACGAAAAGTCCCGCGGCGAAAATCCACGTCGTTGCGCTCGTAAAGGATCTCCACCAGCCGCCGCGTAATGTCCTCGCGACGAATCTTCTGGCCGCGCTCCAGCAGCATCAACATGCCGTAGTAGGCCTCCGGCGAGCCCAGGCCGTAGATGCAGCTTACGGAGGAAACGATGATGACATCGCGCCGCTCAAACAGCGACCGCGTGGCGGAGAGCCGCAACTGGTCGAGCTGCTCATTGATGGTGGCTTCTTTTTCAATGTATAGGTCGCTCGAAGCGATATAGGCTTCCGGCTGGTAGTAGTCGTAGTAGGAGACGAAATATTCGACCGCGTTGTTGGGAAAGAATTGTTTGAATTCGTGAAACAATTGCGCGGCAAGCGTTTTATTGTGCGCCAGAATCAGCGCGGGCCGGTTCAACTGCGCTATCACCTTGGCCACGGTAAAGGTCTTGCCGGAGCCGGTGACGCCGAGCAGCACCTGGTGCTTCTCCCCGCCAACGATGCCGCGCACCAACTCATCGATGGCGCGCGCCTGGTCGCCGCGCGGCTGGTAATCGCTGACGAGCTCAAAGTCCATAGCCTTTCATTGTAAGCGGAGAAATATAGCAAAGCAGCGCTGCTATCTGAGAGGTGAGATCGCAGCCAGTAATCATCTAAAAGTTTTGTTCCAGCCAGCGTTTGAACATATTTTTCGACTGAGGATGTTTGATTTTGACCCACCCTGAGCCGTTCTCTGCAAAACTCTGCGCTGGAATCCATTGAATGGCGACTGGACCGGGCCGATAGCCGGCGGCCTTCTCGATGTTCTGGATCTGTTTGGTTGTGATAGGGACTGTGTTCGGCGGAAAATCCAGGACGATTGAGGATTGCCCCAGATTGAATTGCGCACTTTTTAAGGTAGGCAGGGAATACAGTCCAACTAGGATGTTGAAAAATCCTCTTGGAGAAAAAACACCATTCAGATGCGCCGTGACACGTTGCCAGGAGTCATTCTGTGCCGCGACAGAGGTTGCTTCGCTTGTCGCGCAAGTCGTCAACAGGAGCGCGAGCAGGAGAACACGATCGAGCTTCCGCACAAATATCTTCATTTCTTACGCCCTTTGAAGCCGGAGAAATAATATTCGGTAAAAATTAACAATTGAAGCTTTTCCCGCACATCGCTGCGACTATTCAAATCCTGCACTGCGGGAATCTGTATCCCGGCGGCGATCTCATAATGCAGCGTCGCATATTCGAAAACCGCATCCTGATAAAAGTTTGTGCCCCCTGAGCCTGCTGTGACGAGGCCGCCCTCGTGCGAACGCGAATTATGCAGATAATTTTCTTCCACGGACAGCCACAGCTCATGCGGCAGTCCGTACTCCGGCAGAGTCAACGGATACAGCCGCACCTCTCCCTGGGCGTCGACGCGAAACTGGTCGCCGGGGCTGATGCCTGTGTGGGTAATTGGATTATGGCGAAATGTACTGTCCGCCGCTATTCCATAGGTTGCGTCGTTCCATCCAAGCGCAATTCCTCCGTAGGGGGCAACGGTCCCGGAGCCGGTTTGCAAAGATTGTGGAAGCAGTCCGCTGGAATTGTGGAGAGTGTTGCTGCCGCTGGGCAAATACAAACCGGCCAGCGGAGCAATGCGCATGGTTGAGCCGGGTTTGTCGATACTGAAAAGTGTGTAGCGCACAAACATAAGCGTGTCGCCCCAACCGCCCGCGCTCAATGGAAGCGGGCCTTGAGATGTTTGCGACTGTAGCGAAGCATGCTCCAGATTGAAGTTGGCGAAGATCGTCCATTTTGCATTCGGGCCATAGGCAATGTTGAAAGGGAACTGGAAGCTGGTGAGGTCCTGACTGCTGAACGTTGGGTTCCAGTTGAGTCTGGCGAGGATCTGGTTCTTAGCAACTGGCAGCGCGGTCACAAAGGTTGCAGGTGTGGCCAGTGCAAAGCGCGATGCAAAGAGAAGGAGAAATGCAATTGAAAATTTGGCACGAGACTTAGAAGTCGACAGCGGCAATTGCATGCAGTGCTCCAAAGAGAAGATGCCCACCTGGCCTGTTCTGGGAACGGAAGAAAAATTCACCCAGTGGGAGCAAATGGAAACATTACTGTGAGTTAATTGGTACAGTCGATTGCTTGCAGAAGCGCTGGCTCCCCGCGTGGATCTCCACCAAAGAAAATTTTTCTACAGATCCAGCAATGCCATCAAGTCAGACGGCTTATGAATGAGCATATCCGGGGGAACGATCTCCAGCGTGTGCGGCGACAGGCCGTAGCCGCAGCCGATGGAAAACGTCCCGGCATTTTGTGCGGCCAGAATGTCAATGTCCGAGTCGCCAATCATCACCGCCTGATCGGGCGCGGCCTTCGCTTCGCGGAGCAGTGTTTCCAGGCCCAGCGCATCTGGCTTTTTTGTCTCGAAGCTGTCGCCGCCGTAGATGCGAAACATTCCCTCCGCCAGCCCCAGCGCCTCGCAAATGGCGCGTGAAGGTCCGACCGGCTTGTTGCTCAGCACAGCGAGCAACGGTTGTCGCGGATGGCCGCGCAGCGCTTCCAGCAACGGCAATACGCCCTGGTAGACATAGGTGTTGTCCAACTTGTGTTCTCGATAATAGACGAGGAAATACTCGACCGCTTCGTCGATCAGGGAAGTATCGTCCGGGTCGCCGAGCGCGCGGCGCACCAGCATGCCAGCGCCGTCGCCAATGTAGCTGGCGATGACGTCCTCCGGCAGTTCATGCCGGTGAAAGTGGCGCAGCGTGGCGTTGACGGACTGCGTCAGGTCGGCGCGCGAATCGATCAGCGTACCATCCAGGTCGAAGACGATCAGTCGCAGTTGTTCGGCAGGAATCTTGCGAAGGACTGTTTCGCGGTGTGAATGGGCCATGCTTTTACTGTAAGCGATGGACGTTCATCGCGGATTGGATTGCCGCATGGCAAAGATATCCAAAACAGAATGTCATCCTTCACTTCGTTGATGACATTCTATTTTCTTTGCCCTGGCCTTTACTCCAAATCGATGTTGCCTGAGCCGGTAAACATCTTCACCACCGGGCCGCCGCCATTGACCGGCCCACGCAGCACCCCTTGCGCGATGTGACCGGAGACCGTAATCGGCAGTTTGGAGTCGATGCTGCCGGAGCCGCTCTCTGCGTCGAGGGTAAACTTCGCCTTCGGAATCGCATGGAAGTGTATCGAGCCCGAGCCGGTTTCCAGCTTCCAGTCCGATGTGGGATCGCCGCCGATGTTGAGACTCCCTGAGCCTGTATCGGCCCGCAGGCCGCCGCGAATGTTGCTGGCGGTGATGCTGCCTGAACCAGCCCCCAGCCGCGCATCGCTTACCTGGGAATCACGGATCGACACGTCGCCGGAACCGGTGTGCGCCTTCAGTGTTCCCTGCGCCGCCTGCACGTCGATGCTGCCGGAACCCGTCTCCAGTTTTGAATCCGACCCAATGCCGTTGGCGCGGATGTCGCCGCTGCCAGTGTCGGCGTGCAGAAATCCGCTGATGCTTTCGACGTGAATGTCGCCCGAGCCATTGCTCACCACCACGGTGGAGTTCTTCGGGATGGAAATCTCATAGTCGATGGCGATGTTGTGGAACATGTGGCCGCCGCAGGTGTCCCTGTCTCCTATGTGGATGGCGTTGCCGGTCTGCTGGATCGGCGGCTTGGCGGCGATCTTTTTCATGTCGTCGGAACTGCCGAACATGTGCCAGTTGGTGCTGTGGACCTTGCCGGAGATCTGGATTTTATTGCCGTCCATTCCATATACATGGATCAGGCCGGAGTTGGTGCAAACATCCAGCGCGACGTTGCCATTGACGGTCAGCGAGCGTTGGAAGCTGGCATCCGCGGCATAGGTAAAAGTGGAACCACAAGCAACGGCGAGCACGGCGAGAGCAACTGTGGGGATAGAGCGCATTGGGAAATCCTCCGAGGCGAGGCGTTCTTAGCTGGAAATTTACTACCCGATCAGGCAGAGATACGAGAAATGCAAGCGGAAGGTTCCTAAAAAATACATATTTCCCAACGCAAAATTGTCATTCCAACCGAAGGTCCATCTCAATGCCCGGCATGGCCTGCTAGACTCGGAGGCAAATGCCCGCACTGCCGCTATTTCGGGCCGCTGCCATCGTGGCGCTCATTCTATGCAATGCATTCTTCGTCGCGGCGGAGTTCGCACTGGTGTCGCTGCGCCGCACCCGCGTGCAGCAGTTGATGGAGCAGAGACGTGCGGGCGCGCGCATTGTGGCCGACTTGCAGGCGGATCTCGATGAGTTTCTACCGGCGGTGCAACTCGGCGTAACCGTTGCCAGTTTGACCCTGGGCTGGCTGGGCGAACCCTTTGTGGCGCGTTTTCTTGTGCCGTGGTTTTCCTTGCTGCCGCATGCCCGCTTGTATGGCGGTGTATTGTCGGCGGTCTTGGCTTTTTGCCTGATTACGTATCTGGAAGTCCTGTTTGGCGAACTGGTGCCGAAGTCGCTGGCGCTGCGCCAGGGCGAAAAAATAGCGCTCGCCATGGCTGGTCCCATCCATGTTTTTATGCGGCTGACGCGGCCTGTCGTCCGCCTGATGAATGCCTCCGCCGAAGTCGTGCTGCGCTTGTTCCGGCTGTCGCGCGTGCCGGAGAGCAGCGTGCATTCGCCGGAAGAGTTGAAGCTGATTGCCACGGCCACCCGGCGCATGGGCCTGCTGCCGGAAAAGCAGGAGACGATCATCCATCGCGTACTGGACCTCGACACCATCACGGTGCGCGAGATCATGACGCCGAGGCAGAAGATTTTTTCACTGCCCGCCGACCTCCCACTCGCCGAAGCCAACGCGCGCATTACGCAGATTCAGCGCTCGCGTGTCCCGGTCTTCGATCCGGCGCGCGGGCCGGAGCATATCATCGGCGTGGTCTATGCCAAAGACTTGGCCCGGCTGATGCATTTTCGCGCCATCGTGCAGGCCACGCCCCAGGCTGCGTTTTTACGCAATGGGGAGGGTGAGTTGCGGCTGGGCCAGTTGGTGCATGACGTCATCGTCGTGCCGGAAACCAAGGCCGTCTCCGACTTGCTGACAGAGTTCCAGACCCGCCGGCGACACCTTGCTATCGTGGTGGATGAATTCGGTTCGGTCACGGGCCTGGTGACGGTGGAGGATGCGCTGGAGCAGATTGTCGGCGAGATGGAGGACGAGTTCGACATCCGCGACAGCTCCATGCAGACGCTCTCCTCCGGTACGCTGGTGCTGCATGGCGACGTGACTTTGCTCGATCTGGAGACGCAGATGGGATGGCAGCTTCCCCATGACGGAGGAGTGGAAACGCTCGCCGGATTTCTTCTGGTGCACATGCAAAAAATTCCGGCTGTGGGAGACTCCATCGTGCATGACGGACGCAGATTTACCGTGACCACAATGGAGGGGCGACGCATCGATCGTGTTCGCGTGGAACCGGGACCCGCGACGCCAGCCGTCGCGGACAAACGCCCCTCCCCGCACACCGACCGGACAGGTGAGGAGCGCATGCCGCAATGAAGGCCGCCTTGCGCACCATTCTCAAGCGCCTGCTACTGCTGCTGCCCGTGTTGTGGGTGGTCGTGTCGCTGATCTTTTTTCTCATTCACCTGATCCCCGGCGATCCTGTAGAGCAGATGCTGGGCGAAGGGGCCAGCGTCGCCGACATCGGCGCGCTGCGCCATACTTACGGACTCGACGTGCCGCTCGGCACACAGTACTTGCGCTATTGGAATGGTGTGCTCCACGGCGATCTTGGCCGGTCTCTTCGCTTGAACATGCCGGTCACGCGGCTGATTTTGTCACGCTATCCGTATACGCTGGAACTGGCCATCCCAGCGATTCTGCTGGCGATTTTGCTTTCACTTCCAGCGGGGATCGCTTCCGCGCGGCATCGCGGGAAGTGGCAGGACCAGTGGCTGGGCGTCACCAGTTTGTTTGGAGTTTCTTTTCCCAGCTTCACGCTGGGGCCGATTTTGATTCTGGTGTTCGGCATCGCGCTGGGCTGGCTTCCAGTCTCCGGGACTGGATCGTGGCCGCACTATATTTTGCCAACCATCACGATGGGGACTGCGCTGGCGGCGATTTTGACGCGCATGGTGCGCACCTCCATGCTGGAGGAACTGGGCCAGGATTACGTCCGCACCGCGCGCGCCAAGGGCCTGTCGGAGCGCGCTGTGGTCTATCGCCACGCGCTGCCGAATGCGATGATTCCGCTGCTGACCGTGTTGGGATTGCAGTTTGGCACATTGCTGGCCGGGGCGATTGTGACGGAGACGATTTTTTCCTGGCCCGGCATTGGCCGCCTGACGATCGCCGCGATTTCCAATCGGGACTACCCGCTTGTGCAGGGTTGCATTCTTGCTATTGGTTTGACGTATGTGTTGATAAATCTGCTGACGGACGCGCTATACGTAGTGGTCAATCCGCGCATCCGGCAGTGATGGTTTTCTGCGCGGAATAGCCGCACTTCAACGTGCGAACGGGCCATATTTCGTGGAGAAGGAAAAACTCCATGCCAAATTCTGGCATCGGAAATAGGGTTATCCGCCAGCCACTTTCTCAGTTCTTTGGCCACGAACTCCGGATCATCCGAGCGCCAGCGCCACCCGTGACGACACCGCGCGGCAGACAAGCAGGGTGCAGAGATTCCGCACGCTTGCATCTCCTACTGCACGATATCGACGGTGAGGCTCACGGTCTGTGCAATGGCCGAGGTTCCCGTACCAGCGCTTGCCGTGACAGTGACCGTCGTGGATCCCACTGGCGTAACATAGGGGCTAAAACTACCGCCTCCGCAACCCGAAAGCCCGATCACAAATATACCGATGGTCAGGAGCAGCATACAAAGCTGTTGCGCTTTTGAGAGTTTTCTCTTGCGTCCAAAGGCCGCCAGACCCGCCAGACTCCCCGGCCACCAGAAGGCCAGCGCGGGAAGGATCGGACTGAGTGGTTCTGGCGCTGGTTTGCGGATGGTATCGATTCGCGTCTGTTGCACGCTCGTCTGGATGATGAGCGTCACATTCACTGGCTGGTCGTTGCCAGGCAACTGAAACGGATTCTGTGCGAAGCTACAGACCGCATTGGCGGGCAGGTTGGAGCAGCCGAACCTCACTGTTCCGCTGAAACCACCCGTAGGAGTCAGCTTCAATATAGTGCCGCCTGGTTGCCCTTGCGGGATGCTTAAGGAACTCGGAGTGGCCTGCAAAGTAAAGCCCGGCGGAGCGGCTGGTGCTGCAACCACCAGAGTGAAACTCTGCGAAGGCGTTGCAAGCGTGTAGTTCGCATCTCCCGCGTAGCCCACCAACACACTATGCGTTCCGACGGCCAGCGTTCCAGGCAAAGTGAACTGGGCCACCCCGCTTGCGGACAGAGCGGCGCTTAGCGGATTCCCTCCATCCACCGTGTAGGCGATATTGCCCGATGGAATACCATTGCTTCCGGTCAGCGTCGCGGTCACCGTTACCGGCGTGCCGTAGAACACGGAGGTGCCCGGAGTCTCACTCAGCGCAATGGCCGCCGCGAAGCCCGAGCCGTTGCCGCTCAACAGCATCGTCTGTGGCGTGATACCCGCTCCGTTAAAAATGATTGAGCCGGACGCAGTGCCTGAAGCGGTTGGAGCAAATGCGATTTCCACAGTGCAGGTGGCCCCCGGAGTCAATGCGATCGGCACCGCGCCGCAGGTTCCGCCACTGGCCAGCGTAAAGTTGCCTATTAGGCTGACGGTCTGGACTTGCAAGGAGGCCGTGCCGGTGTTGGAGAGCGTTACGCTCTGGGGTGTGCTGGTGGTGCCGGTCGGCTGGCTGGGAAATACCAGTTCGGGCAGTTCCATCGCGCGAACTCGCTGGTTGAGACTGTCGGAGATCGCCACGTTCCCGAAAGCATCGAGCGATGCCGAGCGCGGCGTGTCGAGGGTTGCGCCGAGTGCTGCGCCGTTGTCTCCCCCATATCCCTCATTGCCATTACCCGCAATGGTATTGATGACGCCGTTGCTTAACTCGCGGATGACATTGTTCTCGCTGTCGGCAATGTAGACATTGGCCGCCTTATCGACGGAGACCCCTATGGGCAGAGCGAACCTGGCCTGCGCGGCGTTGCCTCCATCGCCGGAGAAGCCAAGCGCGCCAGTGCCTGCAATCGTGTTTATGACGCCTTGTGCATTGACCATGCGGATGCGCTGGTTGTGGCTGTCGGCAATATAAAGATTTCCCGCTGCGTCCACAGCAATCCCCGTGGGCGTGTCCAGCCCGGCAGAGGTGGCCGCACCACCATCGCCGGAGTACATCTGCTCTCCGTCTCCAGCCACGGTGGTGATGATGCCATTGCCGATTTTCCGAATGCGGTAGTTGCCGGTGTCTGCAATGTAGAGATTTCCTGCCGCATCCACGGCGACGGCCTCCGGCAAGAACAGGCTCGCCGACGTTGCTGCCGCGCCATCGCCCGAGTAAGCCGCTGTACCGTTGCCAGCGACTGTGGTGATGACGCCCTGGGCGTTGACCATGCGGATGCGCTGATTGTGGCTGTCCGCTATATATAGGTTGTTGCTGGCGTCCACGGCAATGCCGCTCGGCGTGTCGAGCAGCGCAGTTGTGGCTGCCCCGCCGTCGCCCCCGAATCCCTGCACCCCGCTGCCTGCCACGGTGGTGATGGTGCCCCGCGCGTCCACTTTTCGAATCGCATGGTTGTCGGCGTCTGCGATGTAGAGATTGCCCGCGTTGTCATAGGCGACGGCGGCAGGCGAGGCCAGCGTGGCACTGGTCGCGACTCCAGCATCGCCGCTATAACCCAGCGTGCCGTTGCCGGCCAGCGTGCGCACGGTGTTTCCCGGCTGCACGGAGAGCACCGGGCCTTGCGCCCAGGCCGATGTCGCCAGCCACAGTGCGGCGGCGCATGACGCGGCAACGGCGCGCAAAGGCCATTTGTAAGAGCGATGGATCATCCGGTTTTTTTATCCTCCGTTGCAAACCTCGCAGCCATTCGTTTGGCTTCCGGCATTCCAAACCATCATCACGGCTGCCGCATGGGCTGCCATCTCATGTGCGCATACATTGCATCCTCGCTCGTTACCGAGAACCCCATCCGCAGATAAAGCTGTGCTGCCCGGTTTGTCCGCGCCACTTGCAATTCCAGTCGCGACCCTCCGTCCATGCACTCCTGCTGCAGGTCCTTCAATAGAGCTGTGCCGATACCCTGACCGCGATGTGATTCCAGCAGGCCAATGTCCACTAATCGCATTGCTCCCGGCTGGCGATACACCACCAATCGGCCTACCGATCTTCCATCTGGAAGACAAATCATCTTTTCCTCCGCGCCGGCAAATCTTGATGCATAGCTCATCTCTCTGGCCCGGTACTGCATCTGGAGCAGACTTTCATTTCCAGCCAGCCTCATGAGGTCCGTTCCCGCCGTCTCGATGAATATCCGATAGCGGCGTGCCTCGTCTTCCGCCCTTGCCTCGCGAAGGTGAAACGGTGTAGCTACGGACTGGTCAGATCGAATCATGGATTTACTGTTGTCTCAATCTGCGCTTTCATCGCAGATTGCCTGTCGGTAAACTGAATCTTCTGTAAGGGGCGGCGATACTATCGTCGCCCAGTTCCGGTCAACTGCGCGATGGGAAGATTCCCTGCAACGCGATGATGAAATTCACGCAAAGATAGGGTTGAAGATTGCTGTGAGGCATGTTGCCGCCAGCGGAAGAAACTGTGGTTGCCGCAAGAGTACCTGTAGCAGGCGTGGTCACATAATCGGATACAGGAACCGGCTGTCTGCCTTGTCCAGAGTTGCCTTGCGCCAGGACTGCATTGGTTGGATCCGCCACCGTTCCCGGCTGATTGCTTACGCCAACCGAATGATTGTGCGCGGGCATTTGGCCCTGCAGCAGGGTCACGTTTTCGGTGCCGGCGGCCTGGCCTATGACATACGGACTGAGGCCGATCCCCTGGCCTTGATGGATGGGCACGCGGCCCTGGAGGTTCGGCAGCGCGAAGGTTCGCACGCCGTCTCCTCCATACGTTGTTCCGAGCAGTGAAAACAGCGCCATGTTCTGACTGATTTGCATGAGTTGCCCGTTGCAGAGCGCCCATCCGGTGGCGGCAAAGTTCCAGCCAACCATCCGTATTTCTCCGATAAATGGTTCTGACATAGTCTTCTCCCTCTCATTTTGTGGTTCTTACTGTTGTCCTGCGCCTCCACTCATATCTCGTCTTGAGGCACAATCGCCGTACTGCATGATCTGGAAGAAAGTGTGCTTCGAGGCTTGGCCCGTCTTTGCGGGTTATTGACTTATCTCTTCAGTTCTTCTGAAGCCCTTATGTTTCTCTTGCCCGTTACCTTCTGTTTCAGCACGGTCACTGGCAAACCAGCTCCACGGTCACCTTGTTGTACGGGGTGACATTGGTTTCCCTAAAGGCAACGCTGATATTGTCGCCCGCCAATACAGGAAAAGTATGGGTGATGTCCTGGCAACCGGCACTATTGCCGTTTGTAGTCACCGAACAGGTCATCGTAGTGGCCGCCTGGTTCCTGTACACGGTGATGGTTGTCGTATCGGCGGCAGCGGTAAAGTAGTTGTTGATGCCCACATTGAGTCCGCTGACGGTGCAAGCGACCGGCATCGCCACGAAGTTGGCTTCTGTCGAGTCGGCAATGACATTGTTGTTGCTAGTTGTCGGGCTACCAGTGGTGGAAAGCGGTGAAAGATAGAAGGTCGTGCCAGCATACGCTCCTGGATTGACAAACTGCATGGCGTAGGTGACGGCATAGACCCCACTGCCATTTGTTCCGGCAGGTCCTTGTATGCCTTGGATACCTTGTGGTCCAATGGGTCCGGTTGCTCCCGTTGCGCCAACGGGCCCCGTCGCACCGGTCGCACCCTGCTCTGCCAGCAAAGCCCACTTCACATTGCTGGTCGGCGGATCGAAACCCACATTGCCGTTCACAAGAGAAACATAGCTGGAGCCGTTGGTGGAGCAGGCGGCGCAGAACACAGCATCACCGAGAGCATAAGTAATGGAACTGGACCAGTTGCCCTGGAAGGTGACGGGCGGGCCTTGTGGGCCGGTTGCCCCGGTTGCTCCAACTGGCCCTTGCGGGCCCGTAGCGCCAATGGCTCCGGTCAAGCCAATCGGCCCTATTGGGCCGGTTACCCCGGTTGCTCCAACTGGCCCTTGTGGGCCCATAGCGCCAATGGCTCCGGTCAAGCCAATCGGCCCTATTGGGCCTGTGGGTCCGGTCGCTCCGATTAGCCCCTGCTGCGCCAGCAGCGCCCAGTTGCCTCCCGAACCTGAAACGTCCGTGGGTGGGTCAATATTCACATTCGCCTGCAAAGCAATGTAGCTCGAACCATTGGTGGAGCAGGCGGCACAGAAGACCGCATCGCCAATCGCATACGCGATCGTACGCGACCAGGCTCCCTTGAAGATGACGGGCGGGCCTTGTGGGCCGATTGGACCGACTGGCCCGGTCAACCCAATCGGTCCGACTGGCCCTGGGGTGCCCTGTACTCCTTGCGGGCCAACTGGGCCAGCGGGTCCAATTGCTCCAGTCAATCCCATCGGTCCAATTGGACCCTGTGGACCAGTGAGGGTGATGTCGAGTTGCGCCGGATGGCCGGTGGCATCGTTTTCCTTGGAGTCCAGAACCACAGAAGCTGCGGACGCGCTCAGCGCGAGGCCGTTGTTGCTGGCTGGAGTGGTGATCCATCCCTGCACGAGAGCCGTTACATCCACCGTATAAAAGGCATAGCCCAGCGTGGCAGTGAAGGCGCCACTGGCCGCGCCCAGCGTGGGGGCCGTGGACGACGTAGCAGTGGATTCCAGCCACGCGCTGCTGACCGGCTGCAACGTGATCGATCCCGCTGTGTAGACCCGGTTGATGTAGACGCGCAACGTCGCGCTGGCGATCTGGCTGGCCGTGGTCCCAGCAGGCAGGGCCGAAAGATTGAACTGCAGCAGCGCCGTATTCCCATTACCCACGTAGAGGTTCGAGAGTGCGCCAAAGTTGCTGGTAGGGCGCGAAGCGCTCAGAAAGGTGTCGCCTGTCAGTGTAGCCTGCGTTGCCGAAGCCACACCGGAGGCACAGATCAGCAGGACACAAACCGTCAGCCACTGCCGTAATGAATGCTTGACCACGCAAACTGAGGGAGAGGCGGGAGCAGGGGCGATTGCGGCATCTCCTGCTGAAGGTCGGCACGACCGTACACGTGACGCACGAAAGCACATGGGAAATAGAACCTCACAGAGTAAAAATGCAATAACTATCGACTGAAATCATGGTCTTGCGCAGACAGCGGACTTGAACCCGTAGCCCTGCAAGAAACAAAATTGCTCAAGTTTGGTTTGCGTCATTCTATAGCGGAAAACCTGTTTGTTCACCATTTTTTTTGATGAAGGATGCTGCAGAAACACTGGAAAGGAAGCAGACGGATTTCAGCGGTCTGGCCGTGAACGGTATCGGGGACACGTCGATGCAGGATTGGCGAAACAACCTGGAACGGGTTACTGCTCGTTATCCGAAGACTTCAAACATCCGAACATCATTCCAATCGGATCGTTCATTTGCGTCGAACGACCCGCTCCCGCTTTTCGGTGGGTTTGCGTTCCGACAAACGCAGCGAATCCAACAGAACATCTCCGGCGCGGGTGGTCATAAAGCGAAGAAATTTCCCCGCCAGTCCACTGGGCACGGGACCCGCTGGGTAGGCCACGGAAAGCACGCGCAGAATGCGCACACCTTGCAAACGCGCGACCGCCAGCGAACGCAAGGCGAGCTGGTTCCGCACCGCCCACTGCGACACGAACGCGATTCCCAGCCCTGCTTCCACGCCGCTGACCAGTCCTTCCGTGGAGTCGAGCGTCATCACGATCGGCAATTGCCGAATCGGAATGTGGGTCTTCGTTAGCGCCTGTTCGACCACTCTGCGAGAGCCGGAACCGATCTCTCGCATCAACAACGAGGCCTGCATGAGTTGCTTGGGGTCAATCTCTTTTCCCGCCCAGGGATGGTCCGGTGGCGTGACCAACAGGAGTTCATCTTCCAGAAACGCCTGTGTTTTTACGTCGCGCCGCAGCGACGGCCCCTCGATCAACGCAATGTCGATGCGGTGTTCGGCCAGGGCCTGCAGCACGTCTTCCGTATTGTTGCTCAACGCGCGCAGTCGCAACTTCGGATGTTCACGCTGGAATGCGCCGAGCAGCCGGGGAAGAATATATTGCGCGTTGGTCTGCGATGCGCCGACCGCCAGCTCGCCCACGGCATTGCCGCTGGAAGAAGCGACTGCCTCCAGCGCATGTTGCGACAGGGAAGCCAGTTGTTCCGCGAAAGGAAGCAATATCTCTCCCGCAGCGGTCAACCGCACGCGGCCGCCGGTGCGGTCGAACAGCGGCACGCCCACCTCATCCTCCAGTGCGTGGATCTGCTGGGTGACGGCGGGCTGCGTCAGCAACAACTCCTCGGCGGCGCGACGAAAGTTCAAATGGGTGGCGACTGCGCGAAATACTTTCAGACGAAAATTTTCCATGGCATCGATGACCTGGAAGTTCTGACTTAGACTAAAGCAATTTCATAATGTATGGAATCGGATGTTTAAGAGAGTCGTTCTGAACGGAGATCGCCGCAGGTAGCTGCGGCGGCGAGTGAAGAATCCAGAGTATATTCGCCTCATAAGTGGCGCTGTTGCCCTCTGAACTTCTAACAGAATTTACTCGCGCGAAAACGAAAGATCCAGAATGGTCGCTTCAGGTTGGCCATACAGCAGCAGAAAAGTGCCCCTAGCGTCCCACATTCGGGACCACAGTTTCCAAAAAATAAAAATTCCCAGAGGGCGACGCCTCAACTCCCTGGAGCCGCCGGTTATAAACAACCACAGAGTCCAAAAACCACAGCGGCAAGCTTGGCAGGTCGTTCGCAAGAATCTGCTGTACCCGGACGTAGGCTGCGCGCCGTTGCTGGGGATTCGTCTCCACCCCTGCGGCTTCAATCAATTGGTCGAGTTCCGCGTTGGCATAGTCTCCACGGTTCGCTCCATGCGGCGGAAAACTGGAAGAAGCAAATGCGTAGCGGAAAATGTCGGGGTCCTCGTTGCCGCCAATCCATCGCAGCGCATAGATGCCGAACGCGCCATGCGTAATGTCGGAATAGAACGTCGCGAATTCAAAGCTGCGTACATCGAGCGCAATGCCCACCGCACGCAACTGCTGCTGCAGCGCCATCGCCAGCAGGCGCGTCCCTTCATCGGTGGAGGTCTTCATCGTCAAATGAAAACGAATGCCATCGCGTCCTGGCTTATATCCGGCGGCATTCAGCAGGTCGCGAGCTTTTTCCGGGTTGTAGTTGTAGCTCGGAACGTCATCGCTGTAGGCCCAATGGCCTGGCGGCAGCAGACTGTCCGCTGGGCGCGCCTGCCCGCGCAGAAGAGTCTCGATAATCAGCGGACGGTCCATCGCATAGGCAATGGCCTGTCGCACGCGCACATCGCGCAGGTACGGATCGCGCAGATTGAAAGTAAGATATTGCACCACTGTCCCCGGCGCGGAGACGATCGCGAGCTTCGGATCGTTGCGCAGCGACCACGTCATGTCCGGCGTCAGCGCGTTCTCGGCCACGTCCGCCGACCCCTTGCGCAACTCCAGCGCTCGCGTCGTCGCATCCGGCACGACGTGGAACTGCAAGCGCGCAATCTTCGGCACGCCCTGCCAACTGCGCGGATTGCGCTCCAGCACCACTTCCTTGTCCACCTCCTGCTGCACGAAGCGGAACGGCCCGGTGCCGATGGGATGCTGCTGAAAATCGCCGCCGCTGCCATACGGGACGATGCCGATCGCGCCGTCCGACAGGCTCCACAACAGCGCGGCGTCGGCCTGCTTCATGTGGATGACGACGGTCTGTGCGTCCGGTGCTTCAATGTCGGAGACGTTGCGGAATGCCTGATATTTCGCCGTCAGCAGGCTGTGGTCGAGCATGGAATCGAGCGTCCACTTCACATCGCGCGCCGTCAGCGGCTGGCCGTTATGAAATTGCACGCCGCCGCGCAGATGGAAAATATACGTCAACGGATTGGGCATCTCCCAGGACGCAGCAAGGTCCGGCTGAAGATTGAATTGCTTGTCTTTTTTAACCAGTGAATCGAAGATCAATTCATCGATGCGTTCCGATTGCGCATCGGTTCCGATGCGTGGATCGAGATTGGTCGGGCTGCTTTCAATCACGACCGTCACCGTGTTTGGATCGGCGGATTTTTGTTTGCATCCCGCCAATACGCAGAGCAGCCACAACGTGGCGATCATCGTCGGCCACGCGCCTCCAAGCCTGCGCTCATGCATAGGTAATTTTTCCCAGGATTACTGGCCGCTGCGCGCCCGTCGCGCGCGGAAGATTTCCCGGCAAACCTTGCCATGTCTGATACGCAAGCAGCGCGAAGGCCATCGCTTCCTTGGCTGCGGTCGGCATGCCGAAGTCGTCACTTGTCCGCAGCGTGATATTTCCGAACGCGGCCAACTCTTCGTGAATCATTTGCAGCAGCGTTAAATTGTTTGCGCCCCCACCGGCGACGATGTAATCCGTCGGCGCATTGCGCAACGCCGGTTGCACAAAGCGCTTCCATGCGATGCCGATGCTGGCTGCCGTCAGTGCGGTCGCGGTTGCTACAGCGTCTTCAACACGGCTGCTGTGCTTGCGGCATCGTGCGAGGAAGCGCGCTGAAAATTCGCGTCCAAACTCCTCTCGCCCGGCGGATTTCGGCGGCGGAAGTCGAAAAAAATCCTGCGACAAACATTCCTCTACGACGGAAGTGAGGACGTGACCGCGCGCAGCCATGGCGCCCCGCGCATCGTATTTTTTATTGCAGCAGGCTGTCACAATGGCGTCGATC
Source organism: Acidobacteriaceae bacterium (assembly GCA_027306695.1). GTDB lineage: Bacteria > Acidobacteriota > Terriglobia > Terriglobales > Acidobacteriaceae > JAKAAZ01. The sequence continues at coordinate 23,447 of DAHUZH010000056.1, forward strand.
ACCATGTTCGCCGGACCAGTGTCGAAGGCGAACACATCCTCTGACGCATCGTGGGCCGGAACCACCGTCAGATTTCCAATGCCGCCCAAATTTTGCAGCACGCGATTGCGCTTGGCATGACGGAACACCGCATAATCCAGCAGCGGAACCAGCGGCGCGCCTTGACCGCCTGCGGCAAGATCGGCGGGACGAAAATCCGACACCACGGGCACGCCCAGCCGGGCCGCAATTTCCGACGCTTCGCCCATCTGCCACGTACACGCGACGTTGCCGCCCAGCGTGCGCTGCGGAGCGCCCTGATGATAGATGGTCTGTCCGTGACAGCCAATCAGGTCCAGATGCATGGGATATTTTTTTAGCGCGAGATCGACCGCATCGGCATAGAGTTGCCCCAGCCGCCAGTGGAGCCGGGAAAGTTCTGCGACAGATTCGTCTTTTGCATTCATCGCCTGCAACACGCGCTTGCGTACCGCCGCTGGATACGGCACTGCAACATGGGCCAGCAGGCGAAGCTGCGGAACATCGGGAGATGCAACCGGCGTTCGTTTAGCGGGAGCGATCCGCACCAGCGCGACGTCTATGCCGTCCGCCGAAGTGCCGCTCATGATCCCGGCCACGGTCATCGGTCGAGGCCGTTTTGCCAGTAAAGACAGCTCCGCGCGCGCGTGCTTCATTCGCTGCTCCTTGCTTCAGCGCGTGTGGCGCGTCGCGTATCGCTTCAGCGCGTGCAGGTTGGGCGCGCGCGATTTTCTCCCGGAAGCGTTGCTGCGCGTTCTGCAACGATT
>DAHUZH010000057.1 GCA_027306695.1 Acidobacteriaceae bacterium
CAGTGCCGGACCACCTTGTCGTGCCGTACTTCCGAGCGCTCTCCGAATGGCAGGACGAGGAGCTACGGATCGTGGGCGAGCATTTGGACGACGGCTCACTCCACCCGGTCGACCTGAAGCGTGCGATGGCAGGCGAGGTCACGGCTGCCGTCCATGGCGTGGATGCCGCAATGAAGGCAAGGGAGGATTTCGCGGCCCAGTTCTCACGGTCGAGCTATGCCGATATTGGCGATCTCGCAACGGTCTTGGATCCCTCGCAACCAGTGGTGGAGGTCGTGAAGGTACTGGGGTTCGCCGCGAGCAACGGCGAGGTGCGACGGTTGGCCGAGCAGCACGGTATCCGGTTGGTGCTGGAGCCGGACGGTGGCGGGCCCCAAGAGCAAGCGGTGCTCGGCCCCGACGACATCCGCCAGGCACTTTCCGTCGTGCTGGCAGGCAGGTTCGATACAAAGGCTGGCGCGAGCTACTTGAAAGTTGGTCGCAAGCTTGCCCGCATTGCCTAACCGGCGCGGTGCTGCTGCCGGCGCCCTGCTGCCGCCGGGCTCCAGGTCCCGGCCGACCCCGCTCCGCCCGTGCGCCCTAGGCTAGTCCCCTCCTTCCGCCTCAGGTCTGGTTGACGGGAGCAGCCTCCGACCAGCTGCAAGTTCGGTTTAGGTCGGAGGGCGGACCGGGCCGTCGCCGGCGCCGGTTGAAGCTATCGCGGCGGCCACCTGGTTGAGTTCGTCGGATGAAAGCTCGAGCGTCGCGGCTGGTAGCCACCCGTCGACCTGGGACGGGCCCCTGGCACCCACTATTGCTCCGGTTACCCCAGGCCAGGCGATGGTCCAAGCGACGGCGACTGCCGCCACGCTCGTACCCCTGGCTTCCGCGACCGGCCGGAGAGCATCTGCCAGGGCGAGGTTTCGAGCGAGCCGCTCCCCTTGGAACTCGGGGTTGCGCGCCCGCCAGTCGTCCTCGTGCAGGCTCGCGACGCGCTCCGCGCTGAAGGCACCCGTGAGGAGGCCGGCCTGCATGGGGGAGTAGACGATGACGCCTGTGGAATGGCCGGCGCACCAGGCGATCTCCTCCGCGGCGGTGCGCCTTATAGCGGAGAAGGGCGGCTGCAGGCTGTCCACGTGGCCAACGCCCTCAGCCGCTCCGAGCTGGGCTAGGTTGTGGTTGCAGAGCGCGGCTGCACGGATCTTGCCTTCGGCTTTTAGCCCGAGCAACGTCGACCAGTAGGACTCAAGTGGGGTGCCGTCTTCCGCCGGCCAATGCATCTGGTAGAGGTCGATCCGCTCGACCTGCAACCGGGAGAGCGACGCCTCGACCTCCTCTCGGAGGCTCGCCGCTGCTCCGACACGCCGCCCTCCCTGTGCGATGCGGCGAATCTGTTCCGCGCGGGTGTTCGGCAGTATTTCTTCAATTTGATACGCGATGGAATTTGCGTACGGCGAACAGTACCAGCGGTCGCGCATCTTCGGCGACAGTTTATCGGGGTTCTTGCGCGCCAGCGCGTCTTCGGGCTTGGTGAGTGCGCTGATATAGACGCGCCGCACCGCGCCCGGACGCCCTAGCCATTGCTGCGCCAATGCCAGCGGGACAAGAAGCGTTCGGTCCGTGGCGTCGCTTGTGGAGACGATTCCGCTGATCCGCACCGGCTGATTTTGTACCTGCAATATATCGCCGACATGGATGCGCAGCCGTCGCGCTAGTTCGCTGCCGACTGCAACTTCCTTCTGTGCGGTTAGATCGCTCGGCCACGCGCCTTCTAGCCTCCACCAGGGATGCATCGCAGGCGCACCCATCGTCCATGCTTCGTTGCCAGAACGCATTGTGTGATAGAACCAGTAACCGGTGGCGGGAACCTGCTGCGTGGTGCTGGCGGTTTGCACCGCGACAGTTAGCGGCAACTCGGGAGAGATATCGGTCACGTTGTTGCGCCAGAAAATCTTTTTGATCTTAGTAAGGTCTGCTTCCTGCAGATAACTGCCTGCCGTCGCAGGCCGGATGTTGATGCCGCCTACCTGCACATCCAGCGTATCGGCTGCGGGATAGACGACGATGTTCGCGCCGTAGGCCGCAAGTTCGCGATTCATCTTGTCGCCGACACTGGTTCCGATGGCGATCATTGCCGTGACCGCTGTTGTGCCCAGCAGGATGGCCAGGGTAGCCAGCAGTTTGCGGCGGCGCTGGCGTACAAAGCTCTCCAGGATCAGGCGTGGAAACATAGACTTCTTCCAGGTGCAGAGACAGTTCTTATTTTGAAAATACCGGCGCCAGCGTCTGCAGCGCCTTGGCCTGGATGATGACGTATCCGCCCGCCGTTGTCGAGGCCAATGGAATCGGATTGCAGCCACCCGGCTCGCCCACCGACTGCCCATTGACCGGCGACGCGCACAGCTTGCAGATAATCATATTGCCGCTTTTATAAAAGCCCACCGGGCCGCAGATCTGGCAGGCGTCGGCGACAGTCACAATCTTTCCATCCGGTCTGCGATAGAGCAGGAAGCGCACATTCGTGTTGCCCACGCGGACGACGTAACGATGCAGGCTGTCGTCTTGAATCTGCGAGACGGGGACTGTTACCTGGGAACCGGTCAGCGCGACGGGGGCCGCGGGCGACAAGGCTGTTGTGCTCATTGCGTAGATGAATTGCGCCGTCACCAGAAAGATGAAGACGAAGCTGCAAGTGTAGACGGCGGTCATCCATAGGCGTTCGCGGCGGGCGATGGAGGCGGCTTTTCTGCGCTCTGCCGGGTTCGCATCGGGTGGGACAATGCTTTGGCCCATACGCTTGCGATATTCAAACAGCACCATCAAACCGGCCAAGGCAAGAATGGTGATGAAGAAAAACAAGTCGTTGCGCACGATAGGGCCGATGACGCGCATTTCCCACTTGCTGGAGGGCAGAATGCCATTTTCGGAAAGCTCATGCAGTCCGGAGACGATCAGTTGAAGTGCGACGAAGTAGAGGATCACCGAGGTGACGTGGAAAAAGCGCTGGATATTGATGCGCACGCTGCCTTTGACAAACAGCACGCCGAAGATGACGGCCAGCGTAACGCCCAGCAGAGTGCCGAAAAAGCTCATCAGTTCACTGGAGTTGAGGGTGACAGCGGAAAGAATCAGGACTGTTTCGACGCCCTCGCGCAGCACCATTAAAAACACAAACAGAAACAGACCGCTGCGGGAGCTGTTCGCCGCCAGTTCGCTCACCTTGCTTTCGATCTTGCCTTTTAGTGCCTTGGCGGTGCGCTGCATGAACCAGATCATGCTGATGACGAAGAAGGCGGCCACCAGCATGACGGAGCCCTCAAAAATGTCCTGATTGAACTGGGTGCGCGCCAGCACCACGGCCACGGCGAGACTGGTCACGCAGGCTGCGCCGACGGCATGCATCACCGTGCGCTTCAGGTCGGGTCGCCCAATTTTGTTGAGGTACGCGAAGACGATACCAACGATCAACGAGGCCTCGACGCCTTCCCGCAACGTGATGACAAATGCTTGCAGCATAAAAGCTTTTTATTCCTTTTCAATCACACAGGCTGTGATAAATCTCACAATTCAGGATCAGGGGCCTCAGTCGGAATTGCACCAGAAATTGAGCAGTTGTCCGAGTAAAGGAGCATGCGGCCTCAGTCTCAATTCTAATTCGGACTAAATCGGTCGTCAATTGATTGAGGCGATTTGCAGAGAAGGATGACGAATTGTTCGAGTGGATAATCGCTCCAGAGAGCGATTATCCAACCTTCATGTGTCGAAATAACAAAGCCAACTAACGCCTTGCAGGGGAGGGTTTTAATGCTAGCTCGATGCGGCCCAGTTTTGGAGCGCGGATGGAGCGCGATTCCTGCGCTGTGGAAGGAAAATTGACCTTTGGGTTATGAGGCGTTACGGCCTTGCGCGGATGATTGAAAAGTTCAACATTCCACCGGGACTGACCTTGACATTCAAAAAGCTAAACTCTTTAGGCGATAAAGCAACCGGGGTTCCTCCGTATGTGCCGTCAATCTGAAACGCAGAACTCAATTCGCCAGTGTAGCGGTCGTAAACTGAGATGCCGAACCGTTTCAACTCCGTGACTTTCTCCGTTTTTTGCCCTGCCTTGAGAATGGCCTCATTAAGGTAGATGCTGCTATGGGAAACGAACATTTCCAAGGGAAAACTGTTCGCGCGTTCCAGAAAAGTGGGCTTGGGCAAAGCTATCTCAGTCGATTTTCCGCTTGGCAGGACGCGGAATACTTTGCGTCCCTTTGACGGATCGTATACGTAGACCGCATCATCGTCCCCGCTTGCCAATTGAATCAGGCTTGCGTCAAGGGCCGACTCCTGGATTGATTTTTCGGTTTGCGGGGATGCCTGTTTTCGGGCGGGTTCCTCTGTTGGGCCGAGCGAGAGAACGTGCGGGATCAGCATCTTTCCTTGGAAATCGAATAACGCTGTATAGGTCTTGCCATGGTCGTCGTATCCGGTAACCAGGAAATCGCCGCTGGAGCTGAATTCCGCCACATGCGTCGCAAGGAACCCAGCGTCGAGCCAGAGGAGCGAGTTATAGTCGCCATTCTCAGCGAAGCGTAAAATTCCGCTTCGCATCTTTTTTCTGGACGCTTCATTCCACCACACCGGGGCGATGACGCCCCCGCGAGGGTCCTGCGTTACATCCAGGAGGAACAGGTCCCGCGGATTCATGGAATCGGTTGCGGGGACCATGGAAACGTCCAACGCTGTGCGGACCTGCCCATCGCTATCGACAGCGGCATATTTTTTATCGCCTGTCTGGACGAAGAATTCTCCGTCTCCTACACTGACGCGCCAGCCCTTCAAGTTGCTAACCAGCGCAGGGAGCGGCGTCTCCTCCACAATCCGCAGCGGGGTGGGCACGATTCCAGATTGTGCAAAACAGGCCGGAGTCATGAGTACGGCAACTGCGAAAATGCGGGCTGATTTAGTTGGCCGGTACAATGGAATGCCTCTTCAGTGAAAATGCCCAATCTCTGGGACCCTCCGCTGGGCGCACCCACAATAGTGAGCCGTCGCATCCGGGAAAAAACATGGGCCGCGCTTGATACAGCATAGGACCATCTCCCTTTGCAAACTTGAGCGCCGCTGTTGTGCCTGGACAGGAACCAGTTGTAAAAAAGCAATCGCAGGGACTTGGTTCACGACTGAATTGGACGCCAGTATAGTGCACGGTAACTGAGTATCCGGAGCAGAGAGCACAGCCGTTGGGACCGCAGCATTGGCCGCCGCCATAATATCCATTTCCGGTTAGGCATTGCTGCGCATGGAACGGATGACTCCAAAACAGCAACAGAGCCATTAGCGCGAATATTCGTAAGGCTTTTTGTTGTCGCACCACCCTTCGATGATTGGGCACAATCTTTTCCTTGAAGAGGGTTTGGACGTTTAGTTCCGTGAGGTGAGGTGAGGTGCATTCGATTTCACAGCTTCTCCTTCTTCTCCTTTGAGAATTAGGAAGGTGAGCAATCCATCTTCGCGGCCTATTCTACCTAACAGCGTGGGGCATGTCAAAATGTCCTCTGCGTCATGAAGGCTTTGGACCGTTTTGAAGTCCATACTGTCAAATGAGCGTCGTCACCGGCCGCCGCGCGTCCATGACCCGATGACCGCAAGACCCAACTGACCGGCTGAAAACTCACTCAGGAGCGTGAAGGGGTAGTCTTGATTGAGACTGTAGATCGCGAACCGCAGGTCTTGCCAAAGCCTCCCCGTGGGTTTGGTGCGCCCCGAGAGATTCGAACTCCCGACCTTCTGGTTCGTAGCCAGACGCTCTATCCAACTGAGCTAGGGGCGCGCATGGGGACTGGCATGTCCCGTTTCAAAAAGCAGCAGTTTTTACGTTAGCAGGAGGCGCGCTCCTGTGCAAATTTTTCAGGCCGCCGGAGCTTTGATTTCTTCCGGGGCTGCGGGCGGCAGAACAGCGGAAATCTCCTCTGTCACGGAGAGCCCGGCGCGGCGCAGTAGCTGAAAAACATTGGCGGTGCCAAGCCGCGTGGCGTCGTACTCCACCAGCACCGTGCGCTCTGCCTGGTTCATGCGCACGCGGCGAATGCCGTAGACATCGTAAAGATCGGCCACGGCGCGCATGGTGTCTTCGGTCGGGTGCTTGGTGTAGCGAAACTGTATGTCCACAGTCGTCATGCTTCCATCATAAATGTTTGGTTCTGTTTTTATCTGTTAAGCCCTTGGCTAGTCATTTTAACGTGGGTATTGGATAAAAGAATGAACAGATTGACTCAAATTGCAATCGGCGTAGCAGGATCAATCATTTTATTTGGGGCTGGATTACTCATTGGCCGTGAATTTCCTATGCACCACTACGAGCGATTTGGACAATCTCCCTATCTCTATGACACATCCACAGGCAAGATGTGCACATCATGGAAACAGGCAAACCCGCTAAACAATCTGTTTTCTCCCCCTTGCCGATTGTTATTCCTCAGCTAAGGGATACGTTTTTCGCGGGCAAGGTCAGACCTCGATCTCCGCCTGGTTCAGCCAACTGCCGTGTTTGGGGGTGTAGTGCACCGTGAAACGCCCCCCACAACAGGCCGCCGATCTTCTCGCCGACCGGTCCACCAGCGCCTTGCGGCTATGGGAACTCAGATTGTCCATTACCAGATGGATGGTATCGGCCTCCGGATAGCTGGCCGCGATCTCCACCGGATAATCGGCGAACTGGGGCGAGGAGCGGTCCGGAGTTGGCTTGGTAAAGTGCCGCCCGGCTTTGGGTTGGACACCGCAGAAGACGTTGGCCGTGCCGCGCCGCCGGTACTCCGAATCGCGCCGGGCAATCCGTCCCGGCCGCATCGGCCGCGGCGGGCGGGCATTGGCGTGCAGCACCACCGGCTTCTCATCCACACAGACCACCGGCGTCCTTTCCGACAGCGGCTTTTCATACAGGGCCAGCACATCCTCGATGCGGGCGATGTACTCCTCATTCAGTTCCGCGATGCACCACATTTTTTTCCCGCCACGGCTTCAGTTCGTGGCTCTGGAGCAGGATGCGGACCGTCTCCCGGCCCACCCGCGGCGCCAGCTTCCGCTTCACCGCTTCGCTGGCGATCAGCCGCACGTTCCACCGCGCCCTGCCCGGGGGCGGCGGACCGCACACCATGGCGATGATCCGCTGGCTCTGGCCTACGTCCAGCGCTCGCTGTTTGCCGGGTCTCGACTTTTCGTGCAACGCCGGTTCCAGCCCTTGCTCCTCATAGCGCCGGCCAACAGCTCGCACTGTTTTCGCAGCTACGCCGACATTGGCCGCCACCTGCGCCGCCTTCTGACCACTGTCGAGCTGGCGCAAAATCGATGCGCGCCGCAACACACGCGCCGATTCCCGCCCCTTCCCATCGCCGGAAAAGCGACTACCTAGATGTGTCTTTATACGGTCAGAGACCTAGTTGTTGAGGTATAACCAAATGTCATCCAATGCACCGACGGGCAATCGCCAAATAAACCGAGATGGTCGCGGCATGGCGAACGATAGCATGCCCAGCGGCTTAAGAAAATTTAAGTCGACCGTGCCTGCAAATTACAAATCGCCGACACCCGTGCGCGTCCCGCCTGCGCCCGCCTCTAACAAAGAGAAGTTAAGTCCGGGCTGATACGGGACGATGCCAAATTCTATCCAGGCGTTCGGAGTCTTTCTCATTCTTTTGCCGGGATTTACTAGCGCATATATTGCCCAGCAACTTGCTACTCGTCCAAAACAGACTGAACTCGATAAAGTCGTGGAAGCGCTCCTGTTCAGCCTGGCGCTGTACGTTGCTGTGGGGCCACTCTTTCATTTTGCGCTGCCTGTGGGCTGGCACGAAGCGGCATCCGGCCCGCCGGGCAATTATCTTGTCGTTGTTGAGTGGAAGGAGCTGGCTTCTCTGGCGGGTGCGGCGGTCTTACTTGGAGTGGTCTTTGCGGCCAATGTAAATCATGATTGGATTTTGTCGCTCCTCCGTAAAATAGGTGTCACAGAACGCACGTCCAGAACATCGATCTGGAGCGGTAATTTTCAGGATATTGTTGGTGTCACCACAGTGCAGGTCGTACTTGCCGACGACAGGACAGTGAGCGGTTGGGTGCATTACTATTCGGATGATCCTGGGGACGCTTCGCTTTTTCTCGAGAAAGCGGAATGGATCGATATCAAAAACCAAAAAATACCCATCCCAGGTCCGGGAATTCTTTTACTGCCAGCGGCAAGGATTAAGTATGTGATGTTTCTCGATCCAGAGGCCACTGATGCACAAAACAACGAGACGTAATCCATCCACTCTTCGCATCTTCATCCCTTGTTAAAATCGAAACTGTCATGCCCGCCACTACAGAGCTTTCTCCTGAAATCCTTGCAAAATACGAGCCGGTCATCGGCCTTGAAGTTCATGTCCAGTTGCTGACCGCGACCAAGGCATTCTGCGGCTGCTCCACGCGCTTCGGCTCCGCGCCGAACACGCAAGTCTGCCCGGTCTGCCTGGGCCTTCCCGGCGCGCTGCCGGTGCTGAACCGCCGCGCCGTCGAGTTTGCCACCCTCGCCGCGATGGCGCTGCATTGCGAGATCAATGAGACCTCCATCTTTGCCCGCAAGAATTATTTTTACCCCGACCTGCCGAAGGGCTATCAGATTTCGCAGTTCGACAAGCCGCTTGGCGAGCATGGCTGGATTGAAGTGCCCACGCCGGCAGGGACCAAGCGCATCGGCATCACGCGCCTGCACATGGAAGAGGACGCCGGCAAGAGCATGCACGAAGGTTTCCTCGATTCGCGCGAGCGCACCTACATCGACCTGAACCGCTGCGGCACGCCGCTGATTGAGATCGTCAGCGAGCCGGACATTCGCTCCGCCGACGAAGCCTATGAATATCTGACCCGCATCAAGGAGATTCTGCTCTACACAGCCGTCAGCGATTGCAACATGGAAGAAGGCTCGCTGCGCTGCGACGCCAACGTCAGCGTGCGGCTGAAGGGCGCGCCGAAGTTCGGAACCAAGGCCGAAGTGAAAAATGTGAACAGCTTCCGCTTCATTCGCGCCGCGCTTGAATACGAAATCGAGCGACAGATTGAGATCGTCGAGTCCGGCGGTCGCGTCGTGCAGGAGACGCGCCTCTACAATTCGCAGGAGGGCCGTACCTATTCCATGCGCTCCAAGGAACAGGCCCACGACTATCGCTATTTCCCCGAGCCGGACCTGCCGCCGCTTGTTGTCTCCAATGCGTGGCGTGAAGAAATTCGCACAACGATGCCGGAGCTGCCGGAAGCGCGCCGCAAACGCATGGTCGCCGAATATGAAATCACCGAACAGGACGCGCAGGTGCTCACCGGCACGCGCGCTTTCGCCGACCAGTTCGAGTCCGCAGCCAGGGCCGCGAAGAGTCCGAAGCGCGTGGCCAATCTGGTGCAGGGTGAACTGCTCGGACGCCTGAAAGCGGGCAATCTGGAACTCGAACAGTCGCCAATTTCGATGCAGGGAATCGCCGAGGCCGCCGATCTTGCCGAGAGCGGCGAACTATCGAGCAAGATGCTGAAGCAGCTCTTCGACCGCTGCTTCGAGACGAGTGAGGATTTCAGCGTGGTCTACGAACGCGAAAAACCGCAACAGATCAGCGACTCCGGCGCCCTCGAAAAAATGATTGACGAAGTCATCACCGCCAACCCGAAGCAAGTCGAGCAGTATCGCGGCGGCAAAAAGACGGTGTCCGCATTCTTCGTCGGCCAGGTGATGAAGATGTCGAAAGGACAGGCCAATCCTGCGCTGTTAAATGAACTGGTGACGAAGAAGCTGGACGGGTAACTCGATGGACAAGCAACCGCAAGTTGCACAAGTGATCGAAGTCGCGCCAGAGGACACGGCCCGAACCTACGCCGCGTTTTGTGTTCTGCGCGAGGGCTGTGCGATCATGGCGAACCCCGAAAAATTTGCTTCGTGGGTGAACGAGAAGCAGCGCCCGGAAGGCTATCGGATCGTCGCAGCCTTTCTACCGGAAATGCCCGACGCAGTCGCAGCCGCCGGGTTTCGCGTCCACTGCATGTTAAGTCGTGGCCTCATGTTGTACGTTGATGACCTGGTGACGCTCCCCGAGCATCGGTCGAGCGGTTACGCCGACCTGATATTTGCGTGGTTGGTAAAAGAGGCCCGCCGCCTCGGCTGCGAACAACTGCATCTGGACTCGGGGCATGCGCGTCACGACGCGCATCGTTTTTACCTCAAGCATGGCATGGTCATTAACGCGCATCATTTCAGCATGCCTTTGGATTAACGCATCACCTCCGAAAACAGAAAATCCTTCGGCCATTCAGTTTTGTAGCCAGCCTCGCGCAACTCGGTGCTCAATTGCGCCCAATGACGCATCGAATGCAGCAGAATATGCGCGAACAGCTTGCGTCGGGAAGCATGCAATGTTCCCGCAGAGACCGTCTGCAGAGTGATGACTTCGCGCATTCCCGCATCATCCGCTTCCGCCAAAAAATCTTTCAGGTTCTGCATGGCTTTCGCATGCACGACAACAAGATCATCCAACGAGCCGACCGGAATCGCGTCGTACGCAATCACTTCTTCGCCCCGCAGGCGCTGCGAATGGCGCAATTCCACGGCCCAAATATGCTTCAACAGCCCGCGCACCGTGCCGCTGTTGTAGATGTCGCAGGGCACGTCGAGCGCCGCTGGATTCGCTGCGAACCACGTCTGCCATTTTTTCGTGGAGGCTTCATTGTCCGCCAGCAGTTCTTCCAGAGTGATTCCCGCAACGTTCATTTTTTCTCCTTCTTCTGCTCTAATGCCCGGTGGGCAATGTCACGCCTATAGTAAATCCCGTCGAAATGAATCCTGCCAAGCGCCGCGTAGGCGCGTTCGCAGGCCGCTTGCAGTGTGTCCGCCAGCGCGGTTACAGCGAGCACGCGCCCTCCCGCCGTCACCGATTTGTTCTCGACATTTGCCGTTCCAGAATGAAAAATGGTCACGCCTTCTTCCTTCGCGGCTTCGTCCAGTCCCGTAATTGCATGTCCGGTTTTCACACTGCCCGGATACCCCTGCGAAGCTGCAATCACCGTGACGGAAGGCTGCTTGCGCCACGCAAGCCGCACCTGGTCCAGCCGTCCTTCGACAGCGGCCTCCATCGCTTCCAGCAGTCCGCCCTCCAGCCGGGGCAGAATCGCCTGCGTCTCTGGATCGCCAAATCGCGTATTGAATTCGAGCACCATGGGGCCGCGTGCCGTCATCATCAGCCCGCAATAGAGCACGCCGGTAAAGGGTGCTCCTTCGGCGGCCATGCCGTCGATTACCGGCTGTACAACGTGGGCCATCAGCCAGTCGCGCATATGCGGCTCCAGCAACTCGTCGGTGGAATACGCGCCCATGCCGCCGGTGTTGGGGCCAGTGTCGCCTTCGCCGATGCGCTTATGATCCTGGGCTGCGGCCAGCGGGATTGCCGTCCTGCCATCTGCCAATGCAAGAAGAGATATTTCTTCACCTTCAAGAAATTCTTCAAGTATTACTTTATGCTGAATTGCACCCAGATAAACCCCGCTCAACATCTGCGTGGCCGCTTCTTCCGCCTCTTCCTTGGACGCGCAAATTGCGACGCCCTTTCCCGCCGCAAGTCCATCGGCCTTCACCACGATCGGCGCATGAAAATGCGCCAGCGCCTCGTGCACTTCGCTGTCCGACTGACAAACTGCATAGTGCGCGGTCGGCAGATGATGCCGCAGCATAAATTCCTTGGCGAAGACCTTGCTCGTTTCGAGCATTGCTGCGCGCTGCGTCGGGCCGAATACCCGCATGCCCCGGCGCGTCAGCTCATCCACCAGACCCAGGCTCAACGGGATCTCCGGGCCAACGATGGTCAAATCCGGCTGCTCCGCGACGGCCACGCGGACCAAGTCGGGCAAATCCTTTTGGTCTACAGGAACGCACCGGGCCAGCGCCGCGATGCCGCCATTGCCTGGCGCGCAGACTACCTCCCGCACCCGCACCGACTGACGCACTGCCCACACCAGCGCGTGCTCGCGCCCCCCACCGCCGATGACAAGTACCTTCATACGTGAACCTGCTCCATACAGATAAAAAAAGAGTATCAGCCTGGAGAAATGTTTTCAGAAATCAATGCATGCTTTTTCGCATGCCAGTCCAAGCAAGATTTCTACTCCTGCTGCGTCAGCGTGGTTGACATCTCAGGCCAGGTCGGTGGGACCGGGGGGGGCGTCTCTGGCGCGTCTGCCTCGGCCAGCAGTGCATGCAGATCGAGCGGCAGCGTGACCATGGCCAGTTCACCGGTTGGCGTCCGTGGCCACTGCTCCGCAGGCCGGTCCCAATACAGCTCGACGCCATTGTTGTCCGGGTCGCGGAGATAGAGCGCCTGGCTCACGCCATGGTCGGCGGTGCCCTCCAGTGAAATTCCCGCGCGCCGCACGCGCCGCAGCGCATCCGCAAGCTCTGCCTGCGTGGGGTAAAGCACCGCCAGATGATACAGCCCGGTTGTGCCATGCGCTGGGGCCTGGCCGCGAAAGCTTTCCCAGGTGTTCAAGGCAATATGATGGTGGTATCCGCCAGCCGACAGAAATGCGGCAGAATTTCCCATGCGCTGCGTAACGGTAAACCCAAGCACGTCGCGGTAGAACGCGAGCGCGCGGTCAAGGTCTGCGACCTTGAGATGGACATGGCCGATGCGGGTCTGTGGATGAATGGACGCCATGTTTGTCAGATGACGAAGGGGCAATAAAGGTGCAACCATTTCCGGCGGCGGCCCATCGTGGAGAAAACGTACAGGGTGTCGAGGGAGTAAGGTCCTGCACAGTTTCCCACCACAAAGCGCGGGTAGATACGGCTATTCCAACCGGGAGAACCCCCGGCTCAGCCGGGGAGGCGGTAGCAGTTTGACATATACAGGAGTCCATCCAGAAACTCTTCGAGGTGAGCCGCCAAGCACACGTCAAGGAGAATCTGGATGGACGAATTCGAGAGCCTGAGTCACTCGAAGTGGGATTGCAAATAGCACGTAGTATTTATACCGAAAGGCCGAAGGAAGGTGTTGTACGGGAAACTGCGCCAGCATCTTGGCGAGGTATTTCGGAAACTGGCGGAGCAGAAGGAGAGCCGGATTGAGGAAGGGCATCTTCGAGCGGACCATGTCCACATGATGATCTCGATTCCGCCGAAATATGCGGTGTCGCAGGTGGTGGGATTCATCAAGGGCAAGAGTGCGATCCACCTGGCACGAGTGTATGGAGAACGGAAGCGGAATTATGCAGGCCAAAGCTTCTGGGCGCGAGGATAAGATAAATAGTCACGACCGTGGGTCGGGATGAGGCAACGATTCGGGAGTAGATTCGCAACCAGGAAAAGGAAGATCAGCGATTGGATCAACTCAACATGTGGAAGTGACCTGCCACCTTTAAGGTGGCTCAACTCAATCGGGGCCGCGTTGGCGACCCCATTAGCCGCTTTGAGCGGCTCACACAATAAAGCCCCCGGCTCTGCCGGGGGATAATTACTGAAAATCGGCCAGTCCAGGATCTGCCGCCAGTAACGGATTAGAGGTAATTCGGCGTTCTCAGTCGGCCACTGTTTTACCGGTCTGGAGTGATGCACCTGAAGGTTGTCCAGAATGAGGAAGAGGTTCCTGCTTGCCTTGCGCGACAACCGCTTGAGAAAGTCGATCAGGGTTTTTGCATTCAATGCTCCGCCGACGGAATTATGACCGCCAGTATGGGCGCTTTAGCGGCGGATTCCGTCATGAGCAAACAGGCGCTGGATTCAGAAAAAGCGCGCAGCAGACTGAAGGGCATGCTGCTCGGCCCGATACAACTTTATGAGGTGCTACGCACAAGGGCAACACGGATGGAACATAATTGCGTACCTACCAGATTACCTTGACCGCAAACTGAATCTCCCGTGACGGAGTTTGGGTGGCTGTGATGACACCTGCGTTCGCCACCGTTTGTCCGGTTGGGGTAAACAGATTCTTGTTGGTGAGCGGTGGCGCGAAATTCGCATGATTGAGCACGTTGAAAAACTCCGCCCGGAACTGCACATCGAATGCGTCCGATAGGCTCTTCACGTATGTGTTCTTAATGAGTGAGGCATCTAAATTCATCAAGCCGGGGCCAATCACGGTGTTGCGGGCAAGATTTCCGCGCAGAGCAACGGGGCTCGGAAACGCAAAGCATTGCGTCCGAATGTAATTGTAAGGATTGCCCGCGTTGGACTGAGATCTGCACCCTCGGCCCCCGACGAAGTTCGGGACATCGATGACGGGATCTGTGCTTTTGAGGCCGAGCGCATCCCCACCAATCGTTGGAGTGAAGGGGACTCCGGTGCTTGCTTCAAAAATTCCTCCCTGTTGCCAGCCTCCCAGTAGCCGTGATCGAAATCCAGTAACCCGTCCTGGCGTGCCCAAGCTCCAAGTGTAATTTACTTCCAGATTTTGAGCGATGTTGAAGTCAGCCAGTCCGCGATTGATGCCAGGATTGAACCACAATGGACTGGAGATTGAATTTAAATATTCATCCCCAACGATACTAGCGGAGGATGTATCGATCGTCTTGCCCCAGGTGTAAGAAACCTCCAGTACGGCACGCTTCACTTTCCCGTTCAGATGCACTTCCAGTGCGTCGTAATAGGCATCGCTTCTCCAAAACCCCGCAGTAATGCGGCCAGCATTGGGATTCAAGCGAGTACCGCTACCAACGGGCTGCGGCCAGAGATAGCCTTTTGGGGTAAGGGTAGGAAGGACGATATCGGCATCCTCCGAACGAAATGGCTGATGCACACTGCGAGATCCTACATAGGCCATCTTGATGGTGAAATTTTCCGTGAGCTGCCTTTGAAGACTGAGGTTCCACTGCATCACATAGCTGCGAGGAGGATGGGGCTCAAAATATGCCTGTCTAAAACTGCTTGTGGAATTCGCGATTGTAGAGAAAGCGGTGGAGGGAAATGAACCTACTGGTAAATCGGTCGAATTGACTGACTTAAAGTATGGCGCAGAAAGTACTTCATTGAACTGAACCAGATAGAGCAAGGGCAGTACGTCAAAGACCCCGAATCCCGCACCAATTGTGCTCTTACCATCGCTGAACGGGTCGGCCAAGAAACCCACGCGAGGCTGAAAATTGCGCAGTGTAGGATTGGCAAACAAAGGCGACCCCAAATGCGGAGTTGCATCCGTAAGATTTCTTAGAACGGTCAGCCTGTTATGGGCTTCCGTAGGCACGGTCGTTGGCTCGTATCGCAGACCAAGGTCGATGGTAAAGTTGGGCCTGACCCGCCAGTGATCTTGAAAGTACGTTGCAGCAATCGACTGGCGCAGTCCGCGTTCCGTCGTAACGCCCGGAACCGCGGCAGCCAGGGAGTAAGGTTGGTTGGTGAGGAAATCGGCCAATGAGTTAAAGGCGAACGTTCCGCCGGGGTTGGAGATACCTAAAATGTTGTCCCAGTTCCGTTCAAACGCAACACCAAACTTGAAAGAGTGCCGCCCTCTCATCAACGAAAATTCATCATAGCCCTGAATCGACGTCCAATGGAAGTCATAGTTGCTCGGAGATCCAAGCCCTCCTGTAAACGAAGTCAAGCCCGTCACACTGACCTGAGGAGCATTTTGCCCAGGAACGCTTCCGAACGAAGAAATGGACACTTGGGGATTGTCGGCCGCAAAGGTGAGGCCCGTTGTTGCTACCACGCGATTCATTCCCAGACGAACGGAATTCACCGCATCCTTGCTGAACGAATGAGTTTCATCCAGCGTGGCCACTTGCCTTTCGGAGTCATAGCCGGTTCGCTTGTTGTTGAACTCGTCTGGTTGCCGGACTGTGGCGCTGTCCTGCATATAAGTTCCGGACAAGGAGTCCTGCTTGGAGATTGTCTGATCGATTTTGGTATTGAAATAATTTTCGGGAATGACTTGTTGCCCCGCAAAATTGTAGATGCCAGTATCGCCTGGCGATAAAATAGGGCCGTTCGGCAAGGGGTAGAACGCATTCATGAAGCTTAGAACTGCGGGATCGACCGCTATGTTGCCGGTTGAAAGTTGGCCAGCCCGTGCCGCAACTGTGGGAACAGTATTCACCTGGGATATGCCAAGGGATTGCCGCAATCCTTCATAGGCGGCAAAGATAAAAGTTCGCCGTTTCCAGATCGGGCCTCCGATCGTTCCTCCAAACTGGTTCCGTGTAAACGGGGGCTTCTTTATATCGAAGAAATTTCGCGCATCAAAAACGCTGTTGCGGGCGAACTCAAAAGCGCTACCGTGGAATTCCTCTGTGCCGGAACGCGTGACAAAACTCACGATCCCGCCGGAAGAGTTTCCGTACTGCGCTGGATAGTTGCCTGAAAGAACTGTTATCTGCTGGACTGCGTCCACTCCGAGATTGACGCCAGCCGCGCTGCCTGGAGGACTATTCGCATAATCGTTTATGCTGATGCCATCCAGCCGCGAGTCGTTCTGCCGCGGGCGTACTCCGGATATCGTGATCTGGTTTCCAAAGCCACGTTGCGCCGATGCCCCTGAGGCTGGCGCGCGAGATGCTGACACTCCCGGCTCAAGCAGTGCCGCATCCGAAGCGGAGCGGCCGTTCAATGGAATATTGCGAACAGTTTGCGAATTTACGACTCCACCTCCCGAGAAGTCCGTCTGCCCACCCACTCCGTTTTGACGGGGCTGCAATACCAGGTTGAAAACCTGCTTTCCAATGGCATGGATGGTTAGCTGTGCCCTGATGATATTAAACCCTTGCGCCGACGCACTGACCTCGTACTGTCCCGGCGATAAGTTGGCTGCGATGTAAGCACCGTGGACATCCGAAACCAAGGTTTTGGTCTTGTTATTTCTGTCATTGGCAATTGATATTTGTGCATTTGGAATAGGAGCACCATCCGGGGCGGTTATGCGGCCGGTGAGGGTAATGCCTGTTGCCTCTGCGTAGAGAGAGCAAGAGTGACAGCCCAGGATCACGGAAAACGCAACCGCAACAATGACCCGCCATGTGGCGGTCCATGGATGTTTAGTCCGCGAAGTCATGGAGAGCTGGCTCCTTTGCAGGGTGCACGAATGGCGGAAAAGGCGCTCAGCCACTATCCCGTATAGCTTGGCAAGATATATACAGGCAATCTGAATGGCTACAAGAATAGCCGACAATCCGCGCACAAATGGGCCGGACATTACGCAGAACATCTATTGCGATAACTTCTGTGCATGAAATTAACCTCTTCGACTGTCGTTCAGATTACACGGGGCAAAACACAGCATTGCCAGCGTATATACAAATTGTGCATGAGATTTCTGAATAATTAATGAAGCCACCCTTAAGGCGAATTCATGGAACCGCCAGAATGTCTTCAGGAATGATTTCAGCAATTGCGGCTACCGATACCTGTGGCACGAGCATCTCACCCTGCTATTGGCAGGAAAATGCGCGGGCCCTCGATTTCTCTCGATTTTTATAGAGAATTGGGTGGCTTGGATGGATATATTCTCGTTTCGCGTGGCGAGAAGCCTTCGATTTTTATGCCTGCGGGTGCTCACGCTACACTGCAAAAGGGTGGAGTCATGATGGAGTTTCACATCTCGCATGCTGCGCGAGATCGCTACGGGGTCCGCGACACCTTATTCAATTTCGCTGGGAATGTTATTTTTGGCGACCTCGCCGCAAGCCGGGAACTGGCCAATCGCATCAACGAAGTCCGCGGCTCGGCAGACAATCCAGCTTCCGCGATGAATTCCGGCGCGCTTTTTGCCATGGGGCTGATTGATGAAGTCAGCCACGCTCTCGTCGCACATTATCGGAAACATTTCGATCCGAAAGTGATGCAGGAAGCGCTGGCATGGTTCGCCTCCCGCATCGGCGATGACAATCTCGCCAGGATGTTGCAAGCTTTTGTGACGCAATTTCCGAATGTCGCCATATATCGCAATAGGGAAACCGTCGGCGAGTGGCTCCAAGGCTCCACTGAAGGCATCTCTCATCGCGAGATTGCACTGGAAGAGTTGCTGCTGCTGTGGTTGGCCAATCAGAACCGGGCCTTCCGGCCTTTTCAGGAACTTTTTGACGATTCCCATCTGGCCAGCACGTCTGCCTATCCGACGGTGACAGCAGCGCTGGGCGACTATTTCGATGCCCGGCCAAAATTTGGGGCCACGCCGGTCAGCCTGCTCCACATGCTGCGCGCGCCGATGCTGGCTGCACCGGATTCTCTAAGTAGACAACTGGAGTATATCCGTGAAAATTGGGTAGAGTATCTGGGAGAAGGCGTTCGCCGCATTCTGCTCGCCATGGATGTTCTGAAAGAAGAAGATGTCGCCATCTGGATGCGTTTCCATCCTCCAACCGGCCACGAACGTCGCCATCCCATGCATGCAGACGCAGGCCGAGCGGAGATCCCGACATATTCCAAGACCGATTTGGAGTACGAGCGTTTCAGTCAGGACCAGGCGTGGATGCCGACGGTGGTGCTGATCGCCAAAAGCACGTATGTGTGGCTGGCCCAACTCTCGCGCCAATATGGGAGGCAGATCGAGCGGCTCGACCAGGTCCCGGATGAGGAACTCGACCTGCTGGCCAGCCGCGGCATGAACGCATTATGGCTGATCGGCATCTGGGAAAGAAGCAGTGCGTCGAAAACAATCAAGCGGCTATGCGGGCAGCCGGATGCAGCCGCGTCCGCGTACTCGCTGGCCAACTACAGCATAGCTTCCGACCTGGGCGGTGATTACGCCTACGGCAACCTGCGCGACCGCGCCGCCAGACGGGGAATTCGACTGGCCAGCGACATGGTCCCAAACCACATGGGCATCGATTCCAACTGGTTGATCGAGCACCCTGAGTGGTTCCTCTCTCGGCCCGATTCTCCTTATCCTGCGTACCGGTTTGAAGGCCCCGATCTATCGCGCGATGGCAGGGTGGAAATCAAAATTGAAGACCACTATTACCAGCAGTCGGACGCCGCTGTGGTGTTTCGCCGCCGCGACATCTGGACTGGGCGGGTCGATTACGTCTACCACGGTAATGATGGGACCAGTTTTCCATGGAACGATACCGCCCAACTGAATTATTTGAATGGTCAGGTCCGTGAGCAGGTCATCCAAACCATCCTGCATGTCGCGCGACTGTTTCCCATCATCCGCTTCGATGCAGCGATGACGCTGGCCCGCCGTCATGTACAGCGTTTGTGGTTTCCGATTCCAGGCAGCGGTGGCGCGATTCCTTCGCGTGCCGAGTACAGCATGACGCAGGAAGAATTCGATGCCGCCATGCCGCACGAGTTCTGGCGCGAAGTGGTGGATCGCGTCGCGGCGGAGGTTCCCGGCACGCTTCTGCTGGCTGAAGCCTTCTGGTTGATGGAGGGATATTTTGTCCGCACGCTCGGCATGCATCGCGTTTATAACAGCGCGTTCATGCACATGATGCGCGACGAAGACAATGCGAAATACAGGTCCGTCATAAAAAATACGATTCAATTCGACCCGGATATTTTGAAGCGCTATGTCAACTTCATGAGCAATCCTGACGAGCGCACGGCCATCGACCAATTTGGAGACGGCGACAAATACTTCGGCGCCTGTACGCTGATGGCGACGCTGCCGGGCCTTCCGATGTTCGGTCACGGCCAGGTGGAAGGATTCACGGAAAGATATGGGATGGAGTACAAGCGCCCTCGCTATCAGGAACAACCCAGAGAATCGCTGGTCGCGCGGCACGAACGAGAAATAGCGCCACTGCTGAAAAATCGGGCACTGTTTGCCGATAGCCACAACTTTACGCTGTACGACTTCTGGAAAGAGGACGGCACAGTCGATGAGAACGTATTTGCCTATTCCAACCGATTGGGCGAGCAGCGGGTGGTTGTGTTGTTTCATAACTCGTACGCGGAAACGCGGGGAACCATCCATCAGTCTGCGGCTTTTGCGGATAAAGCAACTGGGACGCTTCGTCAACAGAATTTGCACGAGGCACTCCAGCTTTCATTCGACGGCGCGACTTTTCTGGCGTATCAGGATGCTCGGACTGGATTGCATTATTTACGCCATTCGCACGAAATTATAGAGCAGGGCTTGACTGTGGATCTCCACGCTTACCAATATGCGGTGCTGCAAAATTGGCGAGAATTGAAATTGGATGCCGAGCATTCCTGGGACAAACTGAGTGATTCGCTGAACGGGCAAGGCGTATTCGATTTAGAAGAAGCTCTCGTCATGTTGCTACTGCGCCCAGTTCACGACGCGCTACGCAGCGCGCTCGATCCAACGTTGATGGCCCTGTTTGCGAGACCTTCCGGCCGCGATAAAACTGATGCCAGCGAAAAAATGTCAAAGACGGTCGTGGATGGCCGTCCCGGTCGATTGTCCACAGAGGAGACCCTAACAACATTCTGCAATCGAGCGGAATCGTTTCTTGAAGCGGCGCGTGCAGCTTATCCTGGGCACGGCGATACTCCATTGAAAAAGAAATCTTCAAAGAAACTTTCCGCATCTGCGCCGCTACGCAGGGAAGTTGAAGGGGTCCGGCATCTCCTGCAAGCGAAGGATTGGGATGCGGATTCCTGGCCGTTGGAGACCCGTC
The DNA here is from genome assembly GCA_027306695.1 of Acidobacteriaceae bacterium. GTDB lineage: Bacteria > Acidobacteriota > Terriglobia > Terriglobales > Acidobacteriaceae > JAKAAZ01. Next base: position 20,542 of record DAHUZH010000057.1, read on the forward strand.
AGCCCGTTCCGGGCCATGCTCCTTCTCTCCACGCAACGGAGGTTTGGGCGCCGTTGCTAGGCTGGTGCGTGGTTCGTGCGCTTATAGATTCGACCTCCCCAGAGCAAACAAATAAGGATCGCTTAGAAATTTTCGACCAGCTCCGTTTGCGTGCAGCGCTGGCGGAAATCTTCCGCTCTTGCGGCCTGGAAGGAGAAGAGAGTTGGAGAGCGGCGGCGCGCATTCGCATTCTGCTGATTGCAGAGACCACCGGCCCAACGCGCTCAAAAAAAGCGGCCGTTGGACTGTCTTCTGCATCGTGGAAGGAGCCTGATGTTGCCTGGCTGACACAACTCCACACTTCGCATGGACGCACCTACTTTAACAAAGAGGACTACGAACAGCTTCTGTGGTGGATGGCGATGCCGGCTCTGATGAACTCGGCCAGAAAATCCGAACTCAGTAAAGCCATCGTGCAAACGATGGAAGGCGAAGTGAGACGCGCCATGCGCAACGCCAAAGATGCTGGATATGATTTGGATGCACTCGGCAAGCAATCTCAAAAACCAGCCTCCAGGAAGACGCCTGCCTCGAAGCGAAGTTAGAATTGGAACTTCTTCCATGCGTGCGAATCCCGCAATATCGAGAATGACAGAAACATCTCTACAACAGAGAGTGGTACAAACGGCAAAAAAACATGGCTTTCATTTGGCAGGGATTGCGCCCGTGCCGAACATGGAGAGCGCAGACGGCGACACCGGTCCCGTCATGCAGGAACTTTCCTACTTCTCGCAATGGGTGGAAGAGGGCAGAGCGGGAGAGATGGAATATCTGAAACGGTGTGATGCCAAGGGCCGCTTCCTGCGCTCCTCAATCCGCTTGCCATTTCCCTGGGCGCGTTCTGTCATCGTTTGCGCGGTCAATTACAACAATGACCAGCCATATTCGATCGACCTCGACCTTGGAGTGGAGGCTGAGACTCCTGGCTGGATTGCCCGATATGCATGGTCTGGGCATCGAGCAGACTCGCAACCCTCCCAAAAAAACGAATCCGGCATCGCGCAACCGCAGTTGGTTCCCACGGATTATCACTCCATCATTCGCGAGCGTCTGGAGTTGCTCCGGGCCGATCTGCAAGCGCAGGTGGGAGAATTTGAAGCGCGCTGTTTTGTCGATACAGGGCCGCTGGTGGAACGCATCTATGCGAAGTACGCTGGACTTGGCTGGCAGGGAAAAAATACGTGCCTGATCCACGAGTCGCTCGGTTCCTGGTTTTTCCTTGGGGTGATTCTTACTTCACTCGAACTGCCATGCGAGGAGTGGGCTCGGCCGATGCCGGACCGATGCGGTAGCTGCACGCGCTGTATCGATGCCTGCCCAACCGAGGCGCTCGAACCGTATCGCATGGATGCTTCGCGCTGCATTGCCTATCTGACGATTGAAAAACGTGGAGCGATTCCTAAAGAACTTGCCGCGAAGATCGGAAGAAATGTTTTTGGCTGTGACATCTGTCAGGAAGTCTGCCCCTGGAACAATCGCGGGGGCCACCGCGCGCCGCTCACAGACTGGGCAGATCTACAACCCAGACCAGAGCTGGTGAATCCTGCGCTCGACTGGCTGGAGAATTTGCGGGAGGACGGGTATCGCCGCTGGTTTCGCCATTCGCCCGTGGAGCGCACAAAGTACGTTGGATTTGAGCGCAATGTTGAAATCGCGAAAGAGAATTGTCGTGAGTAAAGCATTGGCCTCACAAACCAGTTGGTCCCGGTAGGCTCGCCGCGCACACTCCAACCCTGCTGCGGGCCTTCGCGGGAAAATCGGAGAATTTTCAGGGCTACTGATTGCGCACCACGTTGACTGCGTTCAGGCCCTTTGGTCCCTGCTGACACTCAAAATCCACAGCATCGCCTTCATTCAACGTCTTGAATCCGCTTTCCTGGATGGCGGAGAAATGAACAAAGACGTCTTCGCCGGTGGAGCGTTGAATGAAACCGTAGCCCTTGGCGCCATTAAACCACTTCACTACACCACGTTCGGTCACAAAAATTTCCTTTCATTCTGTGTCCCTGTCCGGCCCGGTGGGGGAGGGGATTGAATCCCGGCAGAAGCGTTTCATCGACCGATGAAGGCTTTTTGTTCAAGATCCAAAGATCGTGCCTGACAGAGATGATTCAACAAAGCAATGCAAACGGCCTTCCCCAAAACTGCGATTTTGCATCAGAATCAACATCAGCGCAGAACGGATGTCTGTGCAAATCTGGCATTGTTATGGCAGGAATCTGACAGAAACGCAAGATAAATCTTTTTTCAGGGCCATTGCGTAGTTTGAAGCTGCCCCAAACAACAGCGTGAGGATACCGGTTTTGAGCGCGCTATAGTCGAAATCAGAGCGAAAAGTCTATTCGTACGAGCAAAAAGGCTTTGCTGTAAACGACCCGATTCAACCCCGACTCCTGATATGCAGAAGATAATGCCACAAGACGACGCCAATAACTCCATCGCAATTACGCCTCAGGAACAGCGGGCCCAGCGCGAGCAGGATGAGCCGCAGATCATTGCACTGCTGCGTTATCTGTCGCGGACGGCCGTCCATACGTACGCTTTCAGCGTGGCCGCCAATGCCATTCTGTCGCTCTTTCCATTCATCGTATTGATGCTGACGATTGCCCATCGTTTTTTGCATTCCGCACAAGCGGTAGACGTCATCGGAACGATGTTGCGCGCGCTTCTGCCGACGGGACAGGATTTTGTCGTGCGCAACATGACTTTCCTGGTCTATTCGCAGAAAAGTGTGGCTCTGTTTTCGGTTTTTATGCTGTTGGTCTCTTCCACGGGAGTTTTTATGCCGCTGGAAGTTGCTCTGAATCAGGTATGGGGCGTGAAGGAAAACCGCTCGTACTGGAGAAATCAATTGATTTCCCTTGGCTTGGCTTTCATGGTCGGCATTCTTGCCTTACTTTCTGTGGCTGTCACCGCCTCCCATGAAGCAATGCTCAAGATAATCTTCGCTGGGCACACGGGGAGCGCAGCATTTCATTTTCTTGAGCGGACCATCCTAAAAATCATGGGCGGGATCGCGAGTATATCGATATTTTTTCTGATTTATTGGATTCTGCCGAACCGCAAAATCCGTGGGCTGTCCGTGTTGCCTGCAGCCATCGTCACCGGCCTGCTGTGGGAAGGTGCAAAGTACGTTTACATTGTGGTGTTGCCGTGGCTCAATTTGAAATCCGTGTATGGACCGTTCTCCATTTCGGTGGGCCTGATGTTATGGGCGTTTCTGTCTGGCCTGATCCTGCTGGCGGGAGCACATTTTTCGGCGGGCCGCACGTTGCGCAAGGCAAGGTTTAAACAGACCATTGCCGCTGCTCCCCCCAAAGATCTGAGTACCGCTTAATCGCAGCGTCCCGCCGTCGGCCTTGTTAC
>DAHUZH010000058.1 GCA_027306695.1 Acidobacteriaceae bacterium
AGCAAACATCCATACCCAAATCGCGCGTCGATTGCGCGACATAACGCGCGGCGCTCGCATACCCGGGGCAGCGGTCTGTTACCGCAATGTCGTTATCTACAGTCTTTGGAATTCCGATGACCTGAACTTCGTAGGCGGCGTCCTTGCAGAATTGGCGGATGACTTCCGCGCCGCGCATCGTACCGTTGCCGCCGATCAACAATACATGGCGCACGCCGAGTCGCCGCAAATTTTGAACGATGAGGTCCAAGTCGGTAGGCGAGGGTTTAGACCGGGAGGATCCCAGAGCCGCGCCCGGACTCTTGCCGAGCCGATCCAGTTCCTCCTCAGGAATGTCGCTGAGATCAATGACATCTCCGTTTACGATCCCTGCAATTCCAGACCTTGCACCCAGGACTCGTCCGATTTCGCTGTGCCGGTAAGCCTCCCGCAGAATGCTGGCAAGTGTGGCATTCAGGACTGGAGTCGGGCCACCGCCTTGGACAACGAGTAGATTTTCTGCGTTCATTTCAGTCCGTCCTACTCTAAAAAAACGATACATTCAGCCCTGAAGTGAATAATTCGGCATATGCTCAAAAAAACTTTGCAAGCCACCAGCAGTCCCGCACAAATCGCGTCCTGTGTTTAGTTTCAAGCCCATTGAACGACCGACGGCCCATTGCAGGCGTACACTTGCAAAGCGCTGTTCAGGCACAATACAACCTATAATCTATTGTTATCGATTGTCAAGTGTCTCTACAACGGAACTCGCACCTCATCGTAATCATTTGCAATCGATTGACATCCATCTTTCGATGTCCATATATTCATTGTAGTTTTTGATCGATCCATGAAAACTTAGCGTCTTGTAACGTCTGCTGGAGCGCCGAAAGTTCTCCCGATGTCGAATGACCGGAGAACAATCTGAAAAAGTAGGAGAGCAAATTATGTCGAACAATCTGACCCCTGGGAAGATTGCAGGATTGAAAGCAGTGTCGGACAAGCGCGGTGTTATTGCGGCGGCAGCCATGGACCAACGCGGCCTGTTGAAAAATATGCTGGCAAAGGAAATGGGCGTGGAGGAACCTCCAGAGTCGATGGTGGTGCAATTCAAGGAGCTGGTAACGGAGGCGCTTACCCGGCACGCCTCGGCAATCCTGCTCGATGTGCAATATGGATTGCCCGCCACCAAGCACCGCAACGGCAAAGGGCTGCTGCTGGCCTATGAAAAAGCGGGATACACCGTCGACCATCCCGAACGGCTGCCCACGGCCACAGAAGGATGGTCCGTACTTCGCTTGAAAGAGGCTGGTGCCGACAGCATCAAAATTCTTCTCTATTACACACCGTTTGAAAACAATTGGATCAACGAACAGAAGCATGCCTGGGTCGAGCGTATCGGCGCCGAGTGCCGCGCAAACGACATCCCCTTGTTTCTGGAATTTGTTGGATACGATGTACATGGAGAAGACGAAAAAGGACTGGCCTATGCCCGGCGCAAACCGGAAATCGTCATTCGTTCCATACAGGAATTCAGCAAGGAGAGATATGGCGCGGATGTTCTGAAGGTCGAGGTCCCTGTGCAGATGCAGTTTGTAGAAGGCACGCAGGCCTACAAGGGGCAGAAGGCGTATACGCGCGCCGAGGCGATGGAACATTTCCGCATCGCAGCCTTCGCCACACCTTTGCCATTCGTCTATCTGTCCGCAGGAGTAAGCAGTCCGGTCTTCCTGGAAACGCTGGAGTTCGCAGTGGAGTGCGGCGTGAGCTTCAATGGCGTGCTCTGTGGACGCGCAACATGGCAAGACGGAGTTCCGATTTACGTGAAAGACGGGGCCGCGGCCTTCGAGGATTGGCTGAACACGCAGGGTGCGGAAAATATCCAACAAGTGAATAATGTGTTGAAGTCCGCACGCCCATGGTATGAAAAACTTGGTGCGGAAGCGCTGGCGTTACCATAACCCATCTGGAATCGCACCATGCAAAGCAGGTAGTCGAAGCATGGACCGCCGGATGTATATACCATGACGTGGGTTGGAGGCAGGATTGCCGGGCAGTGAATTTAAAATCCAGGAGGACACCGTATCTTCCCCTCCTCAAGACCTGCCCCGGCGATGGGTCATCCTGGCCCTCATCTTTTCCATTACCGTCATAAATTTTATCGATCGTCAGACCTTGTCTGTACTCGCCCCCGTGTTGAAGGCAACGTTTCACCTCTCCAACGAATACTACGGAAGAATCGTCGCCGCCCTGCAATTCGGCATGATGTCCGGCGAGTTTCCCATGGGATGGCTGATGGACCGCTGGGGAGCGCGTCTTGGCCTGACCGCCGCGGTGCTCTGGTGGTCCGGCGCAACGGGTGCGCAGGTTTTTTGCGGATCCGGGATGCAACTGGGCATCACGCGCTTCTGGATGGGCACGGGAGAGGCCGGCAACTACCCAGGCGGAATGAAGGCGGTGTCCCGGTTTTTCTCCAAGGAAAAACGGACGCTCGCCATCGGCATCTTCAACAGCGGCAGTATGATTGGCGCCACCATTGCGCCGCCGCTGATTGTATTTTTGATGCAGCGTTACGGCTTTCGCGCGGCCTTTCTGGTCCCCGCGCTGCTCGGGCTGATCTGGGTCCCGTTGTGGTGGTTTACTTATCCCGGCAAAGCATCGCCGTTGCTGTCAGGCGAGCCTTTACAAATCTCTCTTCCAGTTTTGTTACGGCAGTCCTCCACCTGGGCCGTCATGATGTGCCGATTTCTGATTGGCCCGGTCATGCAGTTTTATTGGTACTGGATACCCAGCTATCTCTACAGCGTCCGTCACATGTCGCTCACGCAGATTGGGTTTCTCGGCTGGATCCCATTTCTTTTGGGAGATACAGGCGGCGTCTTAGGAGGATGGGCCGCTGGATGGCTGCAATCGCGTGGCGTCGGCATCTACAACGTCAGGAAAATCACCATGGTTGGCAGCAGCCTGTTGTGCCTGACCAGTCTGATGGTCACTTATCTCCACAGCGCAACAGCCGCTTTGTTTACCATCGGCATTGCAATCATGGCCGATAATTTTCTTTCCGCAAATATGTTTGGCGCAATCACAGACCTGTTTCCAGATCATGCGATCGGGCGTGTGACCGGTCTGACCGGGGTCTCCGGCGGCCTGAGTGGTTTACTTTTCCCCTTGCTCACCGGCGCTCTGGTAGACCGCGTATCGTACAAACCCGTATTTATTCTGGTCGGGTTTATGCCGCTGTTAGGCACGCTGGCATTGTTTATTTTAGGAAAGCAATATAGGTCGACTCGTTCTACATAGTTGGAAGGCCAGATGGCCAATGACTAAGTGCGTTTTGAAATGCCTATTTAAGATGAGGATGAACTGTGAGAAATAATGTTCTGTCCAAGGTGCTGGGTGTCTTTTCAATCGCTGTACTCGGTTCTTCCTTCACATACTCTCAAGCTATAAAGACCCTGCCGCTCACTCCACCGCCTTTGCTTCTGGGCGCGGCATGGTATCCCGAGCAATGGCCGGAGTCGCGATGGGAAGCCGACCTGGAACTGATGCAGAAAGCGCATCTGCACATGGTTCGTCTCGGCGAATATTCGTGGAGCCGCATCGAGCCGGAAGAAGGTAAGTACGATTTCGATTGGATGGAACGCGCGATCGACGATGTTGGCAAACATGGAATCTTCGTGGTAATTGGCACGCCAACTCAGGCGCCACCTGCGTGGCTCACAGAGAAATATCCGCAGACCATGCGGGTGCTGGAAGACGGGCGAAATGTGGGGCGCGGTGAGCGCGCCAATTTCAATTGGGCCGATCCAAAATATCGCGAGCTGACGCGAGGAATCGATGAACAACTGGCCAAGCGCTTTGGGCACAATCCTTATGTTATCGCATGGCAGATCGACAATGAATATAACTTCGTTTCTTATGACGACAATACTCGCAGGCAATTTCAGGAATGGCTCAAGACGAAGTATGGAACGCTGGACAGCATCAACCAACGATTGGACAGCGCATATTGGGGCCAGACTTATACAAGCTGGGACCAGATTCCGATTCCAAATACACATGGAAATCCCGGGCTGATGCTTCGCTGGAAGGAATTTGTTAGCGATACCTGGCGGAGTTACCAAAAAAATCAAATCGACGCCATCCGGGAGCATGCGCTCCCCAGCCAACGCATTACCACCAACATGATGGGTTGGTTCGATGGCTACGACCATTACGTTGTCGCACGCGATCTGGATTTCACGGCGTGGGACGACCCGCTTGGCCATTGGTCTAATCCTTACGATCCAGTGAAGAACGCTGCAACGCACGATCTGGTGCGCGGATTCAAAGACATGAATTTCTGGGTGATGGAAACCACCGCTGGTTCGAACATGGCCAAAGGCCAGATGCGCGCTGCGATATGGGAGGACATCGGCCATGGCGCGGAGGCGACCAGCTATTGGCAATGGCGCGATTCCTTGAATGGCCAGGAACAAAACCACAAGGGCACGCTGGTTGGCGTTGATGGGACCCCTACTCCGGTCTATGAAGAAATCGCCCAGGTTGGCCGCGAATATGAAAAGGTTGGCCCTGCAGTGCGTGCGACAACGGTGAAATCTAAAGTGGCCATTCTGCAATCCTACAAAAGCCGCTGGACGATCAACTGGCAGAGGGAAAACCCATACTACAATCCCATCGATGAATTGATGAGTTACTATCGGCCGCTGCACGCGCTGGGGCAGTCCATCGACATCGTTTCTCCTACGGACAATCTTTCGCGCTACAAACTCGTCGTCGCGCCTGGACTGGATGTAATACCCCAGGCCGTCGTAGAAAATTTAATGCGATATGTGGAGCAAGGCGGCAATCTCGTCCTCGGCCAGCGTTCTGGAATGAAGGACGGCGACAATTCCCGTTGGCCCCAGCGACAGCCGGGCCCGCTCACGACAATTCTTGGTGGCCGCGTGGAGCAGTATTTCGCGCTGATCCATTCTGTCCCGGTTACAGGTGACTGGGGCGCGAATGAAAGCCAGCTCTTTGCGGAGCGGATTCAAGTGCAGGTCCCAGATGTAAAGGTCTTGATGCGCTACGGAAAGAGCAATGGCTGGCTCGATGGATCGCCCGCGGCCATCACGCGCAAAGTTGGACGAGGGACCATCACTTATATCGGTATCTGGATGGACGATGCAGGAATGAAAAACGCAGCGCAATGGATGGTCGGTATGAGCAAAGTGAAGCCGGACCTTCTGCCTGTTCCTGAAGGAGTGGAAATCGAACGACGCGTGGGCGCTGGCAAAACTATTTTTATGATCGAGAATTTTTCAAAGAGTGAACAAATCGTCTCTCTGCCTCATACAATGACGGATATGCTTGCTGGCGGCTCCGTGCAGAACGTTACGCTGCCCGTTTACGGCGTTGCTGTTCTCACTCAAAAGACGGACCGCCCAGCATCGCAAAATTAGAAGAAGATCAAAATATATCGAAAATTGTGGAGATTTCTTCGTGGAGAACGATAACGTGGAAGCCAATTTGCTATTTCCTGCCAGCGAGCGCAAGGCAGAGGTGAAAGAGAAGCAACGTGTCATCCAGGATTTTCTAGCGGTGCACTCGCTCGATGCTTTGCTGGTTTCGCGACACGAGAACGTCGCCTGGGCGACTGCCGGGATCGCCGAAATGCGTGTGATCATCCCGCGAGAAATTGCTGTCGGCAGCCTTCTGTTCACGCGCAATGGGCCGTCCTATTATCTGACGACCAATAACGAAGCGCCGCGATTGGCGCAGGAAGAGTTCGCGCAGCTCGATTACCAGCCCGTCCTCCAGCCCTGGTATGCCAACGACATGCAAGCATCCATAAAAAAAATTGTTGGCAACGGCAAAGTGGCCAGCGATGATGCCGCGTGCGGAATACCTGCCGTTTCTATGACACCCCTGCGGCTGCCGCTGACAGACGGCGAGATCGTCCGGTATCGCTGGCTGGGGCAGCACATCGCAGATGCTGTGACGGATACGCTGCTGGTATTGCGACCCGGCATGACGGAAGCCACAATGCAGGCCATAGTCGCCGAGCGCCTACTGGCCCAAAGCATCCTGCCTTCAGTCTTTCTTACCGCTGCCGACGACCGGATTCGCAACTATCGCCACGCCGTACCGCGCAATGGCGAGCTGCAACGCTTCGGCATGTTGAACTTTTGTGCGCGCCGCTGGGGTCTGTCTGTATCTATCACACGGTTCGTCCACTTCGGCGCTATGCCGACGGAGCTGAAAGAAAAATTTGCTGCTGCGGCCCAGGTCAATGCCAGCCTGTTGCACGCCACGCGGGAAGGCGCGACCGCAGATGCGCTCTTTACGGTGGCGCAGCAGGCGTATGCGGAACAGGGACATCCCGGCGAAGAGCAAATGCACCATCAAGGCGGGGCCTGCGGCTATTGGGAGCGCGAGTGGGTGGCGCGTCCCGGCGGGGCAGAGCGAGTGCTCGGCCAACAGGCCATGGCCTGGAACCCAAGCCTGCAGGGTGCGAAGGTGGAAGATACCGTTGCGCTAAGCGATGGAAAAATAGAAATCCTCACTCGTACGCCGCGCCTGCCTGTCGTGGAAACCGACCGCAGTGGCACTGTCTATCAATCAGCGGGAGTGTTGCTCGTGTGATCGTTCTGTGCGGCATTGCAGAGACGAAGGATGGTTCTGTCCTAATGTGAAGAAGAGGAGCCTATCCATGGCCAGATTCAAAGTAGTTCGAATGAAGAACGACATCGCGACGATAGCCGCGGTCCTATGCATCGCCGGTGCATTGCAGGGTGCAGGTATTGCTCAGCAGAAAACATCGCCGCCAATCCCGCAGCAGGACAGCAGCTATATAGACCCCAATGGCACGGCGCACGTTACGCGCGTGGTGCCAGTGCCAACCACTATCAGTCCAGAGGCGCAAAAGTTTCTTGCGCGGACCGTGCCTGACCTTGGCCGTATGACATTGGCGGAGCGCCGCAAGCAGACAGACATTTGGCAAGCGGCGCGCGGAGCGGACTTTCGAGCCATGTACCCCGTAAACATTCAACCCCAGACCATGGCCGGCGTGCCCGTCAAGGTCATTACTCCGCTCAAAATTCCGCAACAGAATCGCGACCGCGTCCTGATGAATCTCCATGGAGGTGGTTTCGATTCGGATTCTGGCTCGCTGACGGAAACCATCCCCATCGCCAATCTGACACAGACGGAGGTGGTGGCTGTACTCTACCGGCTCATGCCGGAGCATCCCTTCCCAGCCGCAGTGGATGACGCTGTCGCGGTGTACCGGCAGCTTCTCAAGACCTATAAGCCGCAACATATCTGCATCTATGGCACTTCGGCAGGCGCAATTCTTACACCGGAGGTCGCCGTCCGGCTTCGTCAGCTTGGGCTGCCTCTGCCCGGCTGTCTCGGCGTTTTCTCTGGGCTGGGAGATTTCAGTCAACGCGGCGATTCGCAGTCGATATTCGGTCTTTTTGGTTTGTCGGGACCTCTGAACATGCCACAAGCTTCGTCACACCCGGTCTCCACTGCCAATAGGCCCCGCATCAATCCAAAAGATCCCGTGCGTTCGCCGCTTTATGCTGACCTGACAGGTTTTCCGTCAACATTATTTATCACCAGCGAACGCGACATGCTGTTGAGCGGAACAACAATTCTCCATCGCGCCTTTCTCCGTGCCGGGGTCGATGCACAACTGGTTGTGTTTGAAGGTCTGCCACATGCCTTCTGGAACCAGCCCAGCCTGCCGGAGACCAAAGAAGCCGATCGGATCATGGCGTCATTCTTCGATAAGCAATTGGGTCGATAGCATCATCAATACTGGTTGGCGCTTTCAAAGCCTTTCTTCATTCGACTCGATGCAGCAAGCCTGTGCGAAATTTCTCTGTTCATGCCGCTCCGCCTATGAACGCGAATTCCATCGGCTCGAAATCCTTCCTGCCCGGCGTAGAGAGACGGTCCAGCGCGGTGCTAGTCTTTAGGTTTGAGGGTTTTCCGCTGAAACCTGGAGAGTGCATGGTACGAAGAGACTACGCAGAGAGGCCCCAGCATGGCCACGTCCGTGGATAAAGTCATGGTCGAGGCCAGCACAGGCGGCAGCCGTTTTCTTCGCGCTTGTCTGCGCCAGCCTGTCGATTGCACGCCTGTGTGGTTCCTGCGACAGGCCGGGCGTTACATGCCGGAGTATCAGGCGGTCAGGCGCGCGCACTCGCTGCTCGAAATCTGCAAATCCCCGGAGCTGGCCGCTGAGGTGACGATCACCGCCGCTGAAAAACTCGATGTCGATGCGGCGATCATCTTCGCCGATCTTCTCTTGCCGCTCGAACCGCTGGGGTTGGACTTTGAGTTCCTGGCTGGCGAAGGCCCTGTTGTCCATCGGCCCATTCGCAGCGCTGCGGACATCCGCAAGCTGCGCACCGACCGCACCGGCGATCTTGGCTACGTGGCCGAAGCGATTCGCCGCGCGGAAAAACACTTTGGCGATCGCAAGGGAATGATCGGCTTCTGCGGCGCGCCGTTCACGCTGGCCAGTTACATGATTGAAGGCGGTGGCTCCCGCAATTACATCGAAACCAAGCGCCTGATGTACTCCGATCCTGCGGCATGGCAAGCCCTGATGCAGAAACTGCAAACGGTGCTGGCTGAATATGTAGCCCAGCAGGTGGAGGCAGGCGCGGATGTCATCCAGATCTTCGACAGTTGGGCCGGCGCGCTTTCCGTCACAGACTATCGCGAGTATGTGCTGCCCATTACGCAGTCTCTGGTCCAGCAGGTGCAGGTGCTCGGCGTGCCTGTCATCTATTTTGGCGTCGACACGGCGACGCTGCTGCCCAGCATGCGCGAAACCGGCGCGGACGTCATCGGCCTCGATTGGCGGATTCCGCTCGATGTGGGCAGACGCGCCGTCGGCGAGCGCTGCGCAGTACAGGGCAATCTCGATCCCATCGTGCTATTCGCGCCGGAGCCGTTGCTGCGTGCGCGCGTGGAAGAGGTGCTGCGCCAGGCCGCAGGGCAGCCGGGACATATATTTAATGTTGGCCACGGCATCGTACCGGGAACGCCGGTGGAAAACGTGCAGCGCGTAGTGCGGTGGGTACGGGAAATCAGCGCGCAGATATCGGAAGAAGCTGTCCAGCCTGAAACCCGCCAGCTTGCGCATGCTTCCGCACCGAGGCGAGCATGACCGTTGCGAGCGTATCGGACGGTTTCGCCGACACATTGCGAGCGCGCAAATTTGCCGTACTGTTGCTGGCGCATGGCACGCCGGAGACGGTCGAGGAAATTCCTGAATATCTGAAAAACGTCGTCAGCGGAAGGGCAATGCCGCAGCATGTGGTGGAAGAGATTCAGCATCGTTACGCGCAGATCGGCAAAAGTCCGCTGACAGAGTGGACGTTTCGGCAGGCTGCGCTGCTCCAGGAAAAAATCGGACTGCCCGTGTATGTCGGTATGCGCAACTGGAAGCCCTATATTGCCGACACCGTGCGCGCGATGCGGGCCGACGGAGTGACAGACGCCGTCGCTCTTTGCCTCGCCCCGCAGAACTCCCGCACCAGCGTCGGACTCTATCGCCGCGCAGCCTACGCCGAAGCGGGCAGTGCGCTGCGCTTTCACTTCATCGATGCATGGGCGGACCATCCTCTTCTTGCCGATGCATTTGCCGAGAGGTTGCGCCTGTGCTGGAGGGAAGCGTGTGCGGCGGTCGGTGCAAAAGTTCCCGTGCTGTTTACCGCCCATAGCGTTCCCTGCCGCACGATTCAAGCGCAGCCGGAGCCGTCGGCGCAGGCGGCACGCCCGGACAGAAGTGAGAGCGGTCCATCTTCCAAAGAATTTTCAGGCCCCAGCCGCTCCACCCGCCCCACTGCACCGGAACGTTCCTATGCGCTTCCTGGGGCTGCGGCTGCCGGTCCCGACCCGTATGCGGTCGAGACGAAACAAACCGCAGCTTTGGTGGCACAGCGGCTCGTAGCCGAAAGGCTGACTGAGCAGGATTGGTATTTCGCATTTCAAAGCCAGGGAATGTCGGGCGGTCCCGGCTCCGCGAACCCATGGATCGGGCCAACGGTGGAAGATACCCTGCGGGCCATCCATCAGGAGGGCCATCGCGGCGTGGTGTTGCAACCGATTGGCTTTTTGTGCGACCACGTTGAGATTTTGTATGACATCGACATTGCTTTTCAGGAACTGGCGCGCACGCTGGACCTGAAGCTCTTTCGACCGGAGTCGCTGAACGCCTCGCCGGTGCTGATCGACGCGCTGGCGGACCTGACCATCAGCGGCATGCGAAAACTCCAACAGACCACGCCTGCACCTGCGTCCGTATTGACATGAAACGCATCGCCATCGTCGGCGGCGGCATCGCCGGAGTTTCCGCCGCGTATGAACTGGCCATGCAGCGGCAGGCTGGCGTCCCGGTCGAGTTCACTCTCTTGGAAGCCACGCAGCGACTGGGCGGCATCGTCGAAACCGAGCGCCGCGATGGCTTCGTGGTGGAGTGCGGGCCGGATAGCTGGGTGACGGAAAAGCCATGGGCGCGCGAACTGGCGGTCGAGCTGGGCCTGGAAAAAGAAATTATTTTTTCGCAGGACGAGCGCCGCAAAACCTACCTCGCCGAAAATCGCACCCTGGTTGCCTTGCCGGATGGCATGCGGATGATGGTCCCCATGCAGTGGGCAAGCGTCTTGAATTCGCCGCTGTTCAGTTGGCAGGCAAAGCTCGCCTATCTGCGGGAACCCAAACTCGCCGAGCAACTGAAGGCCACTGCGCTCGATGCCTCGTCTGCCGCGCATGATGAATCGGTGCGCAACTTCGTCCATCGTCACTTTGGCGCTGAGGTCGCAGACACCATTGCAGCCCCGTTGCTGGCTGGCGTCTTTGGTGGAGATATTGCGAGCTTGAGCGCTCGCGGGGTATTGCCTGCGTACGTGGCGCTGGAACGCGAGCACGGCAGTTTGATTCTGGGTCTACAGGAACGCGCGCGGCAAAATGTGGATGCCGGAATACAAGCTGCTCCGATTTTTTCGACCCTGCGGAATGGCCTGGAGGGTCTGATCGAAGCCATGGCCGCGTGCATTCCAGCTTCCAGCATGCGATGCGGAACCACAGTGGAAGTCATCGAAAGAGTCGGCGACCGCTGGCGGATTCGCGGGGCCTCCTCGAAAAATGTGGAAGATACACTCTGTGAATGCTTTGATGCCGTTCTTATGGCGACACCGGCAAAAACGACGGCGCGCTTGCTCCGCCCGCTCGATGCGCAACTGCCGGAATTGTTGCCCCAGCAGGCTTCTTCCGCCATTGTCGTGGCGTTTGCGTTTGCAGCAGAGTGGGCGCAGTCCCTGCGCATCCCTCGCGGCTTCGGATTTCTGGTTCCGCAGCGCAGCCAGGCTGCGGCCATAATGCCGGACGCAACGCAGGAAAATCTTGAGACCCTGGCGCAGCGGGCGCTGCTCGCCTGCACGTTTATCGATCAGAAATTTTTTCACCGCGCACCACCGGGCGCAGTGCTTTTGCGGGCTTTCTTCGGGGGCGCTGCCGCTCCGGCCCTGTTGCAGGAAGACGATACAACGCTGCTGACACTTGCGCATACGGCGCTGGGACGCATAATCGGCAGGCTACCCGAGCCGAATTTTGCACTGGTTCGGCGTTGGCCGGATTCTCTGCCGCTTTATCCTGTGGGGCATCTGGAACGCATTCAAAACCTGGAAGACCGCATGGCCGAGTTTCCCTGTATGCGGTTGATAGGCAATGCTTACCGTGGTGTGGGCCTGCCGGATTTGATTCACGCAGGACGAACCGCAGCACGCGAGATGACGACGGCCGTTCAGAACTGTAACCTATAAGTCTGGATAACGTAATCCTTCGGGTACAGTCCAATCTAAGGACGATCATCTGTGTCAACCATTCATGTTCACGGGTTGTGCATCCCGTGTGATAAATTTTCTTACAGATTCAAGAGGTCTATCGCCGTTGGCATCTACTAAGGTTTCTTGCATTTGGAAAAATCCGAACTCCGCTCGCGATTACAGGACCGGCATATCTCTCCATAGCCACACCCGTCACTCGAAAGAAAAGCTACAGTTCATTCCGGCATTCACTGAAAAATGGCCAATTCTGCAACGGATCCTGGATCGGCAGTATCGGAAGTCCGTAGTCCCTGTAGATTTCTCGCGCGCCTATTGGACGTCTCCGCTCACTCCAAAGCTGGCATTTGAGGTAGAGAAGGACCAGCTCGAGAACGTCCTGGACGTCGCCGGCCTGGTATCGCTGACCGACCATGATTCGATCCAGGCCCCAGCCTTATTGCGGCTGGCTACCGAGACTGCGGAAATGCCGCTCTCTCTGGAATGGAGCGTTCCTTATTGCGGGACAATGTTTCATCTGGGTATTCACAATCTGCCTGTTGGGCAGGCCCAGGACATAGCCGCTGCGCTCGACCAATATACGCAAAGGTCTTCCGCTCAATCGGTGACGGAACTGCTGGCCATGCTGCATGCATTTCCTGAAGTGCTGATTGTGTTCAATCATCCACTTTGGGACTTGTGTGGACTAGGCCCACAGCGGCATGCAATGTGCCTGGAACAGTTTTTACAGCAAAACAACCCATTTCTGCATGCATTTGAATTGAATGGCATGCGGACATGGGGAGAAAATAAAAGAGTCATGCCGCTCGGGGAACGCTGGGAGCGGCCCATCGTTTCCGGTGGAGACCGGCATGCATGCGAGCCGAGTGCCGCGGTGAATCTGAGCAACGCGCAGAGCTTTGCGGAATTCGTCCACGAAATCCGCAAAGAGCAGCGCAGTAACGTCCTGTTTATGCAGCAGTATACCGATCCTATGTGCGTTCGCGTCGCGCATGCCGTGCTGGATGTGATCCGCTACTACCCGGAATACCCGGAAGGCTCTCGCCGTTGGGATGACCGCGTCTTTCATCCGGACAAGACGGGAAATGGCTTCCTGCCAATTTCCGCCTTCTGGAAGGCCCCTCCTCCATTTGTCGAACGCATTTTTTCGGTCTTCCGGCTGGCGGAAAACGCGACCGTGCAATGGGCGGCCAAGCGGGTCTACGCAGACGAGATCGATTTGCATGTGCTCTCAGATACCCCATCTGAGGCGATTTCGTGAGCGGCGAAGTCCGCCGCGTTGCATTTTTCCCCGATGCATTTCATGAAGTGGATGGCGTCGCAGTCGTTGCCCGGAATTTCGCGGCCTATGCCCGCCAACAGGACATACCGTTTTTTCTAGTGCATGCCGGGCCATGCGATCAGGTCATCCGCGAAGGATCGGTCATCCGCGTACAACTCCGACGTGGCCCCATAAAATTCCCGCTGGATCGCAATCATGACTTCGACCTTCTGTTCTTGAGGCATTATGGAAGAGTTGCGCACCTGCTTCGCGAATTCAGGCCGGACATGGTGCAGATCACCGGCCCCAGCGATGTGGGTATTCTGGGCGCGTTGTTTGCCCACCGTCTCGGTATTCCGCTGGCCGCCTTCTGGCAGACCAATCTTCCTGAATATGCTGGGATGCGGACTTCCAATGCGCTTTCATTTTTGCCGCAAAGGCTGGCTGGCTCGATCTCGCACGCCGCGCAGAACTTCAGCCTTCTCGCGACGACGCGTTTCTATAAAATTCCGCGTTTTCTGTTTGCGCCCAATCCGGAAATCGTCGATGGGCTTATAAAAATGACCGGAAAACCCTGCTTTCCCATGGGCCATGGGGTAGATACGGCCAGGTTTCATCCAGATTTTCGGGACCGTCACAGCGGCCCTTTTACGATTGGTTATGTCGGCCGTTTGACGGCGGAAAAAAATGTTCGCCACCTGTCCCTGCTTGAAAAGGCGCTGCACAACCAAGGGCATCGCGACTTCCGCCTTGTGATTGTGGGTCAGGGCGCGGAGGAAGCCTGGCTGCGGCAAAATCTCCGGCACGCGGAATTTCCCGGCGTGCTCACCGGCAAAGAATTGTCGCGCGCCTATGCGAACATGGATGTCCTGGCATTTCCCTCCGAGACGGAGACCTTCGGCCTGGTCGTTCTCGAAGCTCTCTCTTCTGGCGTTGCCGCTGTCGTCACCGACCTCGGTGGGCCGAAGTACACGGTCCAGCATGGAAAGACAGGATACATCGCCAGGAACTTCGACGAATTCACGGCCCATGTTGCGACGCTGATGACTGGCCCGGACGTGTTGTCTTCCATGCGAAAGGCCGCCCGTGAGTACGCACAGTCGAGTTCCTGGGATGTCGCTTTTCGAAACATTTATAAAGCTTATGGCTCCCATCTGGATACGCCGGAAGCCGCAACACTCTAAATCACAATACCCGGAGCCTGAATGTTTTTGCACGCCAGCACACGGTCTCACCGGACCGTCCAACTTCGCAATTATGCTTTACTCGCGGCCCTATTCATTTCACTGAACATTTTTATGCCCTGCGCTGGGGTTGCGGCAGCCACTCCACAAAATGCGGGCCAGCCTTCGATGACTCTCACTCAGGTGGTTGCCACCATGGTTGCCAGGAATGAGGAACGCGCGAAAGCCCTGGAGAGTTATCAGGGACGCCGTACCTACATGCTTGTTTACCAGGGATTTCCCAGCGAACTGCGTGCGTCACTGGTCGTCGATATGGCATACAACGCGCCGAATACCAAGGTATTTACGGTAGTCTCCCAGAGCGGTCCGAAGTGGCTCGTCGATCGGGTCCTGAAGCGGCTGGTGAGGACGGAGAAAGATGCACAGCAGGGAAAAAATAGAAAAGCCGTAGACCTGAACCAGGAGAACTACAACTTTTCCAACCTCGTATATCAGCCGGCCACGGACGGCTGCTCCTACATCTTGTCCGTCGAGCCAAAAACTCCGAGTAAATTTCTTTATCGAGGTAGGATCTGGGTAAATGACCGGGACTTCGCGGTATGTCGCATCAAAGCGGAACCGGCCAAAAATCCCTCGTTCTGGATTAAGAGCACTGAGATTGCCCACACCTATGAAAAGGTAGGAGAATTCTGGCTCCCCCAAAAGAACAGGACTATGTCTAAGATTCGGCTGGGCGGCGTCGCCACTCTAACTATTCAATATCGGAATTACCGAATTCTAGCGTCGCAAACTATCAACGAACCTTCTGTATCTTCCTCGTCGGCCCGATAACCTCTTGGATAACCTACTAGGACTTGTTTGGCTCTCTTGACATCCTGCAAAACTTAAAGGTGTCATCCTGAGCGGAGCGAAGGACCTTGCGTTTTGCAGGCAACCACAGGTTCCTCGACTTCGCTGCGCTCCGCTCGGAATGACAATGTATTGATGAAACAGGCCCAAGAAAACAGCCAATCTTTATGCCTTGAGTTTTCCCCCGGCGCACTGTGGGTGCTGGCACTGGCAGGCAATCTCTGTAACATTTTTCGCGTCCTTGCACCACTCGCTACAGCAATCCTTGCCATCCGATGGCATACAACTGCATGCGGGGTGTTTGCATTTTTTGCTTTGATTCATAACAATCTCCTGGTCTTGTTATTAAGTCGGCTGCATTAAGATCGCCGGTCATTTTACTGAGATGCACGATTTTGACCCGCTACTTACCGCCTTTGTGAGATTTCTTACGAATCGAATAATTTGTTGTTATGAAGTTATCAAGAAGGCCATCCGGCGTGGCCCCAAGAATATATAGACTTTGCTATTTGGCGGAGAATTCTAATCTCCGAGGATCGAAATGCTGTTACAAAACCAATCCTTCATCTATCCGTGCGATGGGTCTCTCCAGAGAATCCCGCCGAGTCGAAAGAGGTATCCGCGCCGCAGCTCGAACCTTTGGCCGGTCTCACCCAGCAAGGTTTCCATTTCTGAGAAGGTATACGCCTGACGCACAGAAGTCGGTCCGTCATGCCGCGACAGCTTACTGGGGTCCATAAATTTGTACAGGTGTGAAAGCCAGTAATTGGTTCGCGTTCTTTCCACATCGTTCACTAGAACGGCGACGCGGGAGACGCGCAGCGCTTCTTTGAAAAACGCGCGGACCTGGTCTACGCTCAAATGATGCAGGAATAGACAACTGGAAACGATGTCCACGCTCTGGTCTGCCATCGGTATCTCCAGCGCGTCGCCTGCGAGCAGCGTGGGTTGTGGCAAGGCACGGTTCCAATCGGCGGATTGAGGCAGGTGCAGAGTGTTGCGATCCAGTAAGGAAATCTGCAAGGATATTTTCTTCTTCATCAACAGTCGGGAAGCGGCCTGCAGCACATCGGCACGGCCGGACGCCACTTCTAAAATATGCAGCTTTTGCATCTGTAGCCGGGAGGACACAAGGTCGAAAAGGCGTTTATGCATCCGATGTCCCCCGTAGAGAAAGTTCACTCGCCGGATTGCACCCAGCGCACAGGCAACTTCGGCAGGCGACCAATGGTCACAATCCAGCATTTCCTGTTTTTCGACACGTTCCATCGCAGCGGAACCCCCGCGTTATTGTATGCGTCCCTGGAGCTATCGCCGAATTTTCCTTCATTTCAAGTACTCCTCGGCTTCCAAATCTGCCAACGGAGGGCCGATGTAACCGCTCTGTCTGTCCATTAAGTCTTTATATTGCTTAATATTTTGACTTCCGAGTAACGGAGAGATGGAGAATCCCATCCTATTCCATAGAATATGTATATGAAATCGAAAACATGGTCCTGCGCGGGGATTTCTCTCCTTGTGACTCTTTTAAGTCCTCCTCGTTTGGCTGCGGCCCCAGCGGCTCCGTTCGATCTAGCCGGTCCACGGCTGGAAGTGAAGGTCATACGCGCCGGCAAGACTTTGCCCATTTCACAGGTCCCTAATCTCCAGGTGGGGGACCAATTATGGCTTCATCCAGATTTGCCGGAGAATCAATCGATCCACTACCTGCTGATCCCGGTTTTTCTGCGAGGTTCGCTGAATCCGCCCCCGGACAAATGGTTTACAAAAGTAGAAACCTGGCGTGCTCAGGTGAAGAAGGATGGCGTCAGCATTCAAGTTCCACCGGGAGCGCTGGAGGCGCTGATTTTCTGGGCGCCGGAGACCGGCGGCGGTTTTACTACCGTGCGAACGGCCGTTCGCGACCGGCCTGGAGTATTTGTGCGGGCCGCGCAGGACCTTTACGCAGCAGATCTCACTCGTTCCCGGCTGGACGCCTACATCGCAGCGGTCAGGCAGATTGCAGCCACCGATCCTGCGGACCTGAAAAAACGTTCCACGTCCCTCTCGCGAACGCTCTATCTGAAAATCAATCAAGCCTGCTTTGATCTTCCGACCGACCAGCAAGAAACCTGCCTGATACAAAACCCAAACAATGTTGTGCTGAACGACGCACAGAGCCAGTCCATGGTAACGGCTCTTACCTCCGGCGCTGCTGGCGACATGATCAACCAACTCAGCGTTTCCACAGCCGCCGGTGGGGGTGTTTACAGCCCTTACGTGGGGGCCATTGTCGATATGGTGCGCATCATGGGCAGTCTGCACACGGCGCAATACGCCTACATCCCCGCGATTGCGGTAATGAACGCCGACACGGTGGATTTGAAGTTAAGCAGCCCGCCGTCCTTCAGTAACCCGAAGTCTGTCATGGTTTCCACTCTGCCTCCGGTCGCGTCCGTGCAGTTCCCGGCACTGCGTGCGGTCCATCCCCAGGAGATGCTTTGCCTGGAGCGTCCTTCGCTGGTTTTGTCCGTTGAAGGAGCGCCGCTGGTTTTTTCCACCCAATATGCGCACAACCTTTTTCTGCGGGTGCAGGACACCTCCGGCCATACGCTCGACCTGCCAGCGGTTGCGGACGCCGAGCGGGGAGGGTTTGTCGTCAACGCGAGCGCTCTACAGGCTGCAACGTTGTCCGGTGGCGTGACCTCGCAATTGCGCGGAGATTGGGGCTTTGATTCTTACGACGGCCCAAACTTTGCATTTACCAGTTCCCATCCGCAACATTGGATATTTTCCTCCGGCGAATCGAATGCCGTGACAGCGGCAGACAAAGTTACGGTGCATCTGCAAGGAGAAAGTGTCGTCTGCGTTCAGAGTGTGAATGTGATTACACCCTTGGCCCATGTGCTAAAGGCCGACTGGAAGTCGGTCCCGCCGAAGATGCTGGACGTTGACCTTCCGCTGAAAAAATCTTCCGAGGGCCTCTATACCGTCGGGGTCGCCGAATATGGGCAGAGTAAATCGGATCAGGTTCCGGTCCATGTATACCTTCCCTCTGCCATGGTTACGGATATGACCGTGCATGCTGGCGACACAGAAGGAGAAATGACGGGAAACCGGCTCCAGGAGGTCACGCTGGTAGAGATGGGTGGAGTGGACTTCCGTCCGGGCGAGATCCAGCACCACGGCGCCGAAGAGAAACTGCGCCTGATCGCGAATGCAAACGCAGCCACCTCGGCCGCCCTGCAAGCGGGCGCTTCGCTGACCGCGCATGTGCATTTGAAGGATGGCCGCGTGTTGAACTTTCCCGTGACCATTGCACCCTCCAGGCCGCGGGTACAGCTTCTAGGTAAGAACGTCACGCTGAACGCGCCGGGAACGACGGCGAGCATTCATCTGGGGAATGACAACGATCTGCCCCAGTATGGCCGCCTGACATTTTTTCTCAAGTCCATGGCCCCCACTGAATTTCCTCGCGATGAAAAGATTGAAGTCGCCGCGGTCAATGGTGGATTCGATACGACGCTGAGTCTTTCCGACGCCAGCCTGACGTTGCAGGACGCGCAAACCGTCCTCGCGGTGTTGGACCCCGCCAAGAGCTTTGGGCCGTCGGCATTTGGGCAGCTCCGCTTTCGGCCTGTCACTGGCGCGGGCGTGAACGGCGATTGGCAGCCCTTGGCAAACCTTGTGCGGTTGCCGTCGCTGAAAGAAGTGCGCTGTCCGGCCAGCCCACTCGAACAATGCACATTGATGGGCGACAATCTTTTTCTGATCGACTCAGTTGCAGACTCGCAGCAGTTTTCGCATTCGATCGGCGTGCCGCTGGGCTTTGCCGGCCCATCCATGAAAGTGCCTCGCCCGAATGGCGCAACTCTCTTTCTCAAGCTGCGGGACGATCCCAGCACCATCGACATGGTTTCGCTGCCGGTCTATCCAGAGGCGGAGCAGGATTAGGGCCGGCACACATCTCACCATTCGTCGATGGAGCCGTACAAAATACCTACAACCCGCTGATTTTTCCCGCCATGGCGACGTCGCGCTCGGTCACTCCGCCTGCGTCGTGGGAGACCAGCGCCACATGCACTTTGTTGTAGCGGATGTCGATGTCCGGGTGGTGGTTGGCCTTTTCCGCCAGTAGAGCCAGCCGGGTAACAAACGCAAATGCCAACGCGAAGTCCGCAAATGCGTAGTCGCGCATCAGCGAGCCTGCTTCGTACTTCCATTCTGGAAGCGTCTGCAATTTTTTCTGAATCTCGTCGTTCGAGAGCTTTGCCATGACCGGAGCCTCCCACTGTTGGATGCGATATCTGCGGGCGCATGAGCGGCCCGCAAAACTTATAAGACTTCTCCAAACGTGTAGCTGAAGGGAGAAAATGCCTTCCCTTCGCGCATGATGCCTTCGCGCAACTCCTGCCAGATCGAATCCGGTGTTGCCAGAAAAGCATCGACGATGGCGGGGTCAAACTGGGTCCCGGCGCAACGCAGCACTTCCTTGCGCGCCGCCTCAATTGTGTTGGCTTTGCGGTATGGCCGGTTGGAGGTGATGGCGTCCAGCGTATCGGCCAGGGAAAAAATGCGTGCTCCCATGGGGATCTGCTCTCCCCGCAGTCCGCGAGGATAGCCCGAGCCATCGTAGCATTCCTGATGCGAGTAGACGATTTCCGCCGCTTCGTGCAAAAAGGGAATCTTGCGCAGCATCTGGTATCCCAATTCGCTGTGGGTTCGCATGATCGTCTGTTCTTCCCGGGTCAGCCTGCCGGGTTTGCGCAGGATGGCGTCGGGAATCGCCATCTTGCCGATATCGTGCAGGAAGGCTCCACGTCCAACCGTGCGCAGTTCCGGCCCGCTAAGCCCTACCGCACGGCCCAGGGCCAGCGTATAGGCCGTCACGCGCTTGGAATGGCCCTCCGTCTCAGCGTCCTTCAAATCCAGCGCGTCGCCCAGCGCCTCCAGCGTCACGTCATAGGAACGCTCCAGTTGCTGCATCGTCTGCTGGATCATTTGGGTTCGTGCGGTAATGACCTGCTCCAGATGGTGACGATATAGATCGTTTTGCGCGCGCAGTCGTCTGTATTCGATTGCCCTGGCCACGGTCGCTGCCCCCTGCTCGGCGGAAAAAGGTTGGACGAGAATGTCATAGGCTCCCAGTCGAAGCGCCTTCAGGGCTACAGGCATCTGGTCGGCGGGGGTCATTATCACCAGTGGAACCGCATGGGCCGCTCCAAGTTCCTGGATGCTGGACAGCAAAGCGGCCTCGTCTTGCCCGCAGTCCATCACGATCAGGTCGATGCCCGGATCGGACGCCAATACTGCGACTGCCTCATCGATGGAAGAGCAGTTCAGGACGGAAAAATTAAGACGCTCCAGGATTGGATACAGGTCATTCCCAGAGATTGCATCGCGGACGAGCAGAAGAATCCGTCCAGCGGCTGCCGGGGAGGCAGAGGAGCGTTCGATGGCGCGAGACGGAAGTGCGGTTGCCATCGCTTTAGGAAACCCTTTCGCTACCTGCAACATCGCCAAAACGTTTTGACATGGCAGTCCTCATCGAGCAGTATGACCGGATTTCCTGAAAAAAACACACGCAGAGCGCATTTTTTGCATATTCAGATAAAAAAGCCAAACAGCATATAAATGGCACTCAGATTCCCAGACATAGCATTTCAATACCACTTATTTTCTTTGCTCTTAGATGCTTAAAAACTCAATCTGGATCGCTGGGTTGTGCCAATTTATTGATGGAGTGGAACCAGAAAAGGAAATATGGCGGCCTTTTTACTGGCCAGGATGCAATTCAGCAGGAATCTCCCAAAGTTGGCCATTTGCGTGCATGCTTCCGGGTACAGGAACACATATTTCTACCGATTCCACATTGAAGGACTCCTCAGCTATGATCCACCCGGGTTTATCCGCTGCTCCTTCTACTATTATCGTCAATGCGGCCAATTCCTACAGGGCTATCGACCAGCAGTGCGATGTATTTGAAAGTCACCGGCACCATATTTTTTCCGTTGCGTATTACATGACCGGAGATGAACGCGAAGCCGAGACCATCCTGCAATCGACGTTTGTAGAAGCCTTCGAGCAGCAGGCGCAACCCTCCATCGACCAGTTGGACCAGGCTCTGATGACTCAGTTGCACAGCCGCATGTCCTTGGTTCCGGTGGCCGCTGTAGAAGCGGGCAGTGAAAGCCTGGGCCACAGAAATGTGCGCCGCACCGATCTCGAAGAAGCTCTGTGGCAGTTGCCTGCACGAGAGCGCCTGTGTTTCCTGCTCCGCGATGTGGAAGGCTACACCCCGATCCGCATTGCCAGCCTGCTGACGACGTCGGAGCCGGAGGTGCAGCGGACGGTTCTGTCGGCCCGCCTGCGCCTGCGCCGCCTGCTGATCGAGCAGCGCGCGGAAGCCAGCGTGTAATTCCCTCAAAAATCCGGTTTTCCTTTCACCGCGTACTACTGGTGCAGACTAACTGCTACTCATCGGTTGAAAGGAAACACTGGAAAATGAAAAAAAGTATATTCGCTATTTTTATCGCGCTGACGTTCGGCCTTACCGGCGTCCATGGCTTCGCGCAGAAGGACCCCATGGTCGGCGGCGCCGCCATGTATCCCAGCAAGAACATCATCCAGAACGCGGTCAACTCCAAGGACCACACCACGCTCGTCGCGGCTGTGAAAGCTGCGGGACTGGTCGATACTCTGGAAGGCGCTGGTCCATTTACCGTCTTCGCTCCTACCAATGAAGCCTTTGCCAAGCTGCCCGCCGGGACCGTGGACAACCTGTTGAAGCCGGAGAACAAGGCGACGCTGGTCAAGATTTTGACCTACCACGTTGTTGCCGGCAAGATCACGACGAAGGACTTGAAGAAGCTCATCAAGCAAGGCGGTGGCAAAGCGGAATTGAAGACCGTAAGCGGTGGAACGTTGACGGCGACCATGCAGGATGGCAAATATATGCTGACCGACGAAAAGGGCGGTATGGCGACGATCACCATTCCGAACGTCATCCAGTCTAACGGTGTGATTCAAGTTGTCAATGCTGTCCTTTTGCCTAATTAGCTGGTTCTCGCTGTGCGCACGAAAAGGCGTCCGCTCGCGGACGCCTTTGTCGTATCCATTCCCACCCAAAAATCATGGCAACTGAAATTAGGGCCTGCCAGCGTAGTAGGAACCGGCCCTAACTCTTTTTCTCCGTTGCGGCCTTCTTCCGCTGCTTCACCCAGCCAGCTTTGGTGGTCTGCCGCGCGCGGCCCAGCGCCAGCGCGCCCGACGGGACCGTCTCTGTAATGCAGGAGGCTGCGGCGACATAGCTGTCGTCTTCGAGCGCGACCGGTGCGACCAGGGTGGAATTGCTGCCGACAAAAACGCGATCTCCAATCTGTGTGGGATGTTTGTGTGTTCCGTCGTAATTGCAGGTGATAGTCCCGGCGCCGATATTGCAGTCCGACCCAATCTCGGTGTTCCCGAGATACGCCAGATGGTTGGCCTTGGAGCGTTCTCCCAGGCGCGTCTGCTTGGTCTCCACAAAGTTGCCGACGTGCGCCTCGCGGCCAATCTGGCTCTGCGGGCGAAGATGCGCGAACGGGCCGATCGATGCGCCATCTTCTACCGTCGCTTCATCGAGCACGCAGCCGTTGCGCACCATTACATTGTTTCCCAGTGTCGAATTTTGAATCACCGAGTAAGAGCGAATGCGGCAGTCTTCGCCGATGCGCGTCTTGCCCAGCAACTGCACAAAGGGTTCGATGACTGTGTCCGCGCCAACTGCGACCTCCGTGTCGATGACACAGGTCTCCGGGCGAAAAATCGTCACGCCTTCGGCCATCAGTCGCCGTGCCGTCGCCAGCCGCATCGCTGTGTCGAGCTGCATCATCTCGGCGATGGTGTTCGCGCCCAGCACTTCGGTTGCGTCCTCGGTTTCAAGCGCGACGACGCGCTCGCCTGCTGCGCGCAAAATGGCGGCCATATCGGTCAGGTAATACTCGCCATGCGCGTTGTCGGCGCGGAGCGAATCGATGGATCGATAGAGAGCTTTAGTTTGAAATGCATAGATGCCGGAATTGATCTCGCCCAGGTGTTGCTGTTCCGCGCTCAGCGCCTTCTGCTCGACAATGGCAGCCACGTCGGCACTCGTTGCTGCGACGCGGAGCACGCGGCCATATCCAAAAGGATTTTCTGGGCGCGCGGTCAGGATGGTCATGGCGGCCTGCCGCGTCCGATGAAATTCGCGCAGGCGTGCAATCGTCTCGGGCCGGATCAGCGGCACGTCGCCGGAGAGCACCAGCAGGTCGTCGTATGCTTGCACGGCTTCCCGCAGGCACTGCACCGCATGCCCGGTTCCAAGCTGCTCAGTCTGACGGACGAAGTG
>DAHUZH010000059.1 GCA_027306695.1 Acidobacteriaceae bacterium
CAATGCGCAGCGCTTTCATGTCCACCATGAAAGCACAATTCCCCACTATGCGCAATTACTTATGTCGTCGCGTATAGCTTCTGCATTGCTAGTCGTCCTCAATTCCTATACAAGCCGGATAAAATCTCCCGTTGTCAAATGCTTAGAGCAGCAGCAGCAGCTTTCGGTTCGTAGGGGCAGAACGGGTCACTGGCCAGCGCATCGCCGGTATAGGCAAACGCACGCGCGCGAGAACCGCCGCAAAGTGCGCGATATTCGCATTGTCCACATTTACCTTTGAACTGGCTGGGGGTGTGCAGTGCACGGAACATAGGCGAGTTACGATATGCGTCCACAAGGTGGTCTCTACGCACGTTTCCGATAGTCAGTGGCAGAAAGCCTGCGGGATAAATGTCCCCTTGGTTGGAGACGAACATGATGCCGTGTCCATCACGGATCCCGAATCCGCGATACACAGGCGTATTATGAATTTCTGCGGAAAGCATTCCGTCCCCGCGCATACGGTTCAAGGCAACACGGCGATAGGAAGGGGCCTCCGTAGTTTTGATGGCGAATGGCGCTACTCGCGCAAGATCGTAAATCCAATGCATCAACTCTTCGCCACGCTCTGGTGAGACGGGCTGGAGCATTTTTCCGCGGCCCACGGCGATCAGAAAAAAAAGACTCCAGCGCATCACTTTGAGGGACTTAAGCAATTCATACATTGCTGGCAGGCCGTCCGCTGTTTCCTGGGAAACCAGGGTATTCACCTGAATGGGCATTTCTAGTTTTGCCGCGTCTTTAGCGGCGCGGATGGTCCAATCGAAACAGCCTTCCACGCCGCGCACTGCTTCATGCATGGTAGCACTGGGGCCGTCGAGGCTAAGGCCGAGACTTTCAATGCCGTGTGCCTTCAATTTTGTGAGCACATCGAAGGTCAAATCGCCCGTTGCGCTCGGCGTAATCGAAACTGTAAGTCCCAGCATGTGTGCGTAATCGATCAGTTCATACAAATCTGCGCGTTTTAGCGGATCGCCGCCAGTCAAGATCAGATGCGGAAGTGGCTTATCGAAGGCCGCAATCTGGCGCAGAAGGTCTAAACTTTCAGTGTGTGTCAGCTCGCTCGGATGCGGCGTGGAGACTGCTTCGGCGCGGCAGTGGCGGCAAGCCAGAGCGCAGGCCTGCGTCATTTCCCAATAGACCAGCATCGGATCCTTGGCGAAATCGCGCGGGCCGGGGTTACGGGTAGAGCGGTCCGAGTTACTGGCAGGCGAGGGAACCACCTGAATTCCTCCGTTACCGGATACAAATAGACGGCGAGAAATTTCTGTCATACTACCTTCTTCCTGCTTGCGTTGCGTTGTTCGTGCGATCGATTGGGCGACTTTGACGCCACTCTGAATGCAATCGGGAATGCCGGTGCCATGGTAGGCAGCGCCCGCCAGATGCAAACCTGGATGCCATGCAACGATTTTTTCGATGTCGGCGATCCGCTCCTGATGACCCACGTCATACTGCGGATTCGCCTTTTGCCAGCGATAGACTTTTGTCAATACGGGCGTTGCGGTAATCCCCATAATCGTACGCAATTCCTCGCGGGCCAGTTCCACCAGCGCCGCCTCATTCAGTTCCGCAAGAGCTTCGGCGCGCGCTCCACCGACAAACACACGGATAAGAGCGCACCCTTCCGGCGCACGATGATCGAATTTTGTAGAGGACCAGGAACAGGCGGTGATTTGTCGATGTTCATTATGGGGCACAATGAAGCCGAAGCCATCTAGCGGAAATTTGATGTCGCTGTTTTTAAATCCCAGAGAAACCGTTGCGGTGGAGACATAGCGGACCCCGCGCAATTTCATCGCAAGCACGGGGTCGATTTCCCGGACTAAATTGGCGGTCACGTAGGCCGGCGTGGCAAATACAATTTCGTCGGCCAGGACGCATGATCCGTCGCTCAAAGCAATCCTGTATTGCTCCTGATCGCGGGTCACGGTGAGCACATGGCGATTCAGCAGGACCCTCCTAAGACACAGGTGCGCGACGAGGGCATCCACAAGTTGCTGCAAGCCACCTCGCAAGGTCATGAACATCGGGGCAGATTTTTGCTGTGGACGTTGTCCGGCTTGCGCTCGCTTTTTTTCGATCATTGCGCGAGCCAGGCTGCCATGCTTCTTCTCCATCTCCAGAAACATCGGGAAAGTGCTTTGCAGGCTGAGTTGTTCTGGATCGGCGGCATGAATACCCGCCATCATCGGTGCGGCAATTTTTTCGAGCGCCTCTGCGCCAAGCCGCCTGCGTACAAAGCTGGCCAGGCTTTCATCCTCATCACTAGGGAGTTTTGGAATAAACATTTCCATTCCCATGCGTAGCTTGCCGTGCCATGAGACCAGACGTGACCGTAAGAACGGAAGGACCATGGTAGGGGCCATCAGCATCATGCCTTCAGGCATGGGGTGCAGTCGTCCCCGGCTCCAGATATAGGTGGTGCGTTCCGCGCGGTTCGAGCCGATTAGCTGATTTTCCAACCCCAACCCGCGGCACAAGTCCAACATGGCTGACTTCTGGGTTAGGAATGAATCGGGCCCACCTTCGATGATGAAACCGTTCTCGCTCGCCGAGATGATTTTTCCTCCCAACCGAGGCGCGCTTTCGACCAGCGTGATATCGACCAGACCCTGCGTATATTCCTGCAAATAAAACGCAGTTGCCAGTCCTGTGATTCCACCGCCAATGATCGCTATGTTTCTCATCGCATATCCAGCCCGCTTCATGGTTTCAAAACATATAGTTGTTGAATCCATTCAAGCCTTACTTCAGGCTTTAGCTGTTCCATATATCACCTTCACCAAGGTAGCTACTTGACCTGGAATGTGCAGTGACATGGGTCACACCACATTCATCATGTTCCTGTATTTGTGCCTTGCTGGAACATTTCAATGAAGGTAGCAAAGGCAGCAAGGGCTTATGTGTTGAAATTACAAAACTAAAACGTTTGGCGGGGCCGGAGGATGAAAAAATAAAGTTGTTATGCGTGAGTATCCAGTAATTATTCAGGGTGGCATGGGTGCAGGAGTATCGAATTGGCGGCTGGCCCAGGCCGTATCGCGGACCGGTCAGCTTGGAGTGGTGTCAGGAACGGCACTCGACCAGATACTGATCCGACGCCTGCAAGATGGCGATCCAGGCGGGTATATGCGGCGGGGATTGGATGCATTTCCTTTCCACGCCATGGCCGAGCGGATCTGGCAGGAGTACTTCATCCCCGGAGGCAAGGCTGAAAGAACACCGTACCGGCTTGCGCCTCCGCACTCGAAAGACAATCCGCCGCAGCTGGTTGAGCTGTGTATAGTGAGCAATTTCGTCGAGGTGTTTCTGGCCCGCGAAGGCCACAAAAATCCGGTGGGCATCAACTACCTGGAAAAGATCCAGGCGGCGCATTTGCCGACCATATATGGGGCCATGCTGGCTGGGGTCGAGTATGTCCTGATGGGCGCTGGGATTCCGTTAAAGATTCCTGGCGTTCTGGATCTCTTTGTCGAGCATCGGGCTGCGGAGTATACGGTGCATGTGACAGGGGCGCAGGAGGGCGATGACACGATCACGCGCTTTGATCCGCGCGACTTTATGGAGTGCGAGCTTGCCCCATTGAATCGGCCCAGGTTTCTGCCCATCGTTTCCTCCAACACGCTGGCCACGACAATGCTCAAAAAGGCAAATGGCAGGGTGGATGGGCTGGTGGTCGAGATGAGAACGGCGGGTGGGCACAATGCTCCGCCACGCGGGAAGCTGCAGCTTTCGGAGGCCGGAGAGCCGGTCTACGGCGAACGGGACGCCATCGACATTGAAAAGTTGCGAGAGCTAGGCGTTCCGTTCTGGTTGGCCGGGGGATATGGGCACCCGGAAAAACTGCAGGAAGCGTTGGCCCATGGAGCAACGGGCGTGCAGGTGGGAACTGCCTTTGAGTTCGCAGAGGAATCCGGACTGCGCGAAAGCTACAAGCAAGCGCTGCTGGCCAAAGCCATTGCCGGCAACGCGCAGGTGTTCACGGATCCGCTCGCGTCACCAACAGGATTTCCTTTCAAAGTTGCGCGGTTGGAAGATACATGTTCCGAGGCTGAGGTTTACGCCGCAAGGCCGCGCATCTGCGATCTTGGTTTTTTGCGCGAGCCTTATCGGACGCCAGAGGGAACCATTGGCTATCGCTGCGCCGCCGAGCCGCTTAGCCTATATCTTGCAAAGGGTGGCAAAGCGGAAGATGCAATAGGTCGAAAATGCATCTGCAATGCGCTTGTGGCGAACATTGGGCATCCGCAGGTAAGGAATGGAAAACGTGTGGAGCATGGCCTGGTGACGGCGGGCGACGATCTGAACAGCGTCCCACAATTTCTGGCACAGGACTACTCCCACTACAACGCGGCGGACGTGATTGCAGCCCTGTTCCATGGATAGATATGCTCGTGGAGCTGTTTTTTTCTGCTATATTTCATGTTCTCAAATAGCATCGCTCAGTACATGCGTTGGCGGAAGAGTCTGCCCGCAACGATCATGCTAACGACTCCGATGACAGCGAGCGGCCAATATTGCGGCCAGAAGAGTGAGGCTTCCGCACCTTCGAGGAAGCTGCCGCGAAGGATGATCAGAAAATAGCGGAGTGGATCGAGCAATGCGATGTATTGCACGACCAGCGGCATGTTGGCGATCGGGGTCGCAAAGCCGGAAAGAACGATCGCTGGCACCATGAAGAGAAAAACACCCAGCAGACCTTGCTGCTGCGTGACTGCCAGAGAAGAGATCATCAGTCCGATCCCAACGGTTGCGAGTAAGAAGCAAAGAAACCCAATATAGAGTCCAACAAAACTTCCCGTGAATGGCACATGGAACCAGAAAATGGAAACCAGAACGATAAAGGATCCTTCAGCTATGCCGACAATGAAGCCAGGTAGAGCTTTGCCGAGAAGAATTTCTGTTGGGCGCAAGGGAGTTACAAGAAGCTGGTCGAACGTTCCCATTTCGCGTTCGCGCGCGACAGAGAGGCCCGTTGTCAACATGCTTACCAGCAGAGTCAAGATGCCGCAGATTCCAGGGACGATGAACCACCTGGAATCGAGATTTGGATTGAACCATGCACGATCCAGGAAGACAGTTGAAGGTGGCGCTCCTCCATGTGAGGCGATCTGCGCTTCATTGAAAGTAGTCACTATGGACTGCGCATAGCCACTGGCCAAGCCAGCCGTGTTGGAATCTCTTCCATCCAGAATAAGCTGGACGTGCGTGGTCTTTCCGCGTTCCAGGTCGGAGGTAAAGTTCGGGCCAATGTCCATTGCCATCATTGCGGATTTATCATCGATGGCCTGCTCCAACTCATTTTGATTATGGACGATGCGTAACAGACCGAAGCTGGGAGAGCCTGCAAAGCGGGCGATGAAGTCTCGCGACAGCCTTCCCTGGTCTTGGTTGTAGACGATGAAGGGAACATGCTTTAGATCGAAGGTAGCAGCATAGCCAAATACCAGGAGTTGAATAATTGGGGGACCAATCAGGACGGCGCGACTGGCGGCATCGCGCAGCAGGGCCAGCAATTCCTTGATGGTCAGCGCAAATACGTGTTGGAAGACCGGACGCATCAGTCCAGCCTCTTGCGAAAGCGCAGCAGTGCGATGCTGAGAAATACCGCGCACAGGATGCCCATACCGAATGCATTGCGCAGCAGGACCGGCCATAAATCGCCAGCTAGGAATGTGCTTTGCAGGATGGTCACGAAGTAGCGGGCTGCAACGATGTGGGTGAGGAGTTGAATGATTTTCGGCATGGAGTGAATATCGAAAATAAAGCCTGACAGGATAAATGCGGGAAGAAACGTAGTGACAATGGCGATCATCGCCGCGACAAACTGGCTGCGCGCCAGTACGGAAATCACCAATCCCATTCCCAGTGCCGTCAGCAGAAACAGTGCCGCCATGCCGAAAAGAACGAGCAGCGATCCACGCAGCGGAACGCCGAACAAAAATACGGCCATTGTGGTGGACATCATCATTCCACCCATCCCCATTACAAAGTAAGGAATTAATTTTCCGAGCAGGATTTCAGACTTGTCAACGGGAGTTACCATGATGCCTTCCATGGTTCCGCGCTCCCATTCCCGCGCCACCACCAGGGCAGTGAGCAATGCGCCGATCAGCGTCATGATGATGGCGATCAACCCGGGAACCAGATAGTCGCGGCTGCGTAGCGTCGGATTGAACCAGACCCGTGTGTCGGCCACCACGGGCATCGCTGCATGTGTCCCTTGTCGGGTTGCTTCCTGCTGTAACCAAAGCAGCCATGTGCCATTCACATAGTTTTCAATCATGCGCGCTTGATTGGCATCGACGCCGTTCACAGTGAGATGAATGGGCGCGCTGCCAGCGCTGTATGAAAGACGCGTAAAATCGCTGCGCAGCCAAAGAATGGCATCGGCGCGCCTGTGCATTAGCGCCTGCTCTGCAGATGCCTGGTCGGGATAGATAGTCGGACGAAACCACGGAGAGCGTTGTAGCTCTGCCAGAAAAGAAGAGGTGATCTGCGTGGGATGATTGACGACTTCCGCCACCAGGATGCGGCGGGCATCGAGCGAGACGCCGTAGCCGAAGATGAGCAGAAGCACCAGAGGCAGCATGAAGGCGATAGCGATGCTGGAAGGGTCGCGGAGAATTTCGTACACCTCCTTTCGCATCAGGCCGCGCAGACGCATCCAGTTCATGATGCTCTCCTGCTGGTCTGCTCATGTTCTTCAATCAGAGAGATAAAGGCATCTTCCATGCTCGGCCTTGGATGATCTTTGCTCCTGACCTTGTCTTTAATTTCTTCGGGTGTGCCTTGCGCAAGGATCTCTCCCAAAGACATCAAGACGAGATGATCGCAGTATTCCGCTTCTTCCATAAAGTGAGTGGTTACCAGGCAGGTGGTCCCACCTTCCGCCAGAGCATTCACGCGCGCCCAGAATTCGCGTCGTGCCAATGGATCGACGCCAGAGGTAGGTTCATCGAGAAAAAGAATGCTCGGCTCATGCATCAGCGCACAGGCCAGAGCAAGGCGCTGCTTATACCCAAGGGGCAACTCGCCAGCATTCATTGCGGTATAGCTTTTCAGTTCCATTTCTTCCAGTGCCCAAGCCATACGGTCCTTCTTGCGCTGGTTGTCAAGACCATATGCGGCAGCGAAGAAGGAGAGATTTTGTAGTACGCTCAGCGCGCCATACAAAGAGAATTTCTGAGATACATAACCGATGTGCGCACGGGCCGCATCACTTGCTGTGCGCAGATCGACACCAGCGACACGCAGCGTTCCGGATGAGGATGGCAGCAGTCCGCAAAGCATTCGGAAGGTCGTCGATTTGCCTGCACCATTGGCCCCAAGGAGTCCGAAGATCTCTCCCTTGCGCACGGAGAAGCTGACATCTTTTACTGCGGCGAAAGTGCCGAAGTAGCGAAAGAGGTCCTTCACCACAACGACTGCCGCATGGTCGCCAGTTGTATCCCGCTGCGGCGGCAGCAGGATGGGATGACGAACAGTTCGGCTGAACAGAAGGCTGACGAAGGCATCTTCCAGTCGCGCTGGAACGGGTTTGGGTATTCCGTAGGCAGTCAGATTCTTCGGCAATTCAAGTGGCACAGGTTGTTGCATTACGATGCGCAATCCATCACCTTGAATGACTGTATCGACCACACCTGGCAGTTGAGCAATCTGAGCCTGAAGGTTGCGCGGCGTCGTAAGAACATTTTCCAGTACGAAGGCATGGCCTTGTAATGGTGTGGCGAGTTGCCCCGGATTTCCCTGCGCGAGAATTTCTCCTTCGTGCAGCATAATGACATGGTCGCAACGCTCGGCCTCATCCATGTAAGCAGTGCTTAGCAGGACAGTCACGTTCTGGTTGGCAACCTGTTGATAAATGATGCTCCACAGTTCCCGTCGTGAAATGGGATCGACGCCCACGCTGGCTTCGTCGAGCAGGAGCAACTGTGGCGGATGAATCAATGTGCAGGCCAGTCCGAGTTTCTGCTTCATGCCTCCAGATAGTTGTCCCGCCTGACGCTTGCGAAATGAGCCGAGCGCCGTCATTGTCAGCAATTCCGCGAAGCGACCTTCTCGCATCCTGCTGGGGATGTTGTGTAGATCGGCAAACAGAGTCAGGTTTTCTTCCACTGTCAAATCTTCATAAAGTCCAAAACGTTGCGGCATATAGCCAATCTTGCTTTGCAATGCCAGGGCTTCCTTCGGCAAAGGATGACCGAGAACGCGAACCTCATCGGCGACCGGCGTCAGAATACCTGCAAGCAAACGCAGAAGCGTGGTTTTTCCCGCGCCATCCGGGCCGATGAGCGCCGTCATGCTTCTCGCGGGAATTTGTAGGGAGATGTTCTTCAGCGCGTCTCTGCGGAGCGCTCCATTGCCGAAAGACTTGCTCAGGTTCCTGACCACCACTGCGTCCATGTCAGTCCTTCTCACATGGATGGGCGTCGATTGCGTGGGGAGGATTGTTGCTCAGTGGAATGATGACGGTCGCCGGCATTCCCAGGCGCAAGCGATGGTCCGGGTTGCAGGCGTGCACACGCACGCGGTAGACAAGCTGCGAGCGTAGCTGCGTGGTTTCCACGTTCTTTGGGGTAAATTCCGACACTGGAGAAATGAAGCCGATCCATCCCGAAAAACGTTGTCCGGGAGAGCTGTCCGACTCAATCCACGCGCGCATGCCGAGCGCAACCTTGCCCATCTGCGGCTCCGGCAAATAGGCCCGTACCCAGACTGGATTGTCTAAAGCAAGCGTAAACACGGGCGTCTGCGGAGTGGCCATATCGCCTGGCTCCAGGATTCTGACCTGAATGACGCCATCTGCGGGTGCGTAAAGCTGCGTATCAGCCAGTTCTTTTTGCGCCAGTGCAAGAGTCGCGGTGTCCGCCTGGAGTGTGGCTTGAGCTGCCGCAATATCTTCCTTGCGCGGGCCGATGACTGCGAGCCGTAATGCCTGTTGTTTCGCTGCCAATGCCTGCTGCTTGGCGGCCAAGTCGGCCTGATCTGCGAGATAGGAGCGTTGCGCATCATCGCGAATCTGCAAGGAAACATATTGTTGTTTTGCTAGGGTCTGCTGGCGGCGATATAGCAATTCCGCGTTCGTTACATTGGCTTGTGCAGCGGCCACGTCCGCCAGGGCAGCGGCAGCGTCCGCGCGTGCTTCTGCAATCTCCTCCGGGCGACTGCCTGCCAGCAGACGTGCTACCACCTGCTGTTGTGCGGCCATGCTTTCTCGGTCCTGCGCTACCGCGTCCAGAAAGCGCTGCTGCACAAGTTGGGCAACAAGCTGGCCGGTAT
This sequence comes from Acidobacteriaceae bacterium, assembly GCA_027306695.1. Lineage (GTDB taxonomy): Bacteria > Acidobacteriota > Terriglobia > Terriglobales > Acidobacteriaceae > JAKAAZ01. The sequence goes on from DAHUZH010000059.1 coordinate 9,325, forward strand.
GGATAGCGCTGCCTTCATCAACCAGTAACTTGTCAATGCGTTCACTATCATTGAAAGCCAGTTCTACTTGGCGAATGTCGATGTTGCCATAGAGCGTGATGGTATCGCAGGGAGCATGTTCCCTCTCGAGCCAGCGCCATCCAAAGAAACCCGCAACAAGAAGAAGAACCAGAATTGCCAGAACAGAAATGCGTTTCTTGACCGAAACCATGGATGTTCTCCCAACAAAAACGACGGTGCTGCTTACTTTGAAGGACTGCTTTCGAGCAGGGTATTGATCGCCTCAATGTCCAGCGGCGTCAATACTCCTGCCGCTGCTTTCAGTTGTGTTCGAGCGACCAGTTGCGTGTACAGGGCCAGATAATAATTGCGCTGTGCGGCTGCATAGCTTGTCGTTGCCGTTAGCAGGTCGATGATGGAGCGACTGCCAATCTCATAACCCTTCCGCGTGCCATCCATGGATACCTTGGCGGAAGCGACAGATTGCTGTGTAGCCTGAAACTGGGCGACGCTGTCCTGAAGATCGTGGAATGCAGTTTGCGTGTCCAGCTTGATCTTGTCCTGGATATTGGCGACGTTATCGCGGCTTGCCTTGGAAAGCGCCTCCGCCTGATGTATCTCCGCTCGCGTGCCGCCGCCTTCATAAACTGGAATGGACAAATTCAGCGAGCCTCCAATCTGGTCGATGGCCACAGGCGGAATCAGTGTGCCCGCTGCGTGCTGGCCGATCCCGCTCAGAGTCAACGTGGGCCAACGCGCCCGCTTGGCATACTGCACTTGTTGCTCAGACACTTTCAATGTAGCTTGGGCCTGCTGTAGAAGAGGCTGATTTTTGAGCGCCGCTGCAAGCCATGGTCCTATCGTGTCCGGCTGCGGACCCGTTGGCTGCAACGTGATGATGTCCACTAGTGTCCCTACAGGCCGATGCGTCAGGCGCTCCAACTGGTTCTTCGCCACCGTAACAGCATTATTGGCCGCAATCAGGTCGGCCTTCGCGGCATCCAACTGCGCCTGTACTTCCTGTACGGAGATAATGTCTCCTGTGCCGATATGCAGGCTTGCTCTGGTTTGCTTGTCGATACTTTGCAGCAGATCCATCTGCTGCAAAGCCACACGCTGGTTGGCTTGCGCCTGCAAGACGCCAAAGTACGCCTGCGTGACCTGCAGCGCGACGAGCTGTTGCGCATACGCCAGGACTGCTTCGCTGGCCCGAATGCGGCTGTCCGACTGCTTCGTCTTCATGAACGCCTGACCATTGAAAATGGATTCCGTCAGGCTGGCGCTGAAGACGTCGGAATGATATCCCGTGGAAATCGTTTGAGAACCAAACCCTGTTACACGGCCTGTATTCATGCCTCCGCCGGCGAAAGCATTGATGTGCGGAAGCAGCGCAGAACGCGCCAGTGGCCTACCGGCCAAGTCAGCATCCAACTGCGCACGGGCCTGTGCGATAAGAGGGGAAGTCGATGCTGCCTGTTGATAGGCTATTTGTAGATCGTCCGCCATCGATGGGGTGACGTAGAGAGTCAAGCATCCCAAGATCAGCAGATAGATGAAAGGTTCCAGGGAAGGGTGCTTCCGCGCGATGGTAAATTTCGTTTTCATCGATCGATCAAAAATTCTCGTGATTGGAACTTAAGTTCCTACAGTCTGCACTCTGCATAAATGCAGCAATCAAGTTCCACATGTTACAGAATCATCATGAAACAATTATCCGCATTACGCGGATTCCACTCTGTGATATGTATCACAGAGTGGAATCGGTAAGAACATATATTTTGAAGCATATATATGTCTTGCTGAATTCCAGACAAGGAGCGGTCCGCTACGCTCCAATAGTTGTATTCCCTTATAGCAAGCATCTTGAAAGAGGCCTCGCAATGAATGCAGAAAAACAACCTACCGTAGAAGAAGTGTTCTCCACAATGAAGCGGACCAGGGGTTCTGTCTCAGCGGCACTGAAAAGACGGCAAGCGTAGACGACTACGTCCACTATGAGCAACCAAGGTGATTGGAGATGGGGAGGCAGTCTTCTCATCGCTCCGGGGCGAGTAAGTTTACTACAGGATGGAACAGTTCGGTTTTCCAGTGCCGAGTGTTCCAGTATTACTGGCGGTTGGTACACTCTGTGCGACCCACGCTGCCAACCCTGCAATTTCTTTGTAAGTGCACATTAGAAACTTCTGCCTGTACAAAATAGGGGGATGTGATGTACGTCACATTCCGTTGTAAGAGAAATCACTGATAGGAATCTGACTTCAATCCAGCCTTATAGTCAGGGTAGTGAAGAAGAGGGCCAACAATGGAAAATTCAATCTATACAGATGTTTCTACGAAGCGAGACGAATCGACCCATTTTTATAGAAAACTCATGGTTGCCGTGGACTTTTCTAAATCTTCGACAGCCGCGCTCGCTTTTGCAGAAGACGTGGCCATGGTTTACGGCTCGGAATTGGTGCTGGCGCATGTGGTGAGTGTCGTGGTTGCTTCCTCTCCAGACATTGGGGCGATCTACATCAAGCCTGAGGTTGGCCAGGCCATAAAGGAAGATATGGACAAACTAGCCAACCAATTGATCCAGCGCGGAATCAAGGCCCGAACAATCCTTGAAGAGGGATTGGTTGCCGATATCTTAGAAGAAATTGTCCAACGAGAAAAGCCGGATTTGCTGGTGGCAGGTACGCATGGGGCGCATGGTCTGGAGCGGTTGATTATAGGATCAACCGCAGAAGCAATTCTGCGTAAAGTCACATGTCCTGTATTGACGATTGGACCCAGTTGCAAGAGAATCACGCGAAAAAATCTTGCATTTCAGACCATCCTTTATGCAACAGTGTTGCAGCATCCGTCAGAGGCCGCCCTTCAATATGCGGCTTCCTTGACGCGGGCGATGCACGCGCATGTTGAACTTGTGCATGCGATCGAGGAAGTTCATGATATGTCTAGACGGGAAGTGGACATCGAACTGCAATCGCAGGTAGACATGTTGGCCGATGCATTGCGCGGTTCCGATGGAAAAGTAAGCGCGCATCGCGTCTATGGGGAACCGGTGGAAGCAATCATCCATCGTGCCGTCAAGACCGCTGCTGACCTGATTGTGCTGGGCGTTGAAAGAGGCAGGCCGTTGGCATCCTTTTTACCGGCGGGAATCGCTTATCGCCTGATTTGCTCTGCTCCCTGCCCGGTACTGACAGTGATGAAGGAAAGGCATGTGCATCGCGGATAAGGCAATCGGAAAGGGAGAAACACCCATGGTCAGAGAAGCAAGAGTACATACGACCGTCTTAATCGTTCAAGGTTTGTTAATGATTGGTCTGGGCCTCACGCTTTTTTGGGTGAGCACTACCATGACCGACATCTTGTCCGAGGTCGTCGGATGCATCGTGGCGGTTTTGCTCACGGCCGCGGGTCTCCTTCTAATTGGCCTCATCGATCTGATTGGCGGTTTGACGATTCATAAGAAACATCGTCGTGAACTGCACTTCTATCTCTTCTTCGCCGTGACGTCGATGCTCGCTGGACTATTTTTCTGGTTCAGTCCGTGGGGTTCAGTGCAGATACTGGCCGGCCTCGCCGGTCTTCAAGGACTGTTCTGGGGGAGTTGGGATTTTCGCTTCGCTTCCCATTTGTTCGATCATCCGCGAGAGCGAAGAGCACTGCGTATGATGGGAGGCATCACGCTTGCATTGGGGTTGTTGCTAATATTGGGAATGGAGCTTGGCAACCGGCTTGCGCTATTGCTGCTGGCAAGTTATTTGACGTACATAGGCATCCACATTTTGCTGATCGGCCTGTATCTTTATCGTACCTGGAGACGCATCTCCAACCAGGAAAGCCCCTCTGCCGTCTAGCCTGGTCACAGTTGAGTGGAAGCGATTAGATGGAGATGCCTTCCATTTTGTCACGCCGTAAAATTTCCACAGAAACGCCTTTCGTGCGGATCCATCCATCGCGACGAAATTGACCCAAGGTGCGCGTGACCGTCTCCCGTGTGCTCCCGATCGTCTCAGCAATTTCCAGATGTGTCAAAGCTATGTTGAAATGTCTGGTTCCGTTTGACTGCGAGGTTGTAGCTTCCCAATCCAGCATAAGCTTCGCCAGTCTTCCCGCTACGGAACCGGAGAGTGCCAGACGACGCGCATCCAACAGCAATGCATGGGTTTGCTCGGCCAGCTCTTGAAAGGAATGCCAGCATGCTGCATGGTTCCGGGAGAGAAAATCCAAAAATTCCTTGCTCCGAATTGCCTTGACCGTGCATGGCTCGCAAGCTTCAGCAGTTGTTTGATAAGGAACAATTCCTTTTATTGTGCATAAAAGGCCCAGAATTGCGCCGCTACCGACGACCTTCAGAAGCAGGACTTTTCCATCCGGTGCCGTCGTGTAAATCTTCGCGCGGCCATGACAGAGGATCCTGACGAATTCCGAGGGGTCTCCCTGACGCATGAGCATCGATCCGCTGGGATAGTCGACGGGCATGCTGAGGGCATCCATTTCTGCAAGAGCTTGCGGCGGAAGATTGCAAAAACCCTGCAAACTGAGATAGTTGCAGTGAGTGCAGGATTGAGGGGGGCGATGCAGGGAAGCGTACGTCATAAATGTCCTTTCTAAGGACACAAGGTAAGAAATTTATGGTAGAGAAACAATATAAAGTACAGTGTCCGCATGGCGCTTATCAAAAAATTGGAGCATGCCTTGACTCTGGACGTAAAAACATGAGAAAAAGTTTCTCCGACATGTTCTTGTTGCACTATGGAGGGTGCATTTTTTGTGTATTGGCCAACAATCGATGTCATCACAGGGAGTGGTGATGGAAAACACTGCGAATCGCTTCGGACCGTCCTAAGATTGGTCTGCGTTTTTCCATGCGCAATTTTTGAGCGGAAAGGAAATTGTTATGTCCACTTCTGTAACAGTCCAACCAGCTTCATTGAGCAAATCTCTACTCTCTCTTCCACGGCCGCACGATGTCTTCAACGAAATGGATGCTCTTTACCATCGGATCGCACAGCGTGCCTACGATATCTTCCAATCCAATGGATGGAGGGACGGTCATGACCTCGACGACTGGCTCGATGCCGAGGGTGAGTTGTTGAAGGCTGTGCCCATCGAGATGACGGAAACGGCGGATAAAATTGTGGTCCGGGCCGAAGTCCCTGGATTTTCTCCCAACGACCTGAAAGTGGATGCCCAGGCCAGCTCGATTCTGATTCGTGGCAAGAAAGAGCAATGCAAGGAAGAGAAAAAAGATAAAGGCGAGCGAACCTACAGTGAAATCTCGACAACGGAAATCTATCGGAAAATTGAATTGCCGGCCCAAATCGATCGTGAGCATGTATCGGCGCGACTAGACAAAGGTGTTCTAGAAATGACACTGCCAAAGACGACGACTGCAAAGCCAATAGAAATAAAAGCTGCATCATAAATGGAGGTACACCAAGAGCGCTTGATCGCTACGGGTGCTCCTGTCTATTTTTTGAGCACGGAAACGCTGGCGAGCAGCGACGTGCAAGGATGGCCGCGGCTCGCCGCAATCCGTCGAGACCAGAACGGACAAGAAAGTCAAATGATATGAATCAAGTTGTCTTACTTCGCCATGGTCAAAGTATATGGAACAAGCAGAACCTGTTCACCGGATGAACAGGCGTCGATCTTTCTGAGCAGGGTATTGTAGGTACTGCGCTTAGTCCTCAATATCTGGGAGACGTGAGCGCGGAGGCGAGGTGTTTGCCATGAAAGCGAAGATACTTATTCTTGGTTCTGGGTTTGCTGGACACACGGCGGTACTACATTTAACGAAACTGGTCGGCAAAGAAGCAGAGATCACAGTCGTATCGCCGAGCAACCGCTTTACATGGTTTCCCAGTCTTGTCTGGGTTGGAAATGGAACAATGAGATCTGAATCCTGCCACTTCCAACTGGCGCCAGTTTACGAGCGGATCGGTGTTCGCTATATAGCAGGACGTGCCACTGCAATCTATCCACATGCGCGGAAAGTTGAAGTACGCGGAGATGATGGCAAGACATCCTCAGAAAGTTATGACTTTTTGCTGAATGCTACGGGACCTCATTTGAATTTTGAGGGGACGCCTGGCCTGGGACCGGCGACCGGAAATACTACCAGCATCTGCACCGTTGAACACGCTGAGGATACAGCCAGACATTATTCCGACGTTGTGAGATCTGCAGAGCACGGATCGCGGCAACGGATGGTGATTGGGACTGGACACGCAATGGCGACCTGCGAAGGAGCTGCATTTGAATATCTGATGAATGTCGATTTCGATTTGCGACAGCGGGGAATTCGGGACAAGGTCGATCTGGTGTGGCTTTCCAATGAACCGGAACCTGGCGACTTCGGTGTGGATGGAATCGAAGCGATAAAGGGTGGCTCGCTCGTGACGGGAGCCAGTCTCATCCGAGGGCTGCTGGACAAGCATGAGATTCGCGCCATTCTTCCGGCAGGCATCAGCAAGGTGGAACCCGGCAAGCTGCATTATGAGGAGGTTGGTTCAGATCCCGCAATTCTGGACTACGACTTCGCCATGCTGATTCCGCAGTTTCGCGGCGTTTACTTGAAGTATCTGGCCGAAGATGGAAGCGATCTAGGGCCTGCGATGACACAGGCAAGTGGATTTATGAATGTGGACGCCAACTATACCCCGAAATCCTATGAGAGCTATCGAGGGGACGATTGGCCTGCGACGTACCAATCCCCGAAATATGACAATATATATGCTGCTGGCATAGCGTTTGCGCCGCCTCATCCATTGTCGAAACCCAAGAAGACAGCCAGTGGAATGGCGGTCGTAGCGACTACACCCCGAACTGGAATGGCCTCCGGGATTATGGGGCGGACAGTCGCACTCAACATTGCAGACCAAATTCATGGCAAGAAGCCACAGCATCACGAGCGGCTTTCAGAAATGCCTTCTGCATGTATCGCATCCATGGGGAAATCTCTTTGGAATGGGTCGGCGGCTTCCATTGTGATGGTGCCAACCGCACGCGACTACCAGCGATTCCCAAAGTACGGCAGAGACGTCAAGTTGAGCGAACTTGAAATTGGCCTGGCAGGTGCATGGACAAAGCGCGCCATGCACACCGCGTTCATGTGGAAGCTGCAGGCGCGGCCCGGTTGGTCGCTCATCCCGGAATAGGAGGCTCTATGTCATCGTTCTGGCAGCAGTTTATTCCGTATCAGCTATGGCGCTATGTGCGCATGAATGTAAAAATCTATCTTCTGGCCAAGGGTTTCATCGGGCCAGCGCATGCGTCACATGCAGACATTGGGAAGGGCTAGTATTTTCATATCGCTCCTGGTTCGACGGAGCCAGCAGCTGTGGATCAGGCGATTTCTCTCCTCCAAAGCAATGATTGAATACTCTCGTTTGGTATGCCGATGGGTTGTTCAGTGGACAGATATATAGAAAGGCTACGCGCCGACCAGCCATTTTCTAAACATTGGAACTTTGATGAAATCCAGTCCGATTAGATAGATTACCGACGCCAGCAGCGCAATTCCCACAACTGTAATGGGCAAAGGAGCCATCAGAATGCCTTTGATTGCAAAAAAAGACACCAGGATAATGTCGAAGAGTGAGCCGAGGAGCATCCATTTGCTAGGTGCGGAATCCCAGAAATGGCTGCGTTCGCGGATCAGATAGATCATGCCCTGGCCGGTGAAGACCAGCATGATGAACACCAAGGTTTGAAGCTGCGGCAATGGAAGTCCAAGAATGTTTCTGCCGTAATAGAAAAGCCCGAAGGAAAGAACCAGTAGAAGGCCACCCAGCATCATTCCGAGCAACATCAGAATACGAATGTTCCAACGATCCGGTTTAAGAGAAAACGAGACATTGTCTGTTGCAATCGACATGGTCATAAAGTCATTTGCGAAGAGGAGAAAGACAATCAATAGGGGAGTAATGATGAATTCGTGCGTCAGAATCACTCCGATGGTGAGAAAGAGCGCGATCTGCACTGTCTTGACGATTTTGTTTAATGTATAGGTCAGCATGCGCTGGTAGATTCGCCGGCTGGTTTCTACGGCAGAGACGGCATTCATGAGACCAGGGTTTGTGAGTACGACACTGGCGGAGGCTTTGGCTACGTCGGTTGCGCTGGAAACCGCAATGCCCACTTCCGCCTGCTTCAATGCGGGTGCGTCGTTGACCCCATCTCCTGTCATACCCACCACATGTCCAGACTTCTGGAAGCGTTGCACCAGGTTGAACTTATCTTGGGGAAAGACGCCGGCAAATACTCCACATCGATCAATATTGGATTTCTTGCCGTCATGAATTTCTTCTGCGGAACATGTGTCTCCCGTAATGCCAACTTGCCCAGCGACTGCCTGGGCAGTGGTCACGCCGTCACCCGTTACCATAATGACCCGCACTTTTAGCTGTTCCAGTCTTTGCACTAATTCTTTGGAATCTTTTCGGGGCGGATCTAGCAAGGCAAGCAGCCCTAGGAGACGTAAAGAATCCTTCGTGCCGGCGGCGACTGCGAGCACACGGTATCCTTCACTTGCCAACTTATCGACGTCCTTGGTGATGTCTGGGCTGCCTGATAATCGCGCAGCAATTGCGGCTGGAGCGCCTTTTAATGTGTGCAGTTCCTGCCCATTGCGCGTAATCGTTGCCTTCGACAGTTTGGTTGCCGGTTCAAAGGGTACGTAACTGGTGCGCTGTTCTGGAAAAGGATGAAACCCTTTCGTCTTCATATAGACAAAGACTGCGAGATCGATTGGATCCTGGGTGGCTTCATCGCTGGCGCATGCGGCATTCTGCAATAAATCCTCTTCTGTACAGGGAGGGTAAAGATGTACGGCTGCGAGGGTCTGCAGATTTTGTGTAATCGTGCCGGTCTTGTCGGTACAAAGAACATCCATCACCGCGGCTTCCGCAATCGCCGACAAATGCGTTACCAGAACCCCTTGATGGGCAAGTTCCAACGCGCCCAGGCCAGTAGCGAGAGTAAATGTAGCGGGCAGTGCGACTGGAACGGAGGCAACCAGCAGAATCAGGAGGAAGGGAAGCGTGTCGCTCCATGGTAGATGAGCAAAGTAAGCATATCCAAGCAGGGTTATTACCAGGATGCCATCCATAATGAGCAAATACTTGACGACCGTGAAAATCATGCTCTGTAAATGGCTTACCGTTTTCGCTGTACGCACAAGCTCTGCGGTTTTTCCAAAATAGGTTTTGCTGCCGGTTGCTGTCACATCTCCGCTTGCCTGACCCCGTTTGACCAGTGATCCCGCATAAGCAGGCTTGCCTGGAACAGCTTCCACTGCCTGCGATTCGCCCGTCAGGGCAGACTGGTCAACGAGAATATTTCCCTCTTTGATGGCAACATCTGCGGGAACTAAATCTCCCATATGCAGCCGAACATAGTCGCCGATGACGAGTCCCGCAGCGGGAATTGGCTTCCACACTGCATCACGTAAAACTGTGGCCGTAACGGCTAATCGCTTTCGCAATAAAGCAAGAGCATTTTGTGCGCGGCCTTCCTCCAGAAAACTCAGCGCAGCATTGAAGATCAGCAACGCTGCGATAATCGCAGCTTCCAATCGCTTGCGAAGAACAATTTCCAGCACGACCGTGGCTTCGAGCATCCATGGAACCGGTGCCCAAAACTCTTTGAGGAATTGTAGAAGCCGATTCCGCTTTTCTTCGGAAACCTGGTTCGGTCCATCTTTCTGAAGACGTTGTACGGCTTCGGTAGTGGTAAGTCCCTGAGACATGTGGATAGCTCTCTGTTCAATTATGGGCATTCGTATGGGGTCGAAAGGTTCTCTGATAGTTCATTACCACAGAGCGTTTATTCAGGGAATTCATCTGTTCTTGCATCTGTTCTGCGCACCCAGCATATTGGCAACATGGGCAGAGATCATTCGATCTTCTTCTGATGGAAACACATACAGCGATGTGCGGGAGTCCGACGCGCTGATCAATCGTGCCTCAGATAGTGTAGCTTCATTTTTCGCCGGGTCGAGAAGGATGCCGAATGCATCGAGTCCAGCGCAGATGCTGGAACGAGTCAGCACGTCGTGCTCCCCGATACCCCCGGTAAAAACGACGGCGTCCGCACCATCCATCAACGCAATAAAACTTCCGATGGACTTTTTAACGCTTAAAGCAAATGCCTCAATGGCAAGGATGGCCTGAGAGTTTCCATTGCCAGCAGCAGTTCGCAGGACACGCATGTCATTAGAGAGGCCGGAAAGCGCGAGCAGACCAGAGTCTTTGTTCAGTAGCTGCTCAATGGTATCGATAGAATTCGTAGAGTCGGTTGCATGTTGACGCAGTAAATAGAAAATCAGCCCTGGGTCGAGGTCTCCGGGGCGAGTAGCCATCAGGATGCCGCCGCAGGGGGTGAGGCCCATCGTAGTGTCGATAGATTTTCCGTCACGAACCGCTGTGATGCTGGCTCCGCTGCCGAGATGGGCGATAATGAGCCGCGACGGAATCTTAGATGAGGGAGGAAGGCCGGGAACTCGACCATCTTGGAACTGTTGCAGGATCGACTCACACGAGAGACCGTGGAATCCGTAGCGCCGTACACCCTGATCGAAAAATTTCTTTGGTAGTGGATAGGTCGATGCAACCTGGGGCATCGTCTGATGAAAGACAGTATCGAAGCATGCGTAACTATCTACATCTGGAAAGTGATGCATTGCTTCATGGATGATTTCGAGTGCGATCGGTTCATGCAGTGGCGCAAATGAAGTCGCCTGTTCGATGTCCGCCAATACTTCTGGCGTGATGTGCATGTGTGCGGTCAGGTTTGGCCCGGAGTGGACTACACGATGTCCAATGGCGGCAGGCCTGGGCACACCTGGTTGACCGAGAGCCGCTGTGATTCTCCGGACAGCATCACCGAAAGACCTGAGTTCTTCCGGTGCGGATGTAGTTATCTTCCGTTTTCGCTCCTCCTCCCGGATCGCATAGAAATCAAACTTCGCTTCCGGCGTTCCAATGCCGCTGGCTTCGCCCTCGTATAGTAAAGAGAGCGTGGCCCCTGCGTCGTAGATGGAAAACTTGATCGACGAAGAGCCACCGTTAAAAACCAGAATGGGGAAGCGTGAAGTCATCATAAAGTTATTCGCATCAGAGTGACCACTTCCAATTGCGAATCTCCTCATGATCGATACCGTTCTCATGGGCATAGCGAATGGCATCGGTGATCTGATCTTTCAGCCATTCTTTTGTGTGTGATCCTGTAGTGCGCAGTTTCGGCACGCGATCAATCACATCGATCGATAAGTTGAATCGGTCGATCTGGTTCAGAATGGCAAGTTCAAAGGGCGTACAGATACTGCCTTTTTCCTTGTAGCCCCGCACATGCATATTCTCGTGGTTGGTTCTTCTATAGGTCAACTTATGGATCAAAGCTGGATAGCCGTGAAAGTTAAAGATGATGGGTTTGTTCTGGGTAAAGATAGAATCGAAATCGCGGTCGGATAGTCCGTGTGGGTGTTCCGTATTAGGTTCCAACTTGAATAAATCGACCACGTTAACGAAGCGAATCTTTAGATCTGGAAACCGTTCGCGCAGGATGGCCGTTGCCGCAAGTGATTCCATAGTCGGGATGTCTCCCGCACAGGCCATAACCACGTCTGGTTCTTGCCCCTGATCGTTACTGGCCCAATTCCAGATGCCAACACCCTTGGTGCAGTGCAGCACTGCCGCGTCTATATCGAGATACTGCAAGTGGAGTTGCTTGTCGGCCACGATCACGTTGATGTAATTGGTGCTGCGCAAGCAATGATCTGCAACGCTCAGTAGACAATTGGCGTCGGGAGGTAAATAGATGCGCGTCACTGTCGCACTTTTGTTCGTGACGACATCCAGAAAACCTGGGTCCTGGTGTGTGAACCCATTATGATCCTGACGCCATACAACCGATGTGATCAGGAGGTTCAGAGAAGAAATGGGAGCACGCCACTTCACCTCGGTAACACACTTTTCCAGCCATTTGGCGTGCTGGTTGAACATGGAGTCGATGATATGTGCAAATGCTTCATAGGTGGAGAACAACCCATGCCTTCCGGTTAGCACATACCCCTCAAACCAGCCTTCCAGAGTATGCTCGCTGAGCATCTCCATCACGCGGCCATCCAGGGATAGCTCACCTCCATCCTGGTCTTCAGGCTTGTAATCTGCGAGCCACGTCTTCTTACTTACCTTGTAGATTTCCTGGAGTCGATTCGAGGCCGTTTCGTCCGGCCCGAAGATCCGAAAACTATCCATGTTCCTTCGCATCGTTTCTGCAAGGAACTGGGCAAGGATTGCTGTAGGGCCCGCTTCGGTTGTTCCCGGTTTGGATACCGCGACGCTAAAATCGCGAAAATCGGGAAGTTTCAGCGCCTTGCGTACTGTGCCACCGTTCGCGTGGTGGTTAGCGCTCAGACGGCGAGTTCCCTGTGGAGCTAATTCTTTCAGCTCTGCAATCAGCTTGCCACTCTCATCAAATAATTCCTCGGGTTTATAGCTACGCATCCAGCCTTCCAGCAATTGCAAATGGGCCGGATTGGTAGCCACATCCAGAATAGGAATCTCATGTGACCGCCAGGAATCCTCCAGCTTGTGGCCATCCAATTCCTTAACTCCAGTCCATCCCTTGGGAGTTTTCAAAATCACCATTGGCCAGCGAGGGCGTTCCGCTATATTCGTGCTGCGCGCATGTTTCTGGATGGATCGAATCTCCTGGATGCAATGCTCCAATGTAGATGCCATTTTTGGATGCATGATTGTAGGGTCATCTCCTTCGACAAAGTACGGAGTCCATCCATAGCCCTCAAAAATCTTATTGAGCTCTTCCGGAGATATACGTGCCAGGATGGTAGGATTGGCGATCTTGTAGCCATTAAGATGAAGGATTGGGAGTACGGCCCCGTCACGAATGGGATTGAGGAATTTGTTTGAGTGCCAGGAAGTTGCCAGCGGACCAGTTTCCGCTTCTCCATCTCCAACAACTACGGTGGCAATCAGGTCAGGATTGTCGAAAGCAGCACCAAATGCGTGCGAGATGCTGTAACCGAGCTCTCCACCTTCATGAATGGAGCCAGGAGTCTCTGGTGTGCAATGGCTTCCAATTCCGCCTGGAAATGAAAAATTCCGGAAGAATTTCAGCAGCCCCTCTTCATCCTGGCTCTTGTCGGGATAGACCTCCGAATAGGTGCCTTCCAGGTACGCGTTTGACAGTGTTGCTGGTGCGCCATGTCCAGGGCCGGCAATGTAAATCATGTTCAGGTCATACTTCTTGATCAGGCGATTCAAATGCACCCAGAGAAAGGTCTGGCCTGGATCCGCCCCCCAGTGGCCCAGCAGCCTGTTTTTTATATGCTCTCGTTTCAGCGGCTCTTTCAGAAGTGGATTCTCGCGCAGATATAGCATGCCTGCGCAGAGGTAATTGCAGGCATGCCAGTACGCGTGCATCTTCCGCATTTCTTCTGGTGAAAGACGATGTTTTGTGGAAGCATCGTCATGCAAAGATTTTACTGATGCCGTAGTCATAAGGATCGGATCTCCTTGCCGAATGGTTGCTTGGAAGAGGGCAAACTGAATCGCTCTTCGTATGATATATATATGCCATTTGTGAACTTCCACATACCAATGCTGCATAAGAATTAGAAGCGAGGCATATAGATCACTGGCAGAAATTCCGAGCAGCGCGATTGATGCCTTCTGTAATCATTGGATGCGGGAATGAAACGGTGGTCAGGGTTTTTCCGGAGGATTCCTGCTGCACCGCTATGGTCAGAGGCGCCCCTAGCTGTATGGTTCCGGAGTTTGATGGGTTGGATTCAGTCTGAAGCGCTGGGGTTCTTATGTCCAGGATTTGCA
>DAHUZH010000005.1 GCA_027306695.1 Acidobacteriaceae bacterium
CCATCCCCCCGATCCGCACCGAGAAGCGCTTGTCGCGTAACTTGAAGTGCAGGGAGTTAGAAGCGGCACTTACCACCAAGTTAGTCGAGATGGCCAGCCCGCGCATCCAACCGGATACGGTGCTGGCGCTGGATCTGAGCGACATTCGTAAGGAGTATGCCCGGAAAATGGAGCACCTGGCGCCGGTGTGGGACGGCAGCAGCGGCGAGACGCACCCCGGTTATTGGTTGTTGGACGTGACCGGGGCCGAGGTGCGCGGCAGCGAGATCGTTCCCGTGTGCCAGAAGCTGTTCTCGGCTGAGGCCGAAGATTTCCGCAGCGAGAACGCGGAAATTCTCGCCATGGTCGAGCAGGTGGACCATCATCTGGCGGGGCGCGGGATCTGGACCGTGGATCGCGGCGGCGACCGCAAGAAGCTGCTGGAACCCTTGCTGGACAAGGGCTTGCGCTTCGTCATCCGCTCCACCGGCGAACGCACAGTGGTCGATCGGCGCGGCCGGTTGCGCAGTGTGGCGGAGGTGGCCCTGCGCTGCCCGCTCCGTCATCGGGCGCGCGTGGTGAAGATCGACAAGGGGCAAGAGAAGAGCTACGAGTTACATTACGGCGCCGAACCCATTCGTCTGCCCAAGCGCGCGGAGAAGCTATGGCTGGTGGTCATCGCCGGCTTCGGCGAGCAGCCCATTATGCTGCTCGCCAACCTCAAACTGCGAGCGCGGGACTCGGAAAGCCTTTGGTGGGCGGCACAAATCTATTGGACTAGATGGAAAATTGAGGAAACTTTCCGCTTCGTCAAACAGAGTTACAACCTGGAGGACATCCGCGTGCTGAAGTATCAGCGGTTGAAGAACCTGGTTGTGCTGGTGACAGCGGCAGCTTACTTCGCCGCCACCTTCCTTGGACAACAGATGAAGCTGCGCATCCTCACCGAAAAACTGCTGGTCATCTCGCAGCGATTTTTCGGCATTCCGCCCTTCCGCTTCTATGCCCTGGCAGATGGAATTCGCCGTGTTCTCTCCGGCAGCACTTTCCAGCCGCCGCAAAAATCGCCTCCGGACACGCAGCTCGAACTCGCCTTCATCTGGTCAGCCTGAAATTCTGGGGAAAGTCCAAGGATAAAATGCTTGACAGATGTTTATTCTCTGGATTATTTTCTTATATCGGATCGATGTAAATGGTTACATCGATCCGAATTTGTTTTATCAGACAGTGCGATAACTCGAAATTCGTTTGGATGTAGATATTTTGAAGACAGCTCTTTTTGCTCAGAGAGAACGATTACGCGCAGTTATGCGGAAGTGGCGGAACAAAGAAACGGCAGTAGTTAAGACCGGTAAAAAATAAAACATTTTAGAAGATCATGAGGAGGCAGCCATGAAGCAGGCAAAAAGACTATGGGTGTGCGCTCTCGCGGCTTGTTTGTTGGTGGCAATTTGCACATCTGCGAACGCACAGACCGTTTTCGGAGGGATCGCTGGTATTGTGACGGATTCCGTTGGCGCGCTCGTCCCAGGAGCAAAGATCCTTGCGACTAACCAAAAAACAGGCGCCACCTTCCAGGCGATCTCAACTTCCGCCGGAACCTATCATTTCCCGGAATTGCCTCTGGGCAATTACACAATTACAGCCAGCGCACAAGGGTTTGAGCAGTCAGTTTCCACAGACGTCACAGTCAACGTGCAGGTGACGACATCGCTGAACATAAAACTGCAAATAGGCGCAACTTCTCAAACCGTGACTGTCAACGCAAGCGGTCTGCACCTGCAAACCCAGACCTCGGACATCACCGGTTCCGTTACCGATCAGGAGTATCTGCAGTTGCCGCTAACTCTTGGCGGTATTGGAGCATTGCGCTCACCGGAAGCCTTTGAATTTCTCTTGCCGGGCACCACTGGTCCCGGTACCGCGAACAACAATTCCAATGGCATCTTTTTCGCCAGAATTGCGGGTGGCCAAGCCTTCGGCAATGAAGTCCTGATCGACGGCGTCAGCCAGCAGCGCAGCGAGAACGGCTCCTCCTTTGATGAAGAGGCGCCGTCAGTGGAGGCATTGAACGAACTTACGGTAACGGAGGCATTGCCTCCCGCCGAATACTCTCGCACCACGGGCGGTATCGAGAACTTCGTCACCAAGAGTGGCACGAACCAATTCCACGGCGATGCTTATGATTTAGTGCGAAACACGGCCCTGGATGCCAATCTCTGGTTTAACGGCGGTGAGAAGGCCGTCAGTTGTACTGGGTCGAACGACACGCCAGCCTGCCGCAGCACCTTTGCCACACCTGTCGATCGTAAGAACGATTATGGCGGAACTCTTGGCGGCCCAGTCTGGATACCCAAAGTCTACGATGGCCACAATAAGCTCTTTTTCTTCTTCAGTTGGGAACAGTTGCGCTACAACCTGGGAGCAACAACTTTAACAACAGTTCCAACCGCACAAGAATTGTCAGGAGATTTCTCCAATCCAGCTATTTTTCAGACCAGCAAGGTACTCGGCACGAATCCATGCGATGGGACCCCGATTTATCAGGGACAGATTTTCGATCCAACGACAACGCGAACAGTCATACTTCCCAATGGCGCCAGTATTTTGTGCCGTACCGCATTTCCTGGCAATAAGATCCCTACAGCCCGCTTTGCACAGGTCGCAAAAAATCTGCTCGGGTATTTTCCTGCTCCTACGAATAATCAGGTTTTCAACAATTTTTCCTTCGCCAGCGCTTCACCCATTGAAAATACAACGTACACCGTTCGCATCGATGCAAACGTCACGGAAAAAAGCAAGCTGTGGAGTTCCTACAGTTCCCGCGATAACAACCGCATTGCTGGAACGCCCCAGATACTTCCCTATCCCATCGATCCAAACACCTGGAAACAGGATTTTGAAACGCACTTCTGGCGTATCGGCTGGGATTACTCCTTTACTCCGAATGTGCTGAATAATTTTATCTTTGGAACCAACCGCAGTAACAGCAAGAACTTTGCAGTGCCGATTATCACGGGCACAAATTGGATGAAGCAACTCGGCGTCGGCAATGCTGTTTCTAATAATTTCCCGGTCATCACCAACGGGTTTACCGACCAGGAAGGCATGCCGAATAACGGCGATAATATCGATAACGGATTGCGACTCAACGATAGTGTCGCCTGGCAAAAAGGCGCGCATAGTATTACTTTGGGCGTTGACCTTCGTTATCAACAATACTCGCCAATCAACGGCAATTCTCCCTCGATTGGCTTCTGTACACAGCAAACCGCGGCCGATCCTAACCAGCCTTTGACCGGCAATGGGGTGGCCAGTGAACTGCTCGGCGATGCCTGCGGCGGAAGCCAGAACATTTATGCGCATCAGTCGCGGTGGATCTCCTGGTACTATTCCGGATTTGCCCAGGACAACTGGCAGGTAAATCAGGATCTGACTCTGAATCTTGGCCTGAATTACAGCGTGGACGTTCCTCGCCACGAGGCCATCAACTATACATCGAACTTCAGCCGAACGGCGATCGATCCAGAATACGGCGTGCCGGGTGCGCTGGTGTTTGGTACAGAATGTAAGGGTTGTAATACTGCATGGGCAAGTACATGGTTTAAGGACCTCGGTCCCCGTGTTGGTTTTGCATATACGCCAGCCTTTTTAGATCGTAAGACAGTTCTACGCGGTGGGGCCGGCATTCTCTATGGTCCGCTTCAGTATGACGATTTTGGCGGCGCTATGAATGCTGGATACAAGTCCAATCCGAATTTCCCGTCAAAGAATGGATTTGATCCGTCTTTCCAGATCGACAGCGGCTACCCCGCCTTTGCGCAGCCTCCCAACCTAGATCCGGGCCAGTTCAACGGTTCCTTTCTGCCTGGCTCTTATATCGAAAAGCGCGCCGGACGTCCTGCCACTGTTTACAACTTCAATATGCAGGTACAGCAGCAGTTGGCCAAAGACCTCATCATGACTGTCGGCTTTATAGGAAGCGAGGCGCAGAATCTGCAAGCGAATGTGCAAAACATTAACAACATTTCCTTGCCACAGATCAGTCTTGGCGATGAGCTTAGCAGTCCTTTGCTGAACAACGGCTATGGTGTAAACGCTCCTTTTCCCGGCTACTTTCAGTTATGGGGCAATGGTGTTCAGGTGCAGCAGGCTTTGCGGCCATTTCCGCAATATGACTTTATCGATTCGGGCTGCTGCCTGGAAAATCCCGGACACTCCAGCTACGATGCAATGGTGGCTTCGCTCTCGCGTCAATTCCAAAACGGGCTGGAGTTGCAGGTGTCCTACACTTGGGCAAAGAACATCACGGATGCAGACAGCATCTTGCCAAATACCAATCCAGGCGACCCCCAAGTCCAGAATCCCTCGGATCTGCGTCAGGAAAAATCCATCAGCATTCAAGACATACCGCAAACGCTGGTCATAAGTTATCTATATGACTTGCCATTTGGTACAGGGAAACCGTTCCTGAGTGGCAGTAGACTTCTCAATTACATTGCAGGCGGTTGGGAAATCGGTGGCATACAACGCTACCAGTCCGGTCAGCCATTGTCCTTCTGTTGCGCGAGCGGCATCCCCGGATGGGAGCAGGCCATTTACTACAATCGCACGCTGGGTTCCCATATAGCTAGCGCTGCATATAGGAAAGGTGGGCAAAAGGCGCTCAATCCTTTTGATACAGGAGGCGGCTCTAACCCAAATATCAATAGTATGTTTAACGGTGCGGTTGACAATCCCGCATACGCAGGCAACTCGAACGGTGCAACTGCGGCCTTTATCGACGATAACCTGGAAAAATACCGTCACGCAGGGGCATTTCACCTTGGCAATGTTCCACGCATCGTGGGCAGCATTCGAACGCCACCCTATTATGAAGAGGACTTCAGTTTAATGAAGTCTGTCATCATCCGCGGCGAGACGAATTTCGAGTTAAAGTTCGACATCCTGAACGCGTTGAACCGGCACTCCTTCGGGACACCAGATACGAATCCAAATGATTTTCTGTTTGGCGTGCCAACGTACAGCCAAGAGGCCCCGCGAGCGATTCAGGTTACGGGAAAGATCAACTTTTAATTCTCCTGTATGGAGGGAAAGCCTCTCTGGGCAGGCGCTGGTATAAGGCTCCTGCCCTTTTTCTTTTAAGCGATGTAGAGGGATTGGCAGGTCATTTTGCACGCTCAGTTTAGCGGCTGACCATAAATATCCGAAGATTGACAGTGCTTCGCGCAGTGCGGAAGATAATTTATGTGAGTGGGACAAGCATCATTCGAGAATCCATTGTCGGAATAGCGATCTGCTTGTCTGCTACGCTACTCCATGCACAAGCCGCACAAGATGGTAGTTATACTGAAGGTCGTACTGCCTACAACGCGCAGCAATACTCCAAGGCCGTCTCACTGCTGGCCAAGGCCAACATAGAACATCCAGATAAGACCGATGCGCTGCTCTACGAGGGCAAGGCGTTGGCCCACCTTGCACGCCTGCCGGAGGCGGAACGGGCGCTAACGAAATATCTTCAATTGCATCCGGATTCCATTGAAGCCCTGGAAGCACTGGGAGCGGTCCTGCAGAGAGAGAACAAGCCGACCGATTCGCTGAAGACTTTTACCAGGGCGGCCCAGTTGCGCACACCCAGTTCTGCCGATTTGAATTTCGTCGCTCTCGATTATGTTTTGCTGAACGACTACACGGACGCCATTCATTGGCTGCAAAAAGCGGTTGCATTCGACGCCAACAATGGGCAGGCATGGTATGACCTGGGACGATGCTATTACACGCAGAGCCGCTTTCCCGATGCGGAGAGCGCGTTCGAGCGCGCCCAGACGCTGATGTCGGGCGATGTGCGTGTGCCTGAAAATCTGGCGCTCACGCTGGACGCAGAAAATCGCCCATCGGCGGCAGATCGGCAGTACCGCAAGGCAGTCGAACTGGCTCGCAAAAACCACACCTCCGGCGAGTGGCCTTATCTCAATTACGGGACCTTCCTGCTCAATCAGGATCGCGCTGCGGAGGCCGTACCACAGCTTGAGTCCGCTATTGCAGCGAACTCGAAGTGTGCCGAGTGCCACGCGATGCTGGGCCGCGCTTTAGCTGCGACTGGCAAAATTACGGAAGGAGTGCATGAGCTGGAGCAGGCGGTCACGCTCGCGCCGAATGATCCCAAGGCGCACTATCAACTAGGGCGCTTGTATCGCCAGGCCGGGGAGCAGGCGCAGGCCAAAGAGCAATTTACTCTTAGCGCAAAGCTCTACGGATCGAAGTCGCAGAGCGGTCATATTCAATGAGGCGAACTGCTACATTTTCGATGATGCTGCTTGGTCTGGTCTTGCTTACTGACGCACAGTCACGCCAAAGCGTATCGGAGCAACCTGCGGTGGCCCCAACGGATGCTGCAATGAAGCCGTTTGAAGCCGTGCTCACAACACATCCGCAGGACGAAGTTGCGCGGAAAGGCGAGGTGAAGGCAGCCGCTGCCGAAGCGCTGTCGTTGCGTAACGCGGGAGCGATGGATGCGGCGCTGGCCGTTTTGGCGCGGGCGCGGAGGTATGTTCCAAACGATCCAAGCCTGCTCATGGACTTCGGTATTCAGGCCAATTCGATGCATCTCTACCGCGACGCGGAAGCAGCGCTAGAGCAGGCGCATAAGTTCGCGCCGGATGACCCAAAAATCTTATACGGTTTGGCGCATGTCGAGCTGGACGAGCAGAAGATGCCGCAGGCGGAGGCCGATCTACGCGCGTATTTGAAGATGTGTCCGGATGACGCCACAGCGCACTACGGCCTGGGTCTCCTGCTGCACATGATGGTGAAGGACGATGAAGCTAAGCTGGAACTGGAGCGCTCGCTCAAACTGGAGCCACAACAGACGGAAAGCTGGTATGAGCTGGGCGAGATTGCGTTCGACCGGCATGAAGATGCCGAGGCCAGAGCCGACTACGAGAAAGTGTTGCAGCGGGATCCAACGCATGGCGGCGCGCTGACTGGGATGGGCATCCTTGCTTATCGCGCCAAGGACTATCCATCCGCTGAGCGCTACCTAAGCCAGGCGGTTGTCGATGCTCCTAATTACCCTGCGGCACACCGCTTCTACGCCATGCTGCTGACGCGGCTAGGCAAGAAGCTGCAGGCGGACCGGGAAGACGAACAGGCGCGTAGCCTGACCGAGCAGCAGAACCAGCTTCAGCATGGTTATGTCCTGTACAAAACGCCGCAAACCAAATGACGGGTAGATGCCATGCCCTTTAGGCCTGGCTTTTCCATGGAGTAGATTTGCGAAATTTTCAGACGCTCCTTCGGGAGAACGCACTAAAATTGCTTGACACTTTCATCTACTGGGAATATGGATCAATTTATTTCAGCATTGAGCTGGTATGCTCTGTACATGCGACGGTTGGTCTTAGCAAACAGCGTGATCGTTTCGGCTAATCAAAGCTGGCCTTGTCCGTGATGGCAAGAAATTTTCCCTGAAAACCGCGCTAAACCCAGATATGGTCTCTCGATCTGCTTCAGAAGCGGCCACCTCTCTTGTTTGAAAACGAATTGGGGCGCAAATCAGAGCGCACTTTAAGGAACCTCTGCAAACGTCTGCTGAGAACGCGCCATTCCCTTCATGCCTTCAGTCTATTCAAGAATGACGCGGCTTGCAGACGTTTGCAGAGGTTCCTTAGGTGTGCGCGGCATCCAGTTGATTATTGCCGGTGGAACGCTGCGTGACGACTCACTTTCCATTGTTGGCCATTTTGCGGAAGAAATGCTGGAACATTTTTCTGCCGATAAATTCTTCCTGGGCGCTGCTGCCTGCGACATAAACTTCGGTATTTGCACTCCGAACATGGCGGAAGCCCGCATGAACCAGGCCATGGTTCGCATTGCCCGCGAGAAGATACTGGTGGCCGATTCCAGTAAATTCCAACGCCGCAGCCTGTGCCGCATCGTGCTGCTCAGCGAAATCGACAAGGTCATCACCGATACCGGCCTTCCCGAAGAATTACAGCAACAGATTCGCGCTCTCGGCCCCGTACTTGTTCTCGTCTGAGCAGCGATTTTCCTGCACGCACCTGCGAACCTTCGATCGCCATTGCCCCCGCTCCACCTCAAATCAGTATCGATTTCAAGTGATATTGCCTGACAGCGTTCTTTGACACAGAAACAGATTTTCAAGAGCTGCTATCTTTCTATTTCCAAGCAAATTGAAAGATGTGAAGTCAATGGGCTGCCACCCTAATTCCCCTTCCCCGGACTTCAACCCCGATCGAGAAGTGCTGATCCAAGCCCAAGCAGCCACTCGCGTTTTGATAACCCGCACCCTCC
Organism: Acidobacteriaceae bacterium; assembly: GCA_027306695.1. GTDB lineage: Bacteria > Acidobacteriota > Terriglobia > Terriglobales > Acidobacteriaceae > JAKAAZ01. Next base: position 8,293 of record DAHUZH010000005.1, read on the forward strand.
GCGATTTTCCACAAGCAGCTTGACGTCACCCATGCGGAATTTAATTTTTAAGTTGACACGGACTCGAAATCTCTCTACATTAATTTTGTTTTCATAGGTTTTCAGCCTAAATAACGGTCGGATTCCCCCTCCCGCTGGTTTCTTAACTAGATTGACGCCTAACCCACATGAGATGCACAACAGCGCAAGGTCTCGCCGGAACGGATTGCACACCAGAATCCGCCGGGAAAAACCTCGGGAGTTATATTCAAATGAAAAGATCATCGATTCTCCATTATGCCTCGGTTGTCGTATGCATGGCTTTGGTTTGCCCGGCGATGACAGCTCAAAATTCCATTACAGTATTTACCCCTGTCTATGTGCGGCTGGCTCCAAGCAACACCTCGGGTCAACCCAATAAAAACTCCCCCCCGGTCGATTTCAATACCTCTACGGTGAATCTGAATTGCGCTGCTACTCCCATCCAGGCTGTGCTCACCTCCACGCCCTCCACCGGCACGACCAATGCAAATCTTTTAGTCGACAACTACATCAATCTCACTGTTACTCCAGGTATATCTGGGACGACCGGAGGAACTCCAGTGGATATCTGCGGCGGCGGGACTTCGACCTCCTCATCCAGCAGCGGAACCGAGCACTCGCAAGAATGCTACAACTCAGGCTTTTCATCCGCCGTAGGCAACCTGGTCGGTCTGGATCCCGACAACTTTGTCGGTACGTATGGCGTTGCACCCCTCGACATCAGCAGTTATCTTGTAGCCGGCCAACAACAGGCCAGATTCGATCTCGTCAACCTGGGAGACTATCTCGCCAGCTCGTCTCTCTACCTGAACACGAATTGCACGCAATTGGGAGTTTCAGGCCAGGTCAACTTCACTGGAAACACGATTTCGACAACGAACTTAACGCAGAACTATCCCATCGATTCGACGCCAAGCCAAAAATTTAAGTTTATTTATGATCTCTCGCAGGCTCAGACGGCGGGAAGCTTACCACCCCTCACCTCCGGAACGGTCCCCTATATTACAGACAATTCCGTGGATCCCACTACGTTTCAAACGACCCTCGTTCTAAATACCTCCTTCGCGACGTCCTCTTGTATGATTCACACGGGAGAACTGTTCAACGGCCTACCTGCTTGCACGCTCTACACTCTGGAGTGTACGTCTGGTACAAGCACCACCCCGAGCGGCGCCCAGTGCCCGGTTTCCTCACTGCCCAATGAACTTTTTCAAGATGTATTTGACGGCCCCAGCTTCACGCTGCCAGACATTTCTACTACTACCAAAAATGGTAGCCCGGGCCCTACGTTTCATGAAGGGATCGGGTTCCTGATGGCCAGCGAAGGCTGGATTGGTGGGCCCTGTACGTTCGATCCAGCATCTGGCCTGCAAGACCTGCCCTGCCCCCAGAATTTGCTCGCCAGCTTCAGCGGTCCCGGCCTGTATACGTCGAGCGGATCTACATCGCACCCCAATTCCACCTTCATTCCTGTCACTGGAGTTCCTGAAGACTTGACCACAGTCACCGTCCAGAACCAGCATCCGGGCAATTGGGTCAATACTCGCAGTCCAATTGTGACGCTCTCCAGCCAGCCGCCTGTGCTGACCAGTACGAAACTTCCTGGCGCAACCAGTTTTATCGCCTCACCGATACTGAGCATTACGTACGGAATCTCGTCGGCGAGTAGCGTTCAACCCACACCTTCAACACCCGCACCTACGGACACCACCGTCCCAAGCGGTGTTACTTGCCCACTTCAAGCCAACCCGTCCGATCCTCCCGCAGTCCTTTTCGCTACGCCAAACGAGACCCTGACCGTACCTGCGGATGGCAATTATCTCGTTCACTACTTCGCAGAGGATTGCGCTGGAACCAAGGAGTACCAATTCACACAGGACCTATCGAGTAGCTGGTCTACCTCCTATTACACCTATCCCATCAATGTGGACACAGTTCTGCCTGTAGTGAGCACAGGACCCACGCTGTCCCCGGCTGCCGATACCTTAATCTTGGGTGACTACATTCAGGGCCAATCTGTTACGGCTTCCTATAGCTGCACGGATGACCGTTCTGGAGTGATCACCTGTGGGACATCCACGTTCTCGCCCACCTCTACAACACTGAACACTGGTCAGCTCAGTAGCTCCGTAAACACTTCCAAGACTGGTGCCCAGGTTTATAACGTCCAGGCTGTCGATGCTGCCGGCAACCAGTCCTCCATCAAGTCCGTCAACTACACTGTCATCGCGTATGACCCGGGGATCCAGATCACACAGCAGAACTCAAAAATCGATGTCAGCGTCTCTCCCATATCCGGCCATCCGGCGACCGGCTTCGTCGAGTTGTATCTCGGTATTGCACCTTACCAATCGGCAAAACTGACCGGAAGTGGGGTCGCACATTTCAGCACCAGTGGACTTCACGGCACGTATACAGTGAGTGCTGTATATTCAGGAAACCTGTCCGCACCGGTAACGCTTACTTTCTAGTAATGGGGGGATTCCCGGTGATCGTGCTCGCTTGAGCTGCAAATGAACAGCAAGTCGTTTCTCGCCAAACCCATCGGCCCAAAGCCGGTGGGTTTGGCGTAGTGGTCGGGATGGAAGCTGAGGTGCATAGCGCCAGACGGGAAGATTAGCCAGAATTGGGCACACAAACATTACGCTATCTGTGAAAATGCTGGAGAACGAAAACAATAATACAATCCGTTCAGGAATTTGCAGTGCCAGGCTCAAGCAATGGCGCAACCAGTGAAGTAGTGGATTGTTCCCAGGCTGCCAGCCGAGTGAACGTCAGGACGGTGATGTCGTCCTCCTGACCGAAGGCAACAGCGGCGTCCATTGCCTGTTGCGCAGATGGCCGGGATGCAAACAATGTGTGCAGCCGGTCAAAGCCGTAGAGTTCTCCCGTAGTACTACGGGCCTCAAGTACTCCATCGGTATAGAGGCTCAGCTGGTCTCCCGGGTGCAGCAGAATGCAGACTTCGTCATACGTTGCAAAGGGCAAGAGGCCAAGTGGCAAAGACCCCTCGATCTCAAGCTCCCGCTGATTCAGAATCGGCGGCAGATGGCCGGCATTCGCCAGCGTAACCTGGCCGTTTTTATGCAGCCGCAAAATCACAGCGGTGACGAAGCCGCCCTGTAGCCGACCGCACAGACAGTGATTCAGTTTTTCGAGCATCTGCACAGGGCTAACTCTTGCGTCCGACAACGAGTGCAGAACGCCAACGATTAGCGACACGGTCATCGCTGCTTTCAATCCCTTGCCGCTCACGTCCCCCAGGGCCACAAGCGTCGATCCTTCTTCCTCGCGGATAATTTGAAAGAAGTCTCCGCCGACCTCCAGCGCGGGCTGGTATGCGCTGGTGACTGCGAACCCATCCAGCGACGGCAGCGTGTCTGGAATCAGTACCCGCTGGATCTCCCGTGCACTATGCATCTCCCGCTCCAGCACACTCTGCCGCGCCTGCTGTTCCACGGTGTATCGGTAGACGGCATACAAGATCGAGATGAAAAGCGTGATCGCAGCCAGGTCCGCAACTCGAAAGGCCACACCATAGATCGTAAAGAGCGGCGTGTTGACTATTTTGAAAAGGGTCCAGTGTGTGAATCGCTGCCCCGCTGCGCAGGCATCGGCAATGGTGTCGATCATCTGTGATACAAGCGCGCTAAGAGCGACCAGCCAGCGCGAAGTCTCCAGACTCTGCCGCAAGCCGAATGCGATGAGTACAAATGGAAAAACCTCGACCAGCAAGATCAATACAGTCAGAATGGCATCTGCCCACTGCATTTTGAGACCGGCGCTTCCCCAGAAAAACGCCAAGACGCCGTCCAGAAGGCCCGCAGCGAATGTGCAGATCGCCAGTCCCTGCGTCCAGCGAACCAGAACCCGATTTTCATTCAGCTGCAGCAGCCAGAGCAGTAGGAACCAAAGAGAGATGTGATTCAGTGCGTAAATTGGCTGATTCAGTCCTCGACCCCACCCATAAGAGATCGAAATCGGTATGGGGAAAAAACCCTGAATGATGAAGAGAAGAATTGGCGTCGCGGTAAAGATGGCCAGCCAGAGAAAGAGCTCGACTGCACGGTCCCGATTCCAAAGCACGAGGCTGAACATCGTGACGAACCCGTACAGAATGATCAGGGTGTAGTCGTACAAGAACTGCTGCGAGGTTCCCGCGCTGATCGCTGCCAGTTGTGCCGCGATTGTATCGGAATCGCCAAGGAGCGGCGGTCCATTCATGCCACCGAGTGAGTCGGGATCGACAAACAGGAGAGGAGATTTCCAGACACGGATGGCGATGGTTCCTGAATCAGCTATCGGCACAGAAAATCTGCGGAACAAGGAAGTGTAGTACCAATACGGACTCGGAGGAAGCTTGCCATAACTTCCTATCAGCTTGCCGTTCCAATAGACTTCGTAGGCGTCGTCAACCTGCGGCATCAGCAGGGCGTAAGTAGATTTATCGCCAGCCAGGGTGTCGATTTTTATATGGCGGCGGTACCAGGCATAACCCGTATAACCAGGATGACTTTGGCTGCCCCAGGAACTGGCAACGTTTATAGTTTCCCACCCAGAATCATCGAATGACGATGAGGCCCAGCGCGGATCATCTCCCAGGTGAAACTGCCAGGGGCCATCAAGCTGGACTGCAGATGGGCCCAATCCTTGAATCGAAAGGAGGGGCGGCTGCTTCGGGGCTTGCTGTTGGGTGAGAAGAGACAGCGCAAGAAAAAATGCAAATGCGGCTGTCTTCGCATGGAGAAACATGCGTCGAGAATATCACTCTGCCTTGTCACTCGGAGAAAGAATGCTTCGCTGGAGAGCGCACCAGGCAGCTCGGCCTACGGCACGAGTGTGACGGCCTGCTTTGCGGCCAGCGGGAGCCCAATTTTCTTCAAATGTACCGTTCCCCTTGTTGCGGTAAAGAAATTGCACATCGAGTCATTGGGTTGAGATGGTCCTTGGAGATTATTTTTTGTGGCGTTGGAAGTGAATACCTGCAAGTTCAAATCCAGAGATATTTCCATCTGCATTCTGGGAAAATGTTAAACGCTGAGGCTCGTCTTCATCACTACCGAAGTTGGCCAAAAATGTGTCGTATTGAAAGTAGTTGAGCTGAGAAGTTGTGGCGTGAAAGCGTAGCGCAAGGTGGCCGGTGTCCATCAGAATGTCGGCATCTCCATAAGCCGGATTATCGAAGGTCCCAACGTACGCGCTTAAATCGTGGGAGGGGTGCGTATTCGGATTTCGTTTAGATTCCCAGGACGCGGTCTGCGCTTTCTCTTCCGCTTCAAATTTTGCATCGTTCGCCTGAAAATGAGCGCTCCAATCCTGCTCGGGCAGATGCAACAACACGTCCGCAATATGGTATCCGAGCGCCTGGCGGTAGGAATCCCCGCCGAGGTTCACTAGCACCTCATAGCCTGTGTGGATCTCCGGTATAAGCACGGTGAGTGCTTCAAATCCGTCGATGTCTCCGGGATGGAGAATCAATTGATGCCCATGATAATCCTGGATAAACCAGCCGAAACCGTAGCTCAACTGCATGGAATCCGGAAAGAACACGGTTGGAATTTCCCCGGCAGGGACCACAATCTGCGGTGTGTGCATCTCCTGCATATTTTTGGACGAAATCAAACGCTTGCCATTGAAAACCCCGTCATTCAGTTGCAGTGCTATCCATTTCGCCATATCGCGAACGCTTGAATTGATGGAGCCTGCAGGCCCTGCATTGTCGATATTTTTCCAGGCTATGACTGCTACTTTTCCATTGTGCAGTTCGTGCGGGCTGGCATAATCGGGCGACTTTTGAGCATCGATGGCGCTCGTGTCCGACTCGTTCATTCCTAGTGGCTGAAAGATGCGTTGTTTCACGAAGCCATCCCAAGTGCCGCCGGACACGCTGCCCACGGCATAACCTAACGTGACATACATTGCGTTTTGGTATTGAAAGATGGAGCGAAACCCGGCATCGGGATGGATGTAGGCGACACGGCGCACAATTTCTTCCCTGGAAATAGGCGCGCCGTACCAAAGCAGGTCCGCACCTGGCAAGCCTGTGCGATGCGTCAAGAGATCGCGCAAGGTCACATTTTCATCCGCTAAAGGATCATAAAGGTGGAAGAAAGGGATGGACTTGTCCACCTTGTCATCCCAGTTCATTTTGCCTTCATCGGAAAGCATGGCAATCGAGGCTGAAGTAAATGCCTTGGTGCAGGAGCCAATGTCGAATAATGTGTCGGGAGTTATCGGCTGGCGTGTCTGAACATTGCGAACGCCGAATCCCTTCAAATACACAGGGGCATTTCCTTGTACGATGCCAACGGCAACTCCGGGGACCTTCCATTCCCGCATCGTGGTCTGAATGTAATGATCGAGTGACGAAAAATCTTGCTGCTGGGCAACGCAGTTCGATCCAATGGCAAGCAGCAGAATGCAAATCGAGATGGAGGCGAATCTGGAAAATTTCGGTGTCATCTTGTTTTCCTTTTTAACGAGCGGCAGCAGGATGATTGTGGCTTTGCAACATTGCGATTTCTTAAATCGTGCTCACGGGAACTCCGCTTACAGATGGTACGGCCTTCCACTCTTCCTGTCGGACGGTCAGCTTCTCGATACGCTTTTCATTCACAGTAAAACCAATTCCTGGGGAATTCGGCACTCGGATCGTACCTTGTGCGCTGACTTCGACTGCGGGCAAAATGATGTCCTCCTCCCAATAACGCTTGCTGGCGGAAACATCTCCCGGAAATACGAAACCGGGCAGCGATGACATTGCGATGTTGTGGGCGCGGCCAATTCCAGACTCCAGCATTCCGCCGCACCAGACCGGTACGCCATGGTCCATGCAATAGGCTTGAATCCTGCGTGCCTCGGTATGGCCCGACACGCGGCCCAGCTTGATATTGATGACCTTGCATGCGCCGAGTTCAATTGCAGCCTCCGCATCGCGCAGATTATGGATACATTCGTCCAGGCATATCGGCGTGTTGAGCTGCCGCTGCAATACTGCATGCTGGTAAATTTCATTCCATTCCAGCGGCTGCTCAATATAAGTCAGGTTGAATGCGTCCAGTTGTTTGAGCAAAGCAATATCTGCAAGCCGATACGCTGAATTCGCGTCCACAGTAAGGGCGATCTTCGGATATTTGTTGCGGACGGCGCTGACAACCTCAATGTCCTTGCCCGGCTTGATTTTCAGCTTCACTCGTTGATATCCGGCGGCAAGCTCCTGGTCAATTCTATCGAGCAGCTTGCCGGTGTCCTGATGGATTCCAAGGGAAACGCCGCTTGAAATCTCGGTCCGAGTGCCGCCGAGCAGCTTGCTCAGGCTTGTCGATTGGCCCTTGGCGAAAGCGTCCCATACTGCGTTTTCCAGCGCGGCCTTTGCCATTTCGTGGCCGCGCACAGGTTCCATGGCGCGCAGGGCCGCTTCCGGGGCCTCGAAGGTCTTTCCCAGGAGCAAGGGCACGAGAAAATCCCGGAGCACGATCCAGGCCGTATCTGTGGTTTCGGGGTTATAAAATGGGCCCTCGCCTGCCGTCACTTCGCCCCAGCCGCTGCTGCCGTCCTCCGAGTGAAGCTTTAAAAGCAGGATGCGGCGATTGTGGACCACGCCAAAGCTTGTCTCAAATGGCGCTACCAATTGCATGCTTATTTCGCGTGCATGAATCGCTACGATTTTCATAATCTCTCCAGCATGGATAAAAAGTGAAATGAAACGAACGTTTCAGGATTTGCGGAATGCACGCGATGACAAATGGAAGTCAAGCCTGAAAATTACTCCGCAACCTCTCTCTGCGTCAAGCTGAATCGGCAAATACTGCAATCGAGAAGAAGCAGAAAATGCTTGAAACATAAGAATGCATATTGACTGGATTTCCATTGAACCTTCGAGCGGACGCTGGCCATTTCCCATCGCTGGCCGTAACGCCTCACGTCGCTTAAGGTTTACCTAACTATCTGTTGGGCAAACAAATCCGGCGCTTGTGCAGAGATTTGACTCGGCGAGAGGTCAATAGGGAAACCCATTCCCAGGCATGAAAGTGCCCACTTTTTTCCGGGAACACAGGCAAGACTGCATAAATCTGCATAAATGAAACAAAAACTTCACATTGGCCGCTCTCCAATGGCCATGCCGAATACCAATGAAAAAAAGGAGAAAAATAATTATGTTGACACTGCGGATGCTAGGCGCGAGACTGTTTTACATTCAACATCTCGAATGTGTAACGCATGTTTCCAAATTCCCCATCACGAAACGGCGTGTTTCGCTTGCTTTGCCAGGAGGCGCTTCAATGGTCCGATATTCTGCGTTCCGCCCTATTCAACTCGTGTCGGTTCTGTTTGGGTTGTTCATTCTGAGTTGTCCACTGCCTGCCCAGATCTCCGGTACGGGCGCAATTACGGGAGTGGTCAGCGACCCTTCTGGCGCTGTCGTTCCCGGGGCTTCCATTACGGCCACAGACTTGGCCACGGGGCTGGTCCGTCAGGTCACATCCAGTTCGAGCGGCGATTACGCGATTCAGCTTTTGCAGCCGGGTCGTTACCGGGTGGAAATTACAAAAGAGGGGTTCGACACGTCGGACTTCGCAAATATCACGGTCAATGTGACGCAGATCACGGCTGTCAATGTCAGGCTCAAGGTTGGCTCGACCAAGCAGACGGTGCAAGTGCAGGCGGCCGGTCAACTGCTTGAGACCCAATCCAGCACGCTCGGATCTGTGGTTACGGGGGAGATGGTGCGCAATCTTCCTCTCGCCGTACGGAACTATACGCAGATCATTACCCTGTCGCCCGGCGTCGCCTCCGAAGTGACCAACGCGGCTGAATTCGGACGCGGCGGCGGCGGCGGCGGCGGAGCCACAACGGACAATCCGGTTGCGGCGGGTACAGCCTGGTCGGAAAACAATTTTCAGATGGATGGCGTGGGAATCAACAATCTCGGTGGCAGCGGGGCTTTCACTGGCGGCGTCGCCATTCCCAACCCCGACACGATTGCGGAGTTCAAGGTCCAGACCAGCCAGTACGATGCCTCGTATGGGCGCAATGCCGGGGCCAACGTCAACGTGGTCACAAAAACGGGCACCAATCAATTTCACGGCTCCGTGTGGGAGTTCTTCCGCAACGAAGCTCTCAACGCAAACGATTTTTTCCGCAAGCAGCAAGACCAACCCCGTGCCGTCCTGCGCCAGAACCAACCGGGCATGACGTTAGGTGGACCGGTCAAGCGCGACAAGGCATTTTTCTTTGTTTCCTACCAATCCACGCGCCAGCTCAATGGTCTGGATCCGCAATGTTCTACCGCATTGAATACACCGCCGCTGACCAATGATCGTTCCGCGGCAGCTTTAGGCGCGTTGTTTGCCGGGCAGCCTACGTTTACCCAGGAACTTGGAATTCCCGGAGGGGCGACTGTGCTTCCCAACGGCTCCAATATCGCGCCGCAGGCGTTGGCCCTGTTCAATCTCAAGCTGCCGAACGGACAATATATCGTTCCCACGCCGCAGCGGATCGATACCTCCCTGCCGTTTGCCGGTCAGGGAGTCAGCACGATCAGCCAAGCCTGTCACTTCAATGAAGACCAGTTCATGACCAATGGGGACTGGGAGCAGTCGGCGGCCAGCCAATGGCAGGTGCGGTTCTTCTTCGCCAACAGCGAGCAGGCTTACACATTTCCATTTGCCAATCTCGGTGGCGCAACAGCCCCGGGGTTCCCGCTGGACGAACCCGATCACTTCCGCAACCTGTCGATCATTAACAACCACGTTTTCAGCTCCAATCTTCTCAATCAGGCGGAGTTTGGGTTCCACCGTGTCTGGGTCGACACGGCCCAGCAGGAGGCATTCCATTATTCCGATATCGGCGCGGCAGTCCCGTCCTTCGACACGTTGCCGGAGATCAATTTTCTTGGGGGCATCACGCTGGGAGGAAATGGGCAGACATTGCGTCTCGCACTCAATACCTTTGTGTACCAGGACACCGTATCGTGGACGCATGGAAACCATGCGTTCCGTTTCGGCGGCGGGGTAACACGCGCCCAGTACAACTTAGATACCCTGACGTTCCTTGGAGGCTTGCTTTTCGGCACCTATCCCGACGCGTTGCTCGGCGAGAGTGCGGCGCAAAATGGGACCCCATTCAGCAATATGTATCTTTCGATCGATTTTCCAAATGAGGACTCACGGAAATGGCGCACACTCGACTACCATGCGTATGCGCAGGACGACTACAAGGTCACGCCGCGTTTGACCCTCAACCTGGGTTTCCGGTATGAGCGCATCGGAGACATTTCGGATGCGATGGGACGCGGCTCGAATTTCAATATCACGACCGCCAATCCTAACCCACCGGCGAGCGGATCGTTGCAGGGCTTTGTGGTCGCCTCGAACTTCAGCGGAACACCTCCGCCCGGCGTAACACGAGCACCGGGCAAGCTACCTTATGCGGGGGACGGTCAAAATACCCTCAACCCGCGCGTGGGCTTTGCCTGGCAGCTTCCGGAAACCGGTCGCGTGGTGCTGCGCGGAGGCTACGGGATCTTTCACGAAACGGCAACCGGTCAACCGAATATTCAATTGCTTCTCAATCCTCCGTTTGGGCAACTCCGCGAATTTGTCGGCGCGGGCAATGCAGCGGCAAACTGGGCCACCCCACTCCCGCCATTCACCGGCACATTTCCTTTCTTCACGCCGTACTCGCCGACCACAGCGCTCAGTCTGTTCGCCTACGCAAACAACTTTCGTCCAGCGGTGGTGCAGCACTACAGCCTGAATGCGCAGGCGGAGCTGGCAAGGAACACAGTGCTGGAGGTTGGATATCTGGGCACGCGAGGACAGCACCTGTTGATTACCCGCCTGCCAGACCAGGCCCTGTCGGCCAGCCCCGCCAGTCCCATCCGTGGACAAACGGACAACACGCTCGCGAATATTCCATTGCGGGTCCCGGTCGAGGGATTCAATACGAGCACTTTCAATCAAATCGAATCGACTGGCTCCTCCTGGTACAATGCCCTGCTGGCGAATTTTACCCGGCGTTTCCAGAACGGTTCGGAAGTCCAGGTTGCATATACCTGGTCGCGCAGTCTCTCCGACACGCTTGCGGCCTCGACTGGCCCGAATGGAGGAACCAGGGAAGGCAATCAGAACGACCCAAGTGCGGACTATGGGCCGGACTATTTCAGCCGTCCCAACCGGCTGGTTGCGAACTTCGTGTACCAGATCCCCACACACTTCCGAACGACGTCGCTGACGGGCGAAGCTCTGGGAGGCTGGGCAGCGACTGGCGTGATTACGATTCAGTCCGGGCATTTTCTTTATGCCACCAATACCAATGCTCTCAATGCGTTTGGCATCAATAGTACGGACCAGGATTTTGCCGAACTGACGCCTACCTGTACCAGCTCTCAGCTTGGCACTCGCGGATCGGTGACCAGCAAGCTGAATAATTACTTCAATACGAATTGTTTTACATCGACTTATCCTGTCGTGGGTGCCGATGGGGTCGCAACCGGGTTCGGCAATTCAAAGCCTGGGCTGCTGCTTGGCCCAGCGCAAAACAATGTGGACTTTGCAATGGCGAAGACGTTTCCATTTAACGTGCGTAGCAAGAGTGCGGACGTCCAATTCCGCGCCGAACTGTTCAACGCCTTCAACACGCCGCAATTCAGCGATCCAGGCCTGGCTTTGGATTCACCTACTTTCGGCGTGATTACTACCACTGCGGTTGCCCCAAGGATTATGCAGTTGGCCTTGAAAATCAACTTCTAAGTCTTACTTGAGGGCAGCAATGAATAAGATCTTATTTTGTCTGGTCGCCTCTCTCTTTGTCGGCATGGGGGCGCAGGCCCAAAACGAAAAACCGCTGCTGATGCAGCAACCGACGTTGAACGCTACCCGCATCGTGTTTGCATACGGAGGCGATCTGTGGCGGGTGGGCCGCGAAGGAGGCGCCGCGATAAGACTAACCAGCGGGCCGGGCGATAAATCCAACCCGAAATTTTCACCCGATGGGAAGTTGATCGCCTTCACGGGGAGATACGACGGGAACCCCAACGTTTATGTGATGCCTGCGGAAGGCGGCCAACCGCGCCAACTGACCTATAGTCCCGGATGGGACATAGTGGAGGGTTGGACGCCGGACGGACAGAATGTTTTGTTCCAATCTCTTCGCGATAGCTTTTCTATGCGTTATAAGCAGCTTTATACCATCTCCATCCACGGCGGTTTCGCAAAGACATTGCCGCTGCCGATGGGGTATCAGGCGTCTTACTCGCCGGATGGAAGCCACCTGGCTTATACGCCCCTACCGCGCGAGATTTTTTTTGGCGGTCAGAACGTTCTTGTACATGCATACTGGGCGCATTACCACGGCGGACTTGCACCGCAGGTCTGGATCGCGGACCTGGCAGATTCCAGCGTCATCAAGGTCCCCCACGAAAACGCAAGCGACTTCAACCCGATGTGGGTCGGGAACAAAATTTATTTTCTTTCGGCGCGCACGGAGCCAATCTCGCTCTATGTCTACGACACCGCTACGAAAAAAGTTTCTCAGGCGATCGAGAACTCCGGCATGGACATTATGTCCGCCTCCGCCGGGCCCGGCGCGATCGTGTATGAGCAGTTCGGGTCGCTCCATCTTTACGATCTTGCTAGCGGGCATCAGCACGAAGTCCACGTAACGATCGCCGGCGACTTCCCGCAGACTCGTTCTCATTTTGAAAAGGTAGCCGACCACATCTTGAATTCTGGAATTTCTCCAACCGGCGCACGCGCTGTGTTTGAGGCGCATGGTGAAATTCTTACCGTACCGGCGGAGAAAGGGAGCATTCGGAACATCACAAATTCACCAGGGGTCGCCGACCGTTCGCCTGCGTGGTCCCCAGATGGAAAATCGATCGCCTATTTCTCGGATGAGTCAGGGGAATACACACTGGATATTAAGAGCCAGGATGGCATGGGCCCCGCACGTTCGATCGGTTTGGGAAAACTGTCGTCGTACTTCTTTCAACTTGCGTGGTCCCCGGACAGTCGGAAGCTGGTGTACACCGATAAGAGGTTAAATGTCTGGTATCTCGATCTGGATCATCCAGTACCGGTCAAGGTGGACACGGATTTTTATTTCGAATTTGGCCAGAACCTGAATCCCGCCTGGTCGCCGGACAGCCGTTGGATCGTCTATACCAAGTTGCTCAAAAACCGTCTGCGGGCCGTGTTCGTCTATTCGCTGGAAACTGGCAAGGCCATGCAGGTCACGGATGGGTTGAGCGACGCGGAACATGCCGTTTTCGACAAGAGCGGGAAATATCTTTTCTTCACAGCTAGTACGAATGCGGGGCCAGCGAGCTTCGCGCTGGACATGACAAGCGATCCTTTCCGGGTGACCCGCAGCGTTTATGTCGTGATATTGCGCAAAGGTCTTCCTTCCCCCCTGGCACCGCAAAGCGACGAAGAAAAAGTTGCGGCAGCCACTAAGGCCAATGCAGCGCAGGAGAAACCGGGCGCCAAACCAAAAGATGATAACGGCGCCGCTGTCCAGATCGATATCGACCGCATCAGTCAACGCATCCTGGCGCTGCCGATTCCCGCAGCCAACTATACGATGTTGCAGGCAGGCAAGGCGGGAGAAATTTTTCTGCTCCAGACATCGCCAGAGACCCATCGGTCCACGCTGGTTAAATTCAGCCTGGCGGACCGTCAAGTCACACAATTGTTGGCAGGTATTCAGGGAATCTCGGTTTCATTCGATGGCGAGAAGTTTCTATTTCAGCAGGGTGACAAATGGGGCATCGCTTCAACTGCTGCGCCGGTCAAGCCCGGCCAGGGGCTGCTTACTATGGATGCGATGCAGGTCTGGGTGGCGCCACGCGAAGAATGGGGCCAGATGTATCGCGAAGTATGGCGCATCGAACGCGACTATTTTTATGCTTCCAACTACGCTGGCCTGAATCTGACGGACTCCGAAAAAGAATATGGCCGCTATCTCCCGGGCATCAAGAGCAGGGAAGATCTCAATTATCTTTTTCGGGAGATGCTGGGGAAGCTCTCCACCGGGCATACGTTCGCAGGAGGCGGAGATATTCCCAGTCCGTCCCCAGTTGGCGTCGGCTTGCTGGGCGCGGATTACACAATCGAAAATGGCCGCTATCGTTTCAAGACGGTTTATAGCGGAGAGAACTGGAACCCGGAACTTCGCGCACCGCTGACCGAGCCAGGCGTCGATGTAAATGCTGGCGATTATCTGTTGGCGGTGAATGGCCGCGAGATCCATGGCAGCGACAACATCTATCGCTTTTTTCTCAATACCGTCGATCAGCAAGTAGCACTGAAGGTTGGGCCGAATCCAGACGGCTCAAACGCACGGGAAGTGACCGTCGTTCCCATAGGTAACGAAATCGCGCTGCGGGGCCGTAATTGGATATATGACAATCTTCGCAAGGTCGACGAGTTAAGCGGTGGAAAAATCGCTTACGTATATCTACCCGACACCGCGGAAGGTGGGATCACCTCGTTCAACCGCTACTTCTTCGCACAGGTTGGAAAGCAGGGCGTGATTGTCGATGATCGTTTCAACAGCGGTGGCCAGGCCGCAGACTACATTATCCAGTATTTGCAGCGGACACTCTGGAATTACTGGTATACGCCGAACGGCGCTGTTCAGACGGAACCGGGAGAAGCCATCTTCGGCCCCAAGGCTATGCTGATCAACCCCTATGCGGGTTCAGGCGGCGATCTGATCCCGTGGTTCTTCCACCATAACAATGTTGGAATGCTCATCGGAGAAAGGACTTGGGGTGGCGAGGTTGGAATTACGGGATATCCGCCGCTGATCGACGGCGGAGAGGTGACTGCGCCCAGCCTCGCCTTCTTTACCAAGGAAGGCAAATGGGGAATTGAAAACGAAGGTATACCGCCTGACGTTGAGGTATCTATGGATCCAAAAGCATGGCGTCAGGGCCGCGACCCGCAATTGGAGAAAGCAGTACAAGTGGTACTCGAAAAGCTCAAAGCCAATCCTCTGCCAAAGCCTACAGTGCCACCGTTCCCGGATTACTATAAGACGCACTGAAGCAGTTCTAAATAGAAAAGGATGAGGTCCGCTGTGAAACTAAATCGTGGGATAGTTTTTTCGTTAACCACACTCGCGTTGTGTGTGCCGTTTATTCTTCGAGCCGATGGCCAGCGTCCCAAATTGCCAGCACCTCCGCCTGCCGTTCAGGTGCCGGGTTCTGCCTCGACCTCTGCTCCAACACCTTCTACACCGGCGGCGATGACCGCCCAGGATATAGACGCTTTTCTTGACGGGGTAGTGCCGCTTCAGCTCAAAGAGCAGAACATCGCCGGCGCGGTGGTGATCGTTGTTAAGGATGGCAAGGTCCTTTATGCCAAGGGCTATGGGTACTCCGACGTCAAGAATAAAAAGCCGGTCACAACCGATGCGACTCTCTTCCGCCCGGGATCGACCTCTAAATTATTTACCTGGACAGCGGTCATGCAACTGGTCCAGCAAGGGAAGATCGATCTGGACCGCAACGTGAATGACTATCTCGATTTCAAAATTCCCGACACTTACCCGCAGCCAATTACCATGCGCAATCTGATGACGCATACGCCGGGATTTGAAGAGTCGATCCAGGACCTGATCGTCGACAATCCGAAGGACATGGAACCTCTGGGTAAATACCTGAAGACGCATGTGCCAGCGCGCGTTTTTCCGCCGGGTACAACAGGGGCCTACTCGAACTACGGCGCGGCCCTGGCCAGCTACATCGTGCAGCGCGTTTCCGGTGTTCCTTTCGACGAATATATCGAGAAAAATATTTTTGGGCCGCTCAACATGCAGCACTCAACCTTCCGCGAGCCTCTGCCAGCCAATCTAAAACCGCTGATGTCGAATGGCTATAAGTTGGCATCCGGGAAGCCTCAGCCGTTTGAATTTGTGTTGCCGACCGGCGCTGGCGGCATGAGTACAACCGCAGAGGACATCTCGCACTTCATGCTCGCTCATTTGCAGGGAGGAGAATACAACGGCGTCAGCATTCTGCAGCCGGCGACGGTGGCCGAGATGCACACGCGTCAGCAATATGGAGAAAATCCCGCCACTAGCGGCATGTGTTTGGGATTTTACGAGGAGAGCCGCAATGGCCACCGGATCATAGGCCACGGCGGGGACACGATATTTTTTCATAGCAATCTGCATTTAATGCCCGACGCCAATTTTGGTTTTTTTGTTTCCTACAACAGTGCAGGCAAGGGAGGGATCAGTCCGCGCGATGCCCTCTGGGACCAGTTCCTCGATAGGTATTTTCCATATACCATTCCTGCCGCATCTCCTGTCACCAATGCCGTTCAGGACGCGAAATTGGTCGCTGGTCAATATAGCGTGAGCCGTGGCGGATTCACGAACATTTTTAGCTTTACTCAACTTTTAGGGGAATTGACGATAAGCGCCAAACCCGACGGCACAATCCTCACGGACGATATGAAGACCCTGGCTGGAGAACCCAGGCAATGGAAAGAGATCGCTCCGCTGGTGTATCGCTCGATCGATGGGCAAAGTCTGCTGGCGTTTCAACGAAATGCCAACGGCGGCCTGCGTGCTTCCATCGACTATCCGTTTATGGTCTTTGACCGGGTTTCTTTCCTAAACGGCAAATCATTCAATATGGTCCTGCTGTTCTTTGTTCCTATTGTCACTTTGTTCGCTGTCCTCTCCTGGCCGATTGCCACCTGGATGCGGAAACATTACCATCG
Organism: Acidobacteriaceae bacterium; assembly: GCA_027306695.1. Classification (GTDB taxonomy): domain Bacteria; phylum Acidobacteriota; class Terriglobia; order Terriglobales; family Acidobacteriaceae; genus JAKAAZ01. Next base: position 25,050 of record DAHUZH010000005.1, read on the forward strand.
TCCGCTTGTGCTAACTCCTGTACAGAGGCGGTCCTATATCGCCCTGCGCATTGTCTGCCTGTTGGATGTGGTGTTCTGCCTAGGTTGGCTCATTCTTCTTTCCAAACTAGGGGAAGGTTTTGCCCTCTTTTCTTCTCATCTGGATCCCGTCCTGCGGCTGATCCAGATTGTCGGTTGGCTGGGAAGCCTGGGCACTCTAGTTGTCCTATATGCCATTTTTCAGTTACGGAACATGGAAAATAGCTGGTGGCTGGCAAGGATCAGTTATGGATTGGTCGGCGTGGCCTGCATTGGGTTTTCCTGGTTTCTTCTCCATTGGCACATGCTCCATTTCAGCATCAGGTTCTAAAAACAGAGATCTGATTTTTATGACGATTAAAAAACGGTTCCTCCGGCCTTCGACAGTGGCATGCGCGTTTCTATGCAGTGTTTCCGCAGGGGTTGTATGCCAACCCATTACCGCCAAGTCCTTCACGATTGAACAGGTCATGAGTTCTCCATTTCCTTCTGAACTTACCGCCGCGAAGCAAGGATCGACGGTGGCCTGGGTATTCAATCTGAAAGGAGCGGCAAATGTGTGGGTCGCTGCTGGCCCATCCTTTGCGCCCCATCAGGTCACGCAGTATCAGGGAGATAATGGCCAGCCCATTGCCTCCCTGCAACTTACGCCGGATGGAAAGACCGTGGTCTATGCGCGCGGCACGGAAGTGAATGCCGTGGGGCGTTCGGCCAACTCCACAACAGACCCACAGCAACCGAAACAACAAGTATGGGCGGCGGACATCGGCAAAGGCGTTCCGCGACTGCTCGGCGATATGGGTTGCGCGTATGAAGGTTGTGAAGACATCAAGATTTCTCCGAATGGAAAATGGGCCGTCTGGGCGGCCAAGCAAGAGTTATGGATCGCGCCAATCTCCGGTGCAGTCAAGGCGAAGCAACTTACCGATCTGCAAGGAGATGTTTCCACGCCGCAGTGGTCCCCGGACAGCAAACGCCTGGTGATGGATGTGAATCGCAAGGACCACAGCTTGATCGTCATCGCCGACCTTACTGGTGACAGCGTCCAGGCCTACCATTACGTCGCGCCCTCGGTCGACCGCGACATGTTTCCCCACTGGTCGCCGGACGGTAAATCCGTTATTTTTATTCGCACTCCCGGCTTTGAAGATAAGCGCCCCTTGATCCCGGTGCGCACAATCACCTGGAGTCTCTGGGTAGGAGACGCGCAGACTTATAAGGCCCAATCCATTTGGAAGAGTGGAAGCCAGTCGCGAGATTCCTTGCCGAATTTTGCTGAAACATCCCTCCATTTTGGGGCCGGGAACCGCATCGTATTCGATTCGGAACAGGATGGATGGAGTCATCTTTATTCCATCGCGGCCACTGGTGGCGAACCTGTCCTGCTTACTCCCGGCGACTTTTCCATTGAGGATTCGTCGCTCAGTGCCGATCGGAAAAATGTATTGTTTTCCTCCAACCAGGACGATATCGACCGCCGCCATCTGTGGAGCGTAAGCATAGCTGGCGGAAAGGCGCAGTCCGCACTGACGAAAGGCGAGACCATCGAATGGACGCCAGTAGAGACCGGAGATGGTAAGTCGGTCCTATGTCTGGGATCGACTGCAACCACTCCAGCGCTGGTCTATCAGGTCGCAAATGGAAAGCGGGAACTTGTTACAAAAAATGCTCTGTCCAAGGATTTTCCAAGCGCCCAACTCGTAGTTCCCAAGCAAGTCATCTTTAAGAGTGAAGATGGTTATACGATTCACGGTCAGCTTTTTATGCCAAAGGGTCAGACCAAGCCGGGTCCGGGATTGATTTACACTCACGGCGGCCCACCCCGTCAAATGCTTCTGGGATTCAATTACCTGGACTACTATCACTATGCCTATGCCGAGAATGAGTATCTGGCAAGCCTCGGATTTACCGTTCTGTCCGTCAACTACCGCCTGGGGATCATGTATGGCCATGACTTCCGCATGGCGCCCAATACTGTCTGGCGTGGGGCCGCGGAATATAAAGATGTTCTGGCCGGCGCCAAGTATCTACAAAGCTTGCCTACGGTCGATCCGAACCGCATAGGTCTTTGGGGTGGTTCCTACGGAGGGTTTCTTACTGCGATGGGCCTGGCGCGCAACTCGGACATTTTCAAGGCCGGCGTCGATTATCATGGCGTGCACGATTGGGAAGTCTTTTTGCCGGACTGGGAGGAAGGCGCGACCTCCGCACCGGACTTGAAAGAAGCGAAGAAACTTGCGTGGGAATCATCTCCAGACTCTTCCGTGAGTCGCTGGAAATCTCCGGTCCTGCTCATTCAAGGAGATGATGATCGCAATGTTCCATTCAGCCAGACCGTTGACTTGGCGCAACGGTTGCGCGACAACCATGTTCCATTTGAGCAAATTGTTTACCCCGATGAAATCCACGATTTTCTTCTCTGGAAGGATTTCATCCATTCTTATCAGGCGACGGCGCAGTTCTTTCAACAGCATCTCTCTGAGGGGAAATAAGTCCCAATGACAACTCCAGACCACGATGGTTTACGGACAACCTCGCAGCTTTCCAGGCAGATTCTTACATTCATTGCATGCGTGGTTTTGTTCAGCAGCGTGCCCTATTCCTTCATCATCCATTCCGGGCATCTTGGAGTAGGCAATGGGCTGATGACTGCGCTTTTAATGTGGTGTCCGGCATTTGCCGCCTTTGCGACTTGCGGATTTTTCAGGATCGATATCGCGAGTCTCGGATGGAACTGGCGGCCCACATGTTATGAGGTCTGGGCGTATCTGCTTCCGATTTTCTATGCCTTTCCTGTCTATGTGGTTACATGGACATTCATTAGCGGCTCCTTTCAATTTTCCGCGTTTGCTGCTTCGTCCGGTGCAGCCTTTGGATTCCCCCACTGGTCGCGAACCATTACCTTCCTGGTGGTTCTGCCCACCTATGCGTCTGTCGGCGTGATTAGCTCGATGGCTCGTACACTTGGAGAAGAGATCGGCTGGAGAGGTTTCCTGCTGCCACGGCTGGTGCAGCGTATGGGCTTTACCTTAGGTTGTTTTATAAGTGGTTGTATCTGGGCGGTGTGGCATTATCCTGCACTGCTGCTTGCCGATTACAATGCCGGTACGCCACGAATTTATGCACTGACCTGCTTCACCCTTATGGTGATAGGTGCTGCCTATGTTTTCGGCTGGTTCCGGCTCAAATCTGGCAGCTTGTGGCCTGCGGCGATGTTACATGCCAGCCACAATCTATTCATCCAGGCCATCTTCGATCGCATGACCCACCCGTCTGGCAAAGCACTGTATGTTACGACTGAATTCGGCGCAGGATTGGCTCTGACAATCGGGGCCTGTGCATTCTATCTTTGGACTCGGCGTCGAGAAATAAACGATGCACTTCCAGGCTATTCTGGGATGCAACCCCGAAGATAAGCGGATCTTCGTCGCCGATCCAAAGGAAGGGTCGCGGCACAATCGTGGCTGCGCCGTGGATCTGACTCTTTATGACCTGAAGACTGGAAAGCCGATCGAAATGACGGGCGTTTACGATGAAATGTCCGAGCGGTCCTATCCTTTTTATCCGGGAGGGACTTCGCTCGAGCGCTGGCATCGCGATCTTCTGCGGCATGTGATGGAGTCGGAGGGCTTTCAGGTGTACGAGTTCGAGTGGTGGCATTTCGATTACAAGGACTGGCAACATTATCCCATTTTGAATTTGAAGTTCGAAGATTTGAATGGGGCCGCAGCAATGAAGAAAGCAGCGTGAGTTGAAAATGCCACGCGTCGATGAGGCCCAATGACAATGATGAAGAATAAGAAAACGATTTTGTTCTCGTTTGCAGCCCTTGCGATGTTCCTGATATGGCCGCGGAATATGCCAGCCCAGAACGTGAGCGCGTTGGCCGAGCAAATCCATCAAATCACGCACAGGCCTGTCTACGAACATTCAAGTTTCGGCGTGGAAGTGTATTCGCTGGATGAAGACAAAGTTATATACTCGCTTCGCAGCCAGCAGCTTTTCACGCCAGCCTCAACAACCAAGCTGCTGACGGAAGGCACCGCTCTTCAGCTTCTCGGTCCGGGTTACCGCTTTCACACGCGAGTCTATCGCACGGGCCCGGTCACTCCAGAAGGCACATTGCAGGGCGATTTGGTTCTTGTAGCGAGCGGAGATCCGAATCTCTCGGGCCGGATTCAGCCAGATGGCGCGTTGGCATTCGAGAACGAAGATCATGCCTATGGCGGCAGCCCCGACACCAAAGCCGTTCCCGGCGATCCGTTGCTGGTGGTCCAGGAACTTGCGGCGCAAGTCGTAGCGCACGGCGTGAAGCGTATTGCAGGGCGTGTTCTGGTGGACGCAACGCTGTTTCCCGAAGGGGAACGGGACCTTGGGACTGGCATCGTGATTTCACCGGTCTCAGTGAACGACAACATCGTAGACCTGACGGTTGCGCCGGGCAGCAAGGAAGGCGCCGCTGCCACGCTGCATATTTCGCCAGCAAGTACGTATGTAACATTTGTCAACCAGATCACCACTGGGCCTGCCGGTTCAAAGCCGGATATAAATCCGATGGCGGACGTCACAAATCCAGACGGCTCGCATACTGTGACGCTGAGCGGAAAGTTCCCGCTGAACAGCCCCTCCATCCTTTATCCCTATGCGGTTCCGCAACCGAACCGCTTCGCTCAGATGGCCTTCGCCGAAGCTCTTCGTGCAAAGGGCATCCAGGTGGGAACTTCGTCGCCGAGCGGGAAGCCTGATTTCAAAACATTAGCGGCTTCTTATACGGATGGAAATGTCGTTGCGGAGCACGTCTCGCCTCCTCTCTCCGAAGAAGTCAAGGTGACCTTGAAGGTCAGCCAGAATCTGCATGCCAGCATGATGCCATTCATTCTCGGTGCCGTGCTCAGTCACAAGACGCAGGACGCGGAGCAGGCCGGTTTCGATCTCGAACACGATTTTCTCGCCAAAGCCGGTCTGGACCTGAGCGGCGCTTCGCAGGGGGATGGAGCGGGCGGCGCGCAATCTGCCTTCTTTACGCCGGATTTCATGGTGCATTACCTCGCGTTCATGTCGAAACAGAAAGACTTCCAGCTTCTTGAAAAAGCACTTCCGATTCTTGGCCGTGACGGAACACTTTGGAATATAGAAGTAAATTCACCGGCAGCAGGACACGTCTTTGCCAAAACTGGCACCTTTGGTGCGTACGACGCGCTGAATAAGAATTTGATGCTTACCGGCAAAGGTCTGGCGGGTTACATGACAACCGCCGATGGCCGCCACGTCGCATTTGCGATCTACGCCAATCGTGTTTCATTGTCCGCAGAGGATACGGATGCTCCTGAGAAGCTCGTGGGCCAGGCGCTGGGAAAAATTGCAGCGGCAATTTATTCCACTCCATCGGGTGAAGCAGCGCCCTTCGACGTCATCATCAAGAATGGTCACATTCTCGACGGTGCTGGAGGTACCTGGTACGCGGCCGACATTGGAATTCGTGGAAACCGCATCGCGGCGATCGGAAAACTCGATGACGCGCAGGCCAAGAAGGTGATTGACGCAACCGGTCAAATTGTTTCGCCTGGCTTCATCGACATGCTTGGGCAGTCGGAGATGGCCCTTCTTGTCGATAACCGCTCGCTGAGCAAGCTATCGCAAGGGATCACGTCCGAGATCACGGGCGAGGGTGGCTCGATCGCGCCGCAGGACGCAAGGACGCTTGCAGCACTCCAACCCTCCCTGGATGTCCTGCATGTCAAGGTCGACTGGACGACCCTCGATGGCTACTTCCGCCGCCTTCAACTGAACGGGACGCCGCTCAATCTCGGCACATACGTTGGCGCGGCGCAGGTACGTGAAGCTGTGATTGGGGAGGAGGACCGCGCTCCCACGCCGGCCGAACTCGACCAGATGAAAGCTCTGGTGGCGCAGGCGATGAAGGATGGAGCGATGGGGCTTTCCACGGCATTGATTTATCCGCCCGGCTCCTATGCCAGGACGGATGAATTGATTGCGCTCGCCAAGGTTGCCGCGCAATATGGCGGCATTTACGCGACCCACATGCGCAGCGAGGGTGCAACGGAAATGCAAGCTCTCGATGAAGCGATCCGCATTGGCCATGAAGCTGGATTGCCGGTGGAGGTCTTCCACCTTAAAGCGAGTGGCAAGTCACGTTGGGGCACAATGCCACAGATTGTCGCAAAGATTCAGGCGGCGCGCGACTCCGGGCTTGACATCCGCGCCGATCAATACCCTTACCTCGCGGGCGGAACCGCACTGGCCTCCGCGCTGCCGCCGTGGGTGGCCGACGGCGGAGTGGAGAAACTGCTCGAACGCTTGCATGACCCAAAAGTTCGTGCGCGTATCAAGCGCGAGATGGGCGCCGACCACAAAGATTGGGAAAATCTCTATTTCGACAGCGGCGGCGGATCGGGCGTACTCATTTCTGGCGTTGTCAATCCTGCGCTGAAAAAGTACAACGGCAAGACTGTGGCGCAGATGGCGAAGGCGGAAGGAAAGCCTGATCTGGATGCATTGCTCGACTTTATCCTCGCCGACAAGGCCCAGACCGGAGCGCTCTATTTCATCGCCAATGAGAAGGACTTGACGTACGCCCTCAAGCAGCGGTGGACCTCAATTTGCCTGGATGCCAACGAGACATCACTCAATGGGCCACTCTTTGAACCGCAGAACCATCCCCGAGCGTGGGGAGCTTTTCCGCGCTTCCTCGGATACTACGTCCGCGACGAGCACTTGATGCCGCTTGCGGAGGCCATTCGGAAGATCACATCTATGCCGGCGCAGCGGGAACATCTGACCAACCGCGGACTCATCAAAACGGGTTTCTACGCGGATATCACGATCTTCGATCCGGCTACGATCATTGATCGCGCCACATACGCCAACCCAAATCAACTTTCAAACGGCGTGGATTACGTGTTGGTCAATGGCCAGCTTGAATACGATCACGGGAAATTGGCTGCCGCGAAAGCGGGACAGATCCTCCGCGGGCCCGGCTGGTATGGAACCTCCGGTCGCTAGCTGTGGAGCCTCATCCCGATTTCACCAAGAGTGCTCGCTTCAATCTTCATAGTGCTCCAATAGGTAGATTCCATTTCCGTTTTCCACCCTGAATCCGGTCACAGCGAAACCCTGTGCAAACCGCTCCTGGAAATCCATTTTGAGCCGAGCCTGGACTTCCTCAGCATGCCGCGATCCAGAGTTCTTCCAGTCCTCCATCTCCGCAGGCACAACAATCTGGACCGCATTGGAAGCAACGGTGGGAGCGCTTCCAGCAAGGGCGCTCTGGACGCGGCTTGAAGAGACCTGCCATTCTGCAACCAGGCGGTCTGTGGGAAGGCCGCCATGCAGCGGGCTTGACGTTATCCCGTAAAGATTCGGATAAAAGCGACGTATGATCGCGCCCAGACGCACGACATTGAAATAGGCGTTGCGGGGGGCCAGTGGGTCGAATGTCCATTCCATCAGAGGGACCTGCTGGGCCAGCGCTATCTCTCGTTGCTTCAGTTTCAGCAGGCGGCCCAAACCGCGATTCTGATATTCAGGGAGCACCCCGACGATATGGGAATGTAGATATCGCAGGTCGCCACGGAACGCGGGGAACGCAAGAGCAAACCCAGCAGGTTTCGATCCATGATGGGCGAGAAGGGTATGACCGCCGACCTTGTTGGCGACGACAAAAATAGCCGAAGGAGTCACATCTTCGTCGGGATCGTCCCATATCGTGCGTTGTAAATCCATGCACTGGCGAATCCCATCGAGAGATCCGCAAACCTCGATTGAGAACTGCGCAGGAAGTGCCGGGTCTTGTATGAAGTTCAATGTCGTCCCTCACTTTGTCCAATACATGCGAATCTTTATCTATAATGATACAAATGTTTCTTATTGTCTTGGTTTGCGCAGAACAGAGACGCCATAGAAATAATTAGTAAAAAATTAATAAAACACGAAACATTCAGCGATGTGAAACATTTGATGCATTTCTCAATACAGCTTACTGTCCATCCTTCATAGTCGGCCTCGGAAAGACACGAAAAAACAGATATACAGGAACACCGGTCAGAATCATCGCGATTCCAAAGCACGCATGAATAGGATCGTTCAAAATGGTACTGAGCGAAATTCCGATCGCAGCCAAAATGAATAAGAGCGGCAGCCATGGATAGGCTGGCACGCGAAAGCTGCGTTCCAGCTCTGGTTTTCTGATCCGAAGCACGATCACGGCGGCAACCGTAAGCCCGTAGAAGATCCATGCAGTGAAGATGACATACGTGAATAGCTGCTGGAAGTTGCCCGTCAAAGTCAGCAGCGATGCCCAAACGCCCTGAACAAGAATCGCCAGAATCGGTGTATGAAAGCGCTGGCTGGTTTGACCAAGGCATCGAAAGAAGATGCCATCGCGGGCCATGGCGTAATAGACGCGCGGCCCAGTAAGGACCATGCCATTCATTGAACCCAGAATAGAAGTAAGAATCAGGATCGAGATCAGCACCGTCGTTCCCATGCCGTAGGCAACCTGGATTGCGGTGGCGGCTGCATGGTCCGTACCTCGGATTGCGAGGGGCGTTAAGACAGAGTAATAGGCGATATTCATCAGGACGTAAATCGCCGCGACAATCGCCGTTCCCAGGAACAGGCTCTGGGGCAGGTCGCGTTTCGCAGAGCGAAACTCGCTTGCAGTAAATGAAACGACATGCCATCCTTCATACGCCCACAATACCGCGACCAGAGCCGCCCCAAAAGGAAGTAAAGAGTGCGATGTAGGCATGGTCGGAGGAAAGCTGGCTTGCAGCAAGTGAACGTGTCCGCGCCAGAGTAAGAGTACGAAAAGCAGGGCCAATCCTGCCAATTTGCTGACTGTGCTTACGTTCTGCACCAGCTTGCCGAGGCGGACCCCTAAGCAATTCACTCCTGTCAGCAGAAGGATGCAGGCAATGGCTGTAATTTTCTGCCCGGCGACGGTGAGCGGAAACAGGCGCGAAAGATAAAGACTGAAACCGACTGCTAAGGTTGCAATGCTGCCGGACTGGATCATGGATAGAAGGCCCCAGCCATAGAGAAAAGCTGGTAGTCTGCCAAATGCATGTCGCAAGTAGACATACAGTCCGCCTGCTCCGGGATAAATAGAACCTAGTTCGCCCAGCGACAATGCGCCGAATAAGCTGAGCAGGCCGCCAACGATCCACACCAGCAATACCGCACTCAGCGAGCGCAGGTGCGCCGCAATCGGGCCTGGGACAAGAAATATTCCCGACCCAATCACCGTTCCAACGACTAGGGCGATACCGTCCGCACGGTTCAGTTCGCGGACTAAGCCTGTTTTTCTGTCCAGTGCCTGTGGGTCAGACTTCGTACCAACGGAATCCATGCTTTTGTTCCTCGGCTGCTGGGCGCAGATAGTTCAGCGTACGTTCGCGATCGTAATTGCCAAACGCGACTAAGATCACGTTCGCGAGCGCGATCGGCGCAACGTAGGAGGCGGTGAACGATCCGCTTTCAACCGAGGACAAGAAAAATTCGTCGGTAAACTGGGCGATAGGAGAAATATAGGTGTCCGTGATGCCCACGCAATATGCGCCATTCTGCCGGGCTATCTGCAGACCCTCGATGGTCTGGCGCAGCCCCCGGCGAAAGCTGATGGCGATCACGAGGTCCTTGCGCCCGAGGGTCCGAGTCACATGCATTGTTCGCCCGGTGGTTGTGGCGATGAGCACGGGGAGACCAAGCAATGTCATCTGATATTCCATGTAGTGGACGAGGTTCGCGGCAAAATCCCCACCAAGGATGAGAATGCGCCGCGCCGAATGGATGCGCTTCGCGAGAAGGGTGATCCGGGATGGATCGAGGCTGTTGCGGAGCGCTGCCAGGTTTTTAAGGTCTTGGTCCAGGCAATCGCGTATGTGAGAGGGGATGCTGCCGTCCTTCGCGACGCTTGCCTGCATTCCTTCTAAAGATGTGGCATTGGCGATCGATAGGTCGTGCAGATAGTTTTGGAAAGAACGGTAGCCGTCAAAACCCAACTGCTGCACAATTCTCACAGTTGTAGCTGGGTCCGTACCTAATCGTTGCGCGGCGGCACGAACACTGAGCAGGACAAACTCACGCGGATTCTCAAGCACTGGCCGGATGATCTCCTGCCGACGTGGGCTAAGTTGGGCGATCTGGAGGGTGAGCCTGCCGACGGGGACCGCATGGTTCTGGCGCGTATTGGGCTTCTTTTGCATATGGGAGGAGAATGAACGAAATCGGTTGGACGGTCAAGTCTTAATCCAGGTATCGTCAATTCGCAAATCTACCCGCGTATATATGAATCAAACGTTTGTTGGTGGCGCTCTTATTCTGCAAGCATTTAGTATGCAAGGATGCAAAAGAAAATATACTATACGCGGCCTTCGATACATGCAACAATTGTTTCTAATTTCGATGACTTCAAGAACATTCTTCGCAGCAGGCGGTGTTGACCACGGACTTCCATGCACCGAGTGATTCCCTGGAGTGTGTAGATGTACATTCGACCCACTTATCGAAACAGTGTCCTCCGAGTCCTTGGCATGGCCGTGGCCCTTGCGCCATATCTGTGCGCAACGCCATCCGTCGCCGCAAATCCGCAGCGTATTTCCTCGATAGCAGCGAAGCAGCCGATGTACGACATCGTAATACGCAACGGCAGGGTCCTGGATGGAGCGGGCAATCCATGGATTCACGCCGACGTTGCTATCTCCAACGGCCATTTCGTCAAGATCGGACGCATCGCAGGAAAGGGCAAACGGGAGATCGACGCCACGGGCGATTATGTTACGCCAGGCTGGATCGACATGATGGACCAGTCGGGAGAGGTGCTGCTCAAGAACGGACTGGCCGACAATAAATTGCGAGAGGGTGTGACCACCGCGATTTCGGGGGAAGGCGGCACGCCGGTCCCTGCGGAAAAGATCCCAGAATATTTTGCGCAGCTTCAACGACAAGGGACCAGCCTGAACTTCGGCTGTTACTACAGTGAAGCGCAGGCGCGCGTTGCCGTACTGGGTTATGTGGACCGCAAACCCACGGTTGCGGAACTGGATCGCATGAAGGGCCTGATGGCCACAGCCATGCAAGGCGGAGCGATGGGCATGACGACGGCGCTCATCTATCCACCATCCAGCTTTGCCACGACCGATGAATTGATCGCAATGGCCAAGGTCGCCGGGCAGTATGGTGGCATCTACGCCAGTCATATGCGCGATGAAGGCAAAGGCGAGCTACAGGCAGTCGATGAACTCATTGAGATCGCGGACAAGGGACATTTGCCGGCAGAAATCTTCCATCTGAAAGTCGCCTATCAGCCCGACTGGGGAAAAACCATGCAGGAGATAGGCCAGCATGTTGCCGCAGCACGTGCGCGCGGAGTGGAGGTCGCTGGCGATCTCTACGTGTACACGGCAGGCGGCACTGGCCTCGAGGCCACAATTCCATCCTGGGCGCAAGAAGGTGGAGTCGCTGCGCTGAAGAAACGCCTCCGCGATCCTGTCATCCGCGCCCGCCTTAAACAGGAACAAAAGACCGGATCGCCCGGCTGGTGGAACGTCATCGAGGCTTCCGGGGGATGGGATGGAATCGTCCTGGTGAATGCCGCCAATCCAGCCAACGAGAAGTATGAGGGCAAAACCATGACGGAAGTCGCGAAGGAAATGGGCACAGACCCCGCCGATGCGGCCTTCGATTTAGTGGAGCAAGGCCAGTCCCGGGTGTTGGCAATCTATCACATGATGGGTGAGCAGGACATCGACATCGCACTGCGTTTCCCATGGACCAGTATTGGCAGCGATGCGGGTAGCTCGGCCATTGCTGGCGGGGATGATGCACTCGGGCTTCCTCACCCGCGAGCTTATGGTAATTTTCCTCGCGTGATTGCGCGTTATGTAAAGGAAGAACACGTCCTCACGCTGGAAGATGCGATTCGTAAAATGACTTCATGGCCTGCGGAGCGCATGCGCTTGAATGGACGCGGCGTCATTCGCCAAGGCGATTGGGCGGACGTCACGATCTTCAATTACGACAAAATCCAGGACCGCTCCACGTATGCGCAGCCGGACCTGTACCCCACGGGAATTGATTACGTGCTGGTTAATGGCCAGGTAGTCGTCGATCAGGGAAAACACACCGGAGCGAAACCAGGAATGGTGCTGTATGGACCAGGCCATTCTCCCAATCGTTTGCCCAAAGCGACTGAGAATCGGAAGAGTAGATAGCTTTCAGAAAGTTTATTTCGCGAGTTCATAATGAAAGCCGAAGCGGCCAATCAGCATCAGTGAGTGCTCGCTCGGAGTAAGTATCTGGAAGGACTCGATGCGGCGGCGAGTTTCGTCCCGGCTCGCCTGAACCTCGCCAAGGTATCTTCCGGAAGCCGCCTCATAAAATAAGACCTGCAGGCTGTCCTTTACTCGATGCCACCCAAATACGTATTGTCCCGGCGGCAAAGAGGCTGTACCGATCTTCAGCGGGACTTGTGTGGCGAGGAAATTGGAGTATTTCCCATCTGCGGAGTATCCCGCTGTGATGAGAACAACGCCAGCCACATATTGTCCTTCGCTGTTTACGATTCCAGATGCTGTGCGGGATTCTGTTTCAATGCGCTCTTTTACGACAGGAGCTCGTGCCGGAATCCATGCCATCAGTTCCTTCTGGGTAGCAGAGCGCCATACATCGGCTGAGGAAACAGGCATCGCAAACATTGTGGTTGTGAATGCAACGAGAGAGACTGCGAATATGCGACGTGTCATTCCATCCCCGATTCGGCGGAAGCCAGAAGCTCTTGCTAAAAATGCACGATGCCGCGCTGTAGCGCTGTGGTAACGGCCTGTGTGCGGTCCGTTACGCCTAACTTGCCAAGGATGCTGTTGATGTGAGTTTTCACTGTCGCTTCCGAGATGGTCAATTCCTGGCCAATCTCCTTGTTGGATTTGCCGGAGACAATTTCGCGGAGAACATCCATCTCCCGGTCCGTGAGCGATGGCCGTGTCATTCGTTCCGTGAGACGCTCCGCAACCTCCGAAGGAATTCTGGATTTGCCAGAGTGGACCGCGCGGATCGCATCCATGAGTTCATCGCCAGACATCCCTTTCAAAAGATAGCCGCGAGCGCCAGCATCGAGTGCACGATGAATGTCTTCATCCCCGTCGTAGGTCGTCAATACGATGATGCGCGCCTGGGGAAACTGGCTGCGAATGCGGGTTATGGCCACGACGCCACCCATACCTGGCAAACGTAAATCCATCAAGGTAACATCCGGCAGGTGTTTCTGGAACAACTCGATGGACTCACGCCCATCGGCTGTCTCGGCAACTACCTGCATCCCAGGTACGGCGTTGATTAAAGCGACGAGGCCTTGCCTTACCACATGATGATCTTCCACCACCATGATCTTGATCGAGTCGGGCATCGTATTTCCTGTCTTCTGAGCCGTATTTATAGCTGCGGCCCGCAACATATTGCACTTTATACATATTACTCAAGCGGTACTTCCACGGATATTCTGGTTCCCGCTCCAGGGTTGCTATCTATCATGAATGTTCCACCGATCGCTTCCGTTCTTTCACGCATCCCTATCAGTCCAAAGTGACCTTCTTGTCTGGATGCAGCCATGTTTGTTGTAAACCCAACACCATCATCTTCGATCCGCATATGCAGACGCGCAATATCGTATTGCATCTGGATTTGTATGCGTGTGGCTTTTGCGTGGTGCAGAACATTTGCGACTGCTTCGACCGCAATCTTGAGGATTTCAGATTCGATTTCATCGGTAAGCGACCGATAGGTCCCGGTGAATTGAATGTCCGTCTCCAGCGGCTTGCCGGCTGTTCGCTGTTTGATTGCGGTTGAAAACCTGGATGCAAAGTCAAGCGTTCCGTCTTCATTTGAGCGAAGATTCCAGATGGAACGACGCGCCTCGGAAAGGCTGTCGCGTACCAGCTTGCGTGTCTGGTCCAACTGCTCCCGAACCAATTGTGGTGAAGTCGCAAGCATCTGTGTAACCAACTCCAACTGTAGTGAGATTCCAACAAAGCCTTGCGCCAGTGTGTCGTGAATTTCGCGGGCAATGCGGGTACGCTCCGCCAGCACGGCGCTGAAACGAGACTCAACCTGTTGGACGCGCCAACGATAGACAAGCCAGCCGATGAAAAAAATCAACACAGCACACAGGAGATAGAACCAGTACGTCTGGTAAAAGTACGGCTCAAGCCGAAATGCAAAAGATGCGGGGGCCGTACTCCACACTCCATCATTGTTGGCGGCGAGCACCTGAAAGCTGTATTTTCCAGGCGGAACGTTTGTGTAATAGGCCACACGCCGCGTGCCGGCATCGATCCAGGAATGGTCGAAACCCGAGAGGCGGTATTTGAAATGCACCTTTTGCGGAGCTACAAAGCTGAGTCCAGCATAGCGAAATGAAAACCGACTATGCCCCGGAGTTATTTCAATTGGCCCATCCAGAGGCATATTTTTTTCATCGACAGAAACCTGCTCGATGGCAACCAACGGAGGAACGGTATTCCGTTCAAAATTTTCTGGATCGATCCATGCCACACCTTTTAGCGTGGAGAACCACAGAGTCCCGTCGCTGGCCTTCCACGAAGAGGGATGGCCAATACCGCTACACTCGCTGATCTTCATTCCGTCCGCCGTGCCATAGGATGTAATCGGTATGGTTCGGATTCGACCCGAAGCAAAGCCAATTAAATCGCTGTTGCGCACCCGGAAAATCCCCGTGTTTGAGCTGATCCAGAGGTGGCCTGAATCATCTTCCAGAATTCCATCGATGACATCTGGAAGCCCAAGGCTTGGCGCGAAGGACCGAATCTCCGCTTGCGAATCGGCTTTACGGAGAAGGTTGAGACCTTCTCCATTCGTGCCGATCCAGAGATCGCCCTGTCGATCTTCATATAATGCAGTGATGACGTTACTCGAAAGCCCATTTTTTTTTGTATAGTTCTTGAATCTTCCATGCTGAAAATGGCTAAGCCCGTGCAGCGTCCCAATCCATAAACTGCCGTCTCTGCCTTTTGTCGTGGCCCCGACAAAATCATTGGCCAGCCCGTCGGCTTGCGTATAGATGGTTGAGCGGCCGTCTTTCACGCACGCTAGTCCATGCTTGGTTCCAACCCACAAAGAACCAGCGGAATCTGCCAGGAGCGACCGAACAAATTCATCGGGCAGGAGATCGGCGGAGTTTGCTGGGGTGAACCGGCCATGCTCCATAGAATTGAGTCCATTTGGAGTTCCAGCCCACAAATTTCCGTTTTTGTCTTCTGCGAGAGCTAGGATCGTATCGCTGGTCAGCCCCTGTTTTACCGTGTAGGCCAAGATATGGTTGCCATCGTAACGATCGAGACCACCGCCATCGGTACCGACCCATATATGTCCCTGACGGTCCTGCAATACGGAACTCACAAGGTCGTCGGATAGACCATCGCTGGATGTAAGGGTCGTGAACTTCTGGTCTCGCAGGATTGCAACGCCGCTGGATTCCGTGCCGACCCACAGAGATCCCTCACGATCTTCATAAATCGCAAGTATCAGATTTTTGGACAGGTCTTGTTTGGAAGAAAAAGCACTAATCTCTCCATCGATGATGCGGGCGATTCCATGATTCGTGCCCACCCATACTGCTCCTTCGTGGTCCTGGTAAATCGTCTGGATTTGATTGCCCGGCAAACCATTTTTAGTGGTATATGCCTTCAGGCTTCCTTTCGTCATTACCGCAAGGCCGGCAGGAGTGCCAATCCATATATTTCCTGACAGGTCTGCAAGCAAGACATCTACTTCATTGTCGGGCAATCCTTCGGCGAGGCCATACGTGCGGAGCGTACCATTTGACAGCAGATGCAGTCCGCTCTGCGTGCCGAGCCACAGGTTGCCCGATCCGTCGCTTTCAATTGCGCGGACCGTCTCGCTTTCCGGTGGAGCGCCAACAATGCGTCGCACAATGCGTCCGCTTCGGATTTGATTCAGGCCGCTGTCGGTTGCTACCAACAAGGATCCATCCGGGCCGTTTGTGAGTGCGTTGACAGTATTACTGGAGAGCCCTTGGCGCGTTGTATATGGGATGAAACGATCCTGACTGTAATAAGCTAGCCCGCCTGCCGTAACGGCCCAGATTGCACCTTTGCTGTCTTGAAATGTGCTCCATACATTGTTGTCCGGTAGGCCTTGGGATGTGGTGAATAAAGCGATGTTGGAGCGGTTCAATCTAGTAAGTCCGTCGGCAGTAGCGATCCACAGGTTTCCTTCCCGGTCTTCCAGAAGATTTCGGATGTCATTGCTGAGCAGCTGCGGGGTATTTCTTCGGTTGTAGACCGTGAAATCGATCCCATCGAATCGAGCCAGTCCTTCGCGGGTTGCGAACCAGAGATATCCATCGTAGGTCTGCAAAATCGCACGCACAGAATTCTGAGGCAGACCATTGTCTATCTGCCAGATTTGCTGTCCATATTGGCCCAGCTTTCGACCGGGGTTCAGTGCATGGGCTGAAACGCCTGCCAGTACGATGAGTGTCAGTGGAATCCAGCGAAGCCGCTGGACCACGCGGATGGAAGGGACAAACCCCCATTTGTATTTTGGAACATGATGCATCATGGCAGTCGAAGCAGAGCGAACCATGCATTGCGCACTCAAGCCGAAACCCATCGAAAGGCTGGGTCTGCCATTCATTTTCGGGTCCAGGGCAGACGAGTTTGGCCTCTGTACATTCGGAATTGCCTCTTGAAAGCTGGATACATTCTAGCCCGTTGCGAACAGTTGACCGCACGGATATTGTTTTCTTTACATGGGGTGTCATCCTCCCATTTGCGACGGCCCACTTCGATTTGCTGCAATGCGCTTCGGCGTCTACCGCTTCTTTGCTATTCTCCCAGATATCTCTGTATTAGTTTCTCTCTGGTGTCGTTAGTACAAAACTTGCTAGCATTCCACACGCGCGGCAATCTGCACTTTCATGCTTGGTTTAATAGAATCATACGAGCGGTAAAAAAGCCCCCTGGGTCTGTTGAACGGTGTCACCAGATTATTTGTGACTCTGCGTAGAAACGAAGGCCAACCCTGCCGTAAATTGATAAAATAGAGATTGCTTCTTTAGTATGGAGCAAGGTTTGATCGGGAAAAATCTCTGAATTACGCTGACGATATTCTCGTAAATCATTGATTATAAATGGATAGCAAGAGGTTTCGGATTGCCGAATCTGTGAAGGCTCCTGGATTTGTGGCGTGTTGCTAGAGTGCTCTTTTGCCCAACAGGCGTCTTTTCAGGATGTGAAGCATGCCGCCGGAGGCACTTTTTTGAATTCAGTCGTAGTTGAAGCTCCCATTGTTGCGCTCCCCGCTGCACAACCCAAGGCCGCTGCGCGAGCAACAGTCATCCCTGCGTCCGTGATCCTCATAGCTCTCACCGCATTTGCAGCGATCATTCAGGGCTATCATCCCTACGCAGACGATGCGGGGATTTATATCGCGGGAGTAAAACTCGCGCTTCATCCATATCTTTACGGCTCAAGTTCAGCGTTTATTACCGGGTATACGCACCTCTCGATTTTTTCCAGTTTGATTGCAGCCATGGTGCGGATGACACATTTGCCACTGCCATACGTGCTGTTCGGGATCCAATTATTCACCACCTGGCTGGTACTCTACAGTTGTTGGAAACTTGCACTGAAGTGTTTTTCAAGCCCTCAAGCGCGCTGGGGCGCTGTTACATTGGTGGCGGTCTGTTTGACCATGCCGGTGGCAGGGTCTGCGCTGTTCATCATGGATCCCTATGTTACCAGCCGTTCTTTTTCAACACCTTTGACGCTTCTTGCCATTGGGGCCGCTCTCGATCGGCGGTTCCTCAAGGTCTTTTTATGGTTGGTGGCTGTTGGACTTCTTCATCCTCTCATGGCAATTTATGCTGCGGGATTTCTGCTATTGCTTTGGATGATGCAAGAGGAACGCTGGCTGACCGTATCGGCACTGTGTGCGATGTCCATTTTTGCAGGCGCTGTCCTTCAATTTTCCCAGCGAAATGTTGTTGAATCCGCAGCCTATAGGACTGCCGCACTCACTCGGGCTTATTTTTACCTCTACAGTTGGAAATGGTATGAATTGTTCGGGCTGGTTGCGCCTCTGGCATTGATGTTTGCGTACTGCTGGTGGCAGAGATTCAATTTCCGCAAATCGAGTGTTGCGCTCTGCGGCACATGTATTGCGATCGGGATGAGTTCCATAATCGTTTCGCTACTTTTTTCACATCCTGAAAGCCATTCACACTTGGTTGCACGCCTGCAAACTATCCGTTCTTTTCTTATCATTTACATCATTCTGTTTATGGGGCTTGGAGGCCTGGTTACACAATATTTACTGAAGGGATTTGTTTGGCGCTGGGCGTTGGTGTTTCTTGGGATTGCATCCATCATGTTTGTAGCGCAACGTCGCGATTACCCAGCCTCTGCTCACAGCGAATTACCCTGGGTGCATTCCAGCAATAGCTGGAGCCAGGCATTTATTTGGATACGGAAAAACACGCCTGCCAATGCCGTCTTCGCATTGGATGCCAACTACATTGGGGCCAAAGGAGAAGATACGCAAGGTTTTCGTGCTATGGCTGAACGCAGTTCTCTGGCCGATTACTCTAAAGATGGAGGCACGGCGGCAGCCTTCCCACTGGTCGCAAAAAAATGGATGGTAGAACATACTGCCGATACAAACCTCAACCGAATCAGCGACCAAGAGCGAATTCGGAGGCTTGCACCCCTGGGAGTCAGTTGGCTTGTACTCCAAAAAAATGCGGACACCCAGTTCGTTTGTCCATTTCACAATGCTGTCGTGAAAGTTTGTCAGTTGCCAAAATACGCAAGTAAATAGTAGTCGGACGTGGTCACAGTAAGGATCAAGCGACCCTCTATATTTTTGTAAAATGAAGGAAGCAACGCCAGGTGTAGGCAGCTCCTCATACTATTTTCTAAGCGTGTCCTGAATACTGCTACTCTGCAATCTTTGCAGACACCTACGCAACCAATGAACAGCCAACCGCGGAGAAGAGTGAGGAGTTTTTTCACCGGAAGTCTCTTACCGGTTGCGCAGCGGCGTAGGGAATGTCAAGAAAAGCGGCCGAATGCGTAAATGAATCGAAGGAGTTTCCTTCTAGGGTTTCAGCATCGATCATTGCCTCCGGCGGCCTCACTAATGTATCGTGCTCAAATCTTCCCACGCCAGGACTTCATGAGCGTCCAGAAAAGCGCCAATGAAAGTACCATGGCAGTTAGCTACAATTTTCCAGCCTGTTGCTTGTTGGGGACATATCCCTGTCCGCGCAATACCTTCCCCGGCAGCGCCCCGGTCATTTTTCCTTGGTCGATTACCGGCACACCGTTTATAAGCACATAATCCATCCCTTGGGAAAGCTGATTCGGTTTTTCGTAAGTGGCCATATCGCGAATAGTATTAGGATCAAAAATCACAATGTCCGCCCACATGCCCGTCTTCAATACGCCACGGTCTGTAAACCGCATGCGCTGCGCTGGCAGGGCGGAAAATTTACGGATCGCGTCCTCCAGGGTCAATTTGTGTTCTTCACGCACGTACTTCCGCAAAATGCGTGGATAGGTCCCGTACGCTCGCGGATGTGGATGGTTCTGTCCAAGGATGCCTTCCGGCGAAATACCCTCCTCGTCAGTGTCGATCGAGACCCATGGTTGTTGCAAGGCCAGTGTTACATCTGGTTGCGACATTCCAAAGACAGCCACAGTGGTCGCGGCCTTGTCTTGAATCAATAAGTCGAACAGGGTATCCAGTGGGTCTTTCCCCCATATCCTCGCTATCTGCGCGAGGGTTTTTCCTTGTAGAGGAGCCAGCTTTGGGTTTTCCAGGCTACAGATCAGAACAGCATCTGGGCCGGGAATTTCTTGCCATTCGTTATCCCATGTCGTGGTGTCAGTCAGGAGGTCCTTGCGGATGTGCGCGCGTGTTGTGGGGTCCTGTAAGCGTGCAAGCAGTTTTGCATCGCCACCATCGTGGGCCCAGGGAGGAATGAACGCGGCCAGGCCGTTCGACCACGCAGTGTAGGCATAAGTATCGGCGGTCACATCCACTCCGCGAGCACGCGCGGCATCGACCTTTGCGACGACCTCTGGCATGCGGCCCCAGTTTTCTTTTCCGGCCACCTTGATGTGCCATATCTCGACGGGAATGTGAGCCTCACTCCCGATGTGCAGGGCCTCATCAATCGCAGGCAGTACGGAGTTGGATTCGTCGCGCATGTGTGTCGCGTAAATGCCACCGAACTTTGAGGCCTCGGCCGCCATCGCAATCAGCTCGCTGGTTTTGGCATAGGGGGCCGGTGGATATTGAAGCGCGCTGGAGATGCCCACCGCTCCATCGCGCATCGCATCATCGACGAGCGACTTCATCTGTTCCAACTGTGCTGGAGTTGGCTGTTTATCGTCTTCGCCGAGCACCATGCGTCGCACCTGCGTCGCGCCAACGTAGCTTGCAAAGTTGTTCCCGATGCCTTGTTTTTCCAAACGCGCAAAGTATTGCCGAAATGTTCGCCAGTCTGGAGTAATGCCCAAGTGCTGATAAGTCATTCGATTGGACTGAATAATAGCGTCGTTCAGTGGCGCGGCAGAGTCGCCTTCCCCAGTCACCTGCGTTGTAATGCCTTGGTAAATCTTTGAAGGGAGGCGCGGATCGACCAAGATTGTTTCTTCCGATTGCCCCAACATGTCAATAAATCCAGGTGCGACAACCTGTTCGTGCGCGTCGATCGTGCGTTTGCGCGTAGCCGCTGTCAGATTTCCTATGGCGGCGATCCGACCGGCCCGAATCCCCATGTCTCCTGAGTACCAGGGCGACCCGGTTCCATCGATGATGTGGCCATGAGTGATTACGATATCGAAGGTCTGTGCGGAGCACCAGACGGATGCACTACCCATGCAAACTGCAAACAGTAGGGTAGGGAACAGCGGGCGTAGTTTTAGAAAGTTCATATCCCCTCAAATCTGTATGTGCTTCGGCTAAACCCCGGTTGAAACCGGCGTGATCCAGTCTACCCAAGAAAAGGGACAATCTAAGGAATGAAAATGATGCACTCCTTTTTCCTGTTTCACGCTATACCGTCAGAGACATAAGAACTTGATTTCAGGTTGCGATGGACAACTTCACAGATGTGGCCGTCTTCCAGCTAGATCGCATTACTGAACTTCATGGTATCTTCCGAAGTGCCAATGCGGGCTATGTCATCACAGGTTTCAAAGCCGAGCATAGGAAGCGAATTTATGTCTTCGAGCCGGGCAGGAGTATCGCAACTTAGAGCGATCCGGATTAAAATTAATCGAATGCAGTGATTTATGATTCAATCCTGAAAAAGTCACGATCCGTCGATGAAATCTGAGGCATCCAAAGGAATATGAACATGGCAAAGAGCAGCAAGTCACTTACCCGGCGACCGGCATGGAAGGCCCTCGGAGCGCATTACAAGCAGATTCGCGATACCCATCTTCGCCAATTGTTTGCAGATGATCCACACCGCGGCGAGCATTTTACGACCGAAGCTGTGGGTATATTTCTGGACTACTCGAAGAACCGGATTACAGACGAAACCGTAAAGTTGCTCCTGCAACTCGCAGAGGAGTCGGGTCTGCGGTCGCGCATCGACGCGATGTTCAAGGGAGACAAGATCAATGTCACGGAGAAGCGGGCGGTGCTGCATGTAGCCCTGCGTGCTCCCAAAGGCGAATTCATTGTTGTCGATGGCGAGGACGTGGTGCCAGCCGTCCACAACGTGCTCGATAAGATGACGAGTTTCTGCAACCGCGTCCGCAGCGGCGAATGGAAAGGACATACTGACAGGCGCATTCGCAATGTCGTCAACATCGGCATTGGAGGTTCGGATCTTGGCCCGGTCATGGCCTATGAGACGCTGAAACACTACAGCGATCGCGCGATGACATTTCGTTTTGTCTCCAACGTGGACGGGACGGATTTTGCCGAGGCTGTTGTCGATCTCGATCCAGCGGAGACACTTTTTATCGTCTCCTCGAAGACCTTCACGACGCTGGAGACGATGACGAATGCGCATACGGCACGGGACTGGTCGCTGGCAGGTTTGGGAGGCGAAGAGATGTCGGTTGCCAAACACTTTGTTGCCGTCTCCACCAATGCGGCAGAAGTGAAGAAATTCGGCATCGATACCGCCAACATGTTTGAGTTCTGGGACTGGGTCGGCGGACGCTACTCGATGGATTCTGCCATCGGTCTTTCAACCATGCTTGCCATTGGTTTGGAAAATTTCCGCGCCATGCTGGATGGTTTCCATCAGATGGATGAGCACTTTCGTACAACTCCGTTTGAAAAGAACCTGCCTGTGCTTCTGGGCCTGCTGTCTATTTGGTATAACGACTTCTTCGGCGCGCAAACAGTGGCGGTGTTGCCCTATGAGCAATATCTGAAGCGGTTTCCAGCGTACCTGCAACAGTTGACCATGGAGAGCAACGGAAAGCACGTAACGTTGAAGGGCAAAGACGTTACTTATAATACCGGCCCCATCTACTGGGGCGAGCCTGGAACGAACGGGCAGCACTCGTTCTACCAATTGATCCATCAGGGAACGCGGCTCATTCCATGCGATTTCATCGCTTTCGAGAAGGCATTGAATCCGCTTGGACGCCATCACGACATGCTGCTTGCGAATGTATTCGCACAGACGGAGGCATTGGCTTTTGGCAAGACTGCCGAACAGGTGAAGGCCGAAGGTACGCCGGATTGGCTCGTGCCTCATCGGGTGTTCAAGGGCGATCGTCCATCTAATACGATTCTTGCCGAGCAGTTGACGCCAGAGACTCTTGGGAAGTTAGTTGCCCTGTATGAGCACTCTGTCTTTACGCAGGGCGTCATCTGGCAGATCGACTCGTTCGATCAATGGGGCGTGGAGCTTGGTAAAGTTCTGGCGCAGCGCATCATCGGAGAAATAGAGGGTCCGGCTGATACTGTGCTCAACCATGATAGTTCTACAAATAATCTGATCAATCGTTATCGAAAACTCAAAGAATAAAGGATGGCCCTAACTCTTCACAATATGGGCCTGAATAAATGCAACACCACAAACCTAAACAGGCCCCAATGGATATTGAAGCGGTTCTCCTAATTGGTGGATAGCTTCTGTTAGATGTGTCGTCCTGAGGTCGGTCGCTGCGGCGACGCGACCTCAGGATGACAACTTCTTTTGCGCGTTGCTATATAGCAATAGGAGAATCACGATAAAGCCGGGCAGGTAAACTGTTCAGTCGTCCACCCGTTTGTGATATTTTCACCTTGAAATTGCTACCAGGTTATTTCATCCGGGAAGAACTCGGCGATAAGGTCAGCGTAGTATGGCATCAGTTCTTTCATATCCGGTTTTGCGGACCCTTTGGAGTAAAGGTCGTAGGGGTTGAATGTATGCACCCATTGGAACATTTCTTCATCATGCGGCGACATGAGATGCCGGTAGGCCCCATGGCGATGAGCTGAATAGAATGAATGGTAGCGCAGCATATAGTGCGCTGGCTCAGGGAGATAATCTTTTACCACGCGATAGATGTACTCGTCGTGCCCCCAGGAAAGGTGCACATTGTCCAATCCGCAGTTCGGCTCATAGATTCCATAGAGCGTTTGGTATTCAGCATTCTTGCTGTCAGGATTGTTCACGAAGTACTCAGGGAAAACTATCTGGTCAGAATAGGCACAGCCAACTGGAAATGTATCGCCCACAACCGCCCACTGCGGCTCGCCGTACAGGCACAAGACTTTGCCAAGATCGTGGAGGAAGCCCGTTAAAATAAACCAGCGCGGGTGGCCATCTTTGCGGATCGCTTCAGACGTTTGCATCAGATGTTCAATTTGGGAGAGGTCTGTGTCGGGGTCGCTGTCGTCGATTAGCGTATTCAGATAGTTTGCCGCTTCCCAAATACTCTTCTTTCCTTTTTGCAGGGGGTTATACTGACTCTCTTTTTCCAGAACAAACTGGAGAGTCTGATTGGCATGGTTGAGCCGATAAAACTCTGCAACGGACGGGTCAGATTTCTCGTCATAAATGCGGAATTCGGAGTGTTTCTTTCCTTCTCTGTAACGGTTCGCGATAAAGTCGTCCCATTCATCGACACATTTAAGGGGTTTCTGCTGAACCGACGTTGTAGCCATACAATATCCTCCGTGAATCCACAAAATCTTTTACATTAACGATAAGGCTAACAGCGTAAGAGTAGTCCATGCAAGGTAGGTTGCATCTGCTGGGGCGGGTGCAGGACAGGTTGGTAAATTGAAGCGAAAAATTTTCATTGCATTCGGGACCGGAATGCTGATTTGTGCCGCAGGTCTGGCACAGACCGTTCCGGCTCCAATCCAGACGGTGAGCGAAGCTCTCCGCAATCGGCAATACCAGGCTGCCCTGGCCTTATGCAGCCATGCATTGGAACAAACGCCGCGAGATTACCGGTTGTTTGCCTTGCGCGGCATGGCCTACTCCGGTTTGCATGAACAGCAGCAGGCCCTTGCCGCTTATATGCACGCACTATCGCTGTCTCCGCACTACATTCCAGCTTTGGAAGGCGCTGCACAAATCCAGTATCAAAGAGGAAGCGTGCGCGCGATCCCTCTGCTGGATGAATTGCTGAGTGTAGACCCTGAAAACGAAACTACACATGCGATGCTGGCGGCCCTTTACTACAAGCAAAATAACTGTACAGCGGCCATCCCTCATTTTGAGCGCAGCATTTCTTTAGTTGCATCCCAGCCGTTGGCGTACGGGGAATATGGCGCATGTATGTACAGAAGCGAGCATTACGAGAAGGCCGCTGATATTTTTGCGAAGGTGCTGGAGATTCAACCGGATGACCAACATGTGCGATACGACCTCGCGTTGACCCAGTGGATGGCAAAACGCGACGAGAGTGCGCTGCAAACGCTCGCGCCAATTCTCCAATCGTCCGATCCAGATAGCCAGGCACTGGGCCTGGCCTCAACCATAGAGGAAGCCGAAGGCGACACGCAAAAAGCAGTAAATTTGTTGCGGCAGGCGATTTTAGCCGATCCTAAAAATATCGACTTATACCTGCAATTTGCGACACTTAGTTATGCCCATGATTCCTATAAGGTTGGTATAGATATTCTGAATGCCGGGCTGATTCAGCTTCCCAAAGCTGCTGAGCTATACCTTGCTCGCGGAATTCTTTATATTCAGTCTTCCGACTATGAGAAGGGTATGTCCGATCTGGAGACAGCAAATAAATTGGATCCTACGCTCGCGTTGACCAATACGGCCGAAGGTCTTCTCGATACACAAAAACACGATTTAAATCAAGCTGTCCAAAAATTTCGTAAAGCAATTCAGGCAAATCCCAAGGACGCCTATACGCATTACCTGCTTGCGGAAGCTTTAATGTCGCAGGGACAGACCGCCGCAACCAACCAGAACCGCGCTGAGGTGAGAACGGCTGCCCAGCAGGCAATCCTGCTTGATCCTAAGCTGGTACCGGCGAGAGATTTATTAGCGACGATCGACCTTGAATATGGAGACATACAGGATGCGATCACACAGAGTCGCGCGGCTCTTCGCCTGGACGCCAACGATCAGATGGCCGTTTATCATCTCATTCTTGCCTTGCGGAAAACGAACGACAAGTCCGAGATTCCTCAACTGGTGAAACGGCTCGGAGTGTTAAAAAAGGAAAGCGAAACAGAAAAATCTAAAACCAAGATATTGCGTCTGGAAGAACAGCCAGGCGAAGCTTCGGACGGAACACGGAATTGATGCTGGATGCATAAGAAAGCGCTCCGCCCTTCGGTCTTCACCTGATTTCGGAATCGAGGTATTGTTTTCTTGGGATGGGGACGCAAAATTGCACCTCCAGATTTTTTTCTTGACAGGCGAATTACGATCCATATATCTTTCTTGCGACCGCTAAAAACAGTGTGTAGCTGTTGCAGAAATGCAAGCAATCACATGCTTTGAACGGTTATCCGTTTAAATCTTGCAAAAGAATTGAAGCGCACATTTTTTCAAGGTTTGTGTAAGCGGCACAGCAATAAATGGAGACGCAGAGCTATAAGGGAAAACGTTACCCCGGCGTGCGACTGTATCCCAACTTATGTTTTCGGAGGCAATCTTTATGAACATGAAATTTCAACATTTGACCAATGTAGTCATCTGTGCGGCGATGCTCATGGTGTTTACCGCTGTGGGATTTGCCCAGTTCAGTGGCTACGTCCAGGGTTCTGTCCAGGATCCGAGCGGGGCGGCCGTTCCGGGAGCGACGCTGACGCTTGAAAACACGCAGACAAATGTGACCATGACGGCGACGTCCGACGCATCCGGCAATTACCGGTTCGTCAGTCTTGCTCCTGGTTCCTATCAGGTGACGGCGACAGCCAAGGGGTTCGCGCCAACCGTCATTCCTTTTACGCTTGAGACGAACCAGACCTACAACCTTCCAGTCAAGCTGGCTGTTGGCTCCATGACGCAGTCGGTGAAGGTCACTTCTCAGGCACCGGTACTGGATACCGCCGATAGTCGCAATGAGATGACGTTGGAGACACAGGCACTTTCGACGCTTCCGCTGGCTGGGCGCAACATGATCAGCCTGGTCACTCTGGCGCCCGGAGTGGAGGGTCTCGGCACAATTGCGGCTGGAAGCCCGGGATCGGGTGTCGACAACTATTCCACCGAAACGCAGGTAGACGCCAGCGCCAACGGTCAAGGCGCGGTGGGCAATATGTATATTGTGGACGGCCTCGATGTTACCAGCGCGATCCGCGCGGGTGTACTTAATCTCACGCCTAACCCGGACGGGATTCAGGAGACCAGCATCCAGACCAATACATATAACGTGGAATATGGCCGGGCAAGCTCAATCCAGATGACCATGACGACCAAGTCCGGCACCGATGCGTATCACGGAAATGCGAGCGATTACTTCAACGATCAATATCTGTTCGACAGGACGGTATTCACCCCAACCTCCGGGTATGCACCCTTTCACAGCGATAACTTTTCCGGCACCATCGGCGGCCCCATCATCCCGCATCGCCAGGCATTTTTTTTCTTCGCTATAGAACCATTGCGCGCTGCCACTTCGACTGGAAACAACATCATTACTTTTGAAGACCCCCAGTTCACGGCTTATGCCAAGGCGAATTATCCAAACACGATCGGTACGCAACTGTTGACGCAGTATGCTCCCACTGGGGCGTCGAACACATCCGTTGTACAAACTGCGGCCCAGGTATTTCCGGGAACGTGCGGAACAGCGGCAACCAACTTCATTCCCTGTAGTTTGCCGATGATCGACCAGGGGGTCTATAACGCAACCAGCTTTAGGAATGCCGACCAATGGAACCTGCGTTTGGACAAGTATTTCAAGAATGACCGGCTTTACGGGAATTTCTACAGGACTACGCTAAATACTGGCGGCCCCAGTGTGCGGCCAGCGTTTGGGACCACAAACAACTACTACCAATGGGCCTTGCAGGTCAATGAGGCCCATACATTTTCACCGACTCTTTTGAATGAAGCCATTGTAGGCATTCTTCGCGTAGAGGGAATATCGCCAGCTACCGGAAAGTTTTCTGTCCCATTAGTGAATGTGACCGGTCAGGGAACCGGGTTTGGAGATGGGTTTGCATTGGGCGATTTTATCCAGGAAAATTATCACTGGCGCGATGTATTGACGAAGGTCCACGGGAACCACACTTTCAAGGTCGGCCTGGAAGGGACGTTCGATACCGAACTCGAGAATTTCCAGGGGCCCCATGACCAGCCAACCTTCCAGTTCAACAATCTTCTCGCCCTGGCGCAGGACAATCCATACACCGAATCGGGGGTAGCTTATAATCCGCTGACGGGCAAGCATGTGGAGTGGGGATGGAATGCGGCCATGACTAC
Organism: Acidobacteriaceae bacterium; assembly: GCA_027306695.1. Taxonomy (GTDB): domain Bacteria; phylum Acidobacteriota; class Terriglobia; order Terriglobales; family Acidobacteriaceae; genus JAKAAZ01. The sequence goes on from DAHUZH010000005.1 coordinate 52,996, forward strand.
ATCTGGATTGTTTGCGGAGGACACCTGGAAGGTCCGCAACAACGTTACGCTGACCTATGGTCTTCGTTGGGACGATTTCGGAAATCCATATTCTCGCAGCGCCCAGACCGTGTTTGCCAATTTCTATTACGGCCCTGGCCAAACCGTCCAACAACAGATTGCGAACGGTTCTGTGATACAAAAAAATCACGCGCTCAACCGTGCCGTCACCGACATATTCAGCCCACGTATCGGTGTGGCCTGGGACCCCACGAATACCGGAGTATGGGTCGTCAAGGGAGGGTTCGGCATTTATCATAACTGGCCGACGTTTGCGAACATGCAGGAAGAGTATCGAGGCAATCCACCGGGACCCATTTTTCCCACCTTCTACCAGGGGACCGCAAACGTACCTTTATTCGTAAATGGAGACAGCAACACACCGCCCTTCGGCTTCACGTATCCGACCCTCCCGGCGGAATCGTTAAACTCGCAGGGTGGCCTCACTGGGCTGCAATTTCCAATCGGTGGCATCAATCCAGAATTGAAGTCCCCTGTGTCGTATACCTTCAGCGCTGCTGTCGAACGACAACTATTGCACAATATCGTTGCGAGCGTTGGCTATTCCGGGTCGAAGGACACAGAGTTGCTCTCTGGCGGAGGACAAGTCTATAACGTCAGCTATGGCGTGGACATCAATCGCTTCAGAGATGACCTAATTCTGAATAATAGCCTGGTTCCGACACGTCTGAATCATAGCTTCGGGCAGGTATTCTATACGGCAAATGATCGTACTTCCGCGTACAACGCGTTTATTTTGGATCTTAGGGGCCGGGTGGGTACAAGGGGCTTCTTTAATGTCTCGTATACGCGATCTTCCTCCATGGACGACACGCAGGTCTATCCGACCGCCACAAATCCTCATCAGTACTATGCTCCCTCCATCTGGAACGCCCCGAATCGACTCTCTCTGAGCTGGAGCTATCAGATCCCGGGCCTGAACCAGGGATCTGGACTCCAAGGTCGTCTCACAAGTGGCTGGGTCATCAGCGGCGACACCATTTTGCAGAGCGGCAATCCGTATACTGTCTCTACAAATGCGCCTTTCCTGCCCACGACCAATTCTGCCGGTACATTTACGGGTTATCAGACCAACAGCGGCGATTACAACGCAGATGGGGACAACTACGACTATCCGAACGTGGTCAGCTACCACACCGCAACCAGCCGTAAAGCCTATTTGAATGGTTTGTTCCAGGGTGGAGCGACTGGCCCGTATGCAAGCGGCTTTTCAAACTTTCCTTTGCCCACATTCGGCCAGGATGGTAACGAACAATATGATCAGTTCCAGGGCCCTGGGTTTGCGGAAACGGATGCGGCGCTTCTAAAAGATACCCATATTACGAAAACTACAAACCTTCAACTCCGGTTTGAATTTTATAATTTATTCAATCGGGTCAATCTCAACGGAGTGGACGCAAATCTTCCGGATGGAAACTTCGGTAAATCGGTAGCGCAGTTTAACCCCCGCTGGATACAGTTGGGCGCGAACTTCATTTTCTAAAACCAGAACGATCTCGATTCGACAGGCATAGGGCGCTTTCTATAAGCGCCCTATGCGTTTTTTTTGGCGTGAGAATGTGTCTGGCGACGCAACCCAGGCCAGAATATAGCGCCATATCACTATGTGGAACATAGAGTGGTTGAGAAAAAATCGGCTTAACCACAGCCACAGAGTAGTTTCATTTTACCCTGCGCAATCCTTATCTGAAAATGTTGCCCTATTGTATTATAGAGTTTCTGTCCTTCCATTTACGGTAGCTGGGACAGGATTCGCACCGAAGGATGCACTTCGCAATGATCTTGCATTACCTTGAAGACCGCTGGGATACAGAGTTTGCCTCCACATTGAGCGAAGCCGAGCTATTGCGCTATCGCTCAAACCTTCTCGGCTCCGATCTGCGCATCACCAACTACGGTGGCGGCAACACCAGCGCCAAGCTGATGCAGCCTGACCCTCTCGATGGCACACCAAAACAGGTGCTCTGGGTCAAGGGAAGTGGCGGTGATCTGGAAACGATCTCGACCAGTGGGTTTGCGACCCTCTATCTGGACAAGTTGCATGGCCTGGAAAACATTTATCGCGGTGTCGCGCAGGAAGATGACATGGTGGCGATGTACCCGCTCTGCGCCTTTGGTCAGAACACTGTGGCTGCGTCCATCGACACTTCGCTGCATGCTTTTCTGCCCGCGTTGCATGTCGATCATCTTCACCCAGACTGGGGTATTGCGCTGGCTGCGGCAGCCAACGGGGAACGCCGCATGCAGGAGTTCAATCATCGCTTCGGTCATCGTCTCGTGTGGGTTCCCTGGCAGCGGCCCGGTTTTGAGCTGGGAATGATGCTCAAGAAAGCCCTTGCTGCCAATCCCGCGTGCGATGGCATTGTGCTTGGCGGTCATGGACTGTTCAGTTGGGGTGAGACCTCAGAAAGCTGTTATCGCAACACCCTCCAGTTGATCGATCAGCTTGGCCAGTTCGTACAGGGATTTGTCGATCCGCTGGGCGACCGCATCTTTGGCGGTGCGATCTACAAAACACACGAAGACCGCGATGAGGTCGCGGCTGATCTGCTGCCATTTTTGCGCGGTAGAATCTCGCGAAACAAGCGCGTCGTCGGCAACTACGCCGCTCTGCCGGAAGTACTGCGCTTCGCCGATGCGAAGGACGCTGAAAAGCTGGCGTGGCTGGGCACCAGTTGCCCAGACCACTTCATCCGCACCAAGATTCGACCGCTGTACGTGCATTGGGACCCGGCAGGCGAACCAAAAGAACTACGTGAACTACTCGACAAGGAACTGGCACAGTACGCGCGGGACTATGCCGCCTACTATCAGGCGCACGCGGTGAAGGACTCTCCGGCGATGCGCGATCCAAATCCAGCCGTAGTGATCGTTCCCGGTATAGGCATGTTCAGCTTCGGCAAGAGCAAGACAGAGGCGCGTCTTGCGGGAGAATTTTATGTCAACGCGATCCATGTGATGGAAGGCGCAACGGCACTGGCCGACAACGAACCCGTGAAAGAGTATCCGCAGGCAGGCCCGGCTGCGCCGTCGGCAGCGTTCCAGTGCCACGCCAACTACGTCGCACTGCCGCCAAGCGAGGCCTTCCGTATCGAATACTGGGCGCTCGAAGAGGCCAAGATTCGACGCCAGCCTGCGGAAAAACTTCTCAGCCGTCGCATCGCAATGGTCGTTGGTGGAGGCAGCGGAATTGGCCGCGAGGTCGCGCTGCTCGCAGCCAGAGACGGCGCGTTTATCGTGGTTGCGGACCGCAATCTGGCGGCAGCCGAAACCGTTGCCAGTGACCTGCGCCAGCGTCATGGCCGCGATGCCGCTCATGCCGCGGCCATCGACATCACCGATAAAAATTCGATTCATACGGCGTTGTCCCTCGTCGTGTTGCTCTGCGGTGGTCTGGACCTTCTGATCAACACCGCCGCACTTTTTCCCGCATCCGCTGATAACACCGCGTCCACCGAACAGTGGGGCAAGACGCTGGAAGTCAATGTGACGGCCAATTATTTTCTGGCCGAAGCCGCCGGAAAAATATTTCGCGATCAAGGCCTGGACGCAAGCCTCGTACTGACCAGCTCGGCCAATGCCGTGGTCGCCAAGCGCGGCAGCGAGGCGTATGACGTCAGCAAGGCGGCCGTCAGCCATCTGATTCGCGAGCTCGCCGTCTCGCTGGCCCCGCTGGTTCGCGTCAACGGCATCAGCCCTGCGACGGTCATTCGCGGTTCGACCATGTTTCCCCGTGAGCGCGTCATGGCGTCGCTGACGAAATACAATATTGCGTTCGATGCGACCGCCAGCGACGACGAATTACGCAATCTGCTCGCCGAATTTTATGCGCAGCGTACCTTGATGCATCAGCCCATCGACCCCACAGATTGCGCGCGAGCGATTCTCTTTCTTGCTGGCCCAGATGCGCGCTGCACCACCGGCCACATTGTTCCTGTCGATGGCGGCCTGACCGAGGCCTTTCTGCGGTGAGATACCCGGCAGATCGCCGTGCACTGGTCGCCGTCGATCTTGGCGCGCAAAGTTGCCGTGTGTCATTGCTGCGCTGGACCGCAGACGGCCCGCATATGCAGCTCGTCCATCGCATCCCGAATGCGCCTGTCCTGCGTGACGGTCAACTGCGCTGGGACCTTTCCATGATCTGTGCAGGGGCGGACGAAGGCCTGCGGCGCTGCGCTGAAATTGCCAACGAAGGTATCGCCGCCGTCGGTGTCACCGGCTGGGCCGTTGATTATGTTCGCCTCGACGAAGCTGGCCGACCCATTGCCGACCCCTTCTGCTATCGCGACACCCGCACCGTAGCAGCCATGGAAGCGGTGCATCGGCGTATCTCGCCGGAACGCCTCTACGCGCTGACCGGTATTCAGATGCTGCCGCTCAATACGCTATATCAGCTCTATGCCGACAGCCCGGCAGCCATACCCCGGCATTTGCGCTGGCTCAATCTACCCGAATACATGCTCTATCGCTGGGGAGCGCGAGCGGTTGCCGAGCACACCAATGCCACGCATACCGCGATGGTCGCCTCCGGCACTATGCGCTGGTGCGATGAAATCTTTACGGCAACCGGCCTCGATCCATCGGCTGCGCCAGAGATCGTCGCTTCCGGCTCCATCGTGGGCCGTCTGCAGGGAGCGCTCAGCAAGTTGCCCGCACTGCGGGATGCAGTATTGATTGCTCCCGCCTGCCACGATACAGCCTCGGCCATTGCAGGTATTCCCGCCGAGGGCGACGATTGGGCGTACATCAGCTCCGGTACCTGGTCGCTCGTCGGCACCGTGTTGCGTCAGCCCTGTATCGACCAGGAATCTGCACGGCTCAACTTCACCAACGAAGGCGGAGCTGGCGGCAACATCTGCTTTCTACGCAACGTGAATGGGCTGTGGCTGCTCCAGCAATGCATCGAAAACTGGAATGAGACAGATGAGAAGTGGACTGCGGAAATGCTCATGAATGCGGCGGCAATACTTCCAGTTCCGCAATACTTACTCGATGTCGATGACCCCGATCTGCTCGCACCGGGAAAGATGCCGGAAAGAATAGTGGCACAGCTTGTGCAGCGGCATGGCCACATTCCACCAGAGCTTTTGCAATCTCCGCCTGCGATGACCAGTCTGATTCTGCACAGCCTGGCCGCGCGTTATGCGACTGTTCTCAATCAGACGGAGACGCTGACGGGAAAACATTTCAAACAGTTATATATTGTGGGCGGCGGCAGCAAAAATATTTTGCTCAACAAGCTGACCGAGCAGGCAACAGGACTGAAGGTGATCTGCGGCTCGGTCGAAAGTTCAACACTCGGCAACTTTGCTGTGCAACTGGCCGCTCTTGAGGAGCGCCTGGCAAGCCCGGCAGTCATCACTCACTGGGCACACGCTCTTGCTGTGCCGTCCGCACACACACAGCCCGCGTCGCCTGTTTCTCAATCAGCCGCCGTGCACCCCATCGAGGAAGGTCGCCCATGAACGTCAATCACGATGCACCCATACCCGAGCAACAACATATCTGGAAGCACCTCGACCGCTTCGCCATCGAGGTCCCATCCTGGGGATTTGCCAACACCGGCACGCGCTTTGGCAAGTATCTACAGCCTGCTGCCGCGCATACACTGGAAGAGAAATTCGCAGACGCCGCTCAAGTCCATCGGCTCACTGGCGCCAGCCCCAGCATTGCCTTGCATATCCTGTGGGACTTTCCCAATGGAATAAAAGATGTTGCAAAGGTCCGAGAGCTTAGCCAGCAGTATGGCGTCCGCGCAGGGGCCATCAATCCGAATCTGTTCGAGAGCCAGATCTACAAATTCGGTTCCTTCGGCAACCCTGATCCAAAGGTCCGCAAGTACGCGCTTGACCATGTTCTCGAATCCGTCGCCATCGCGCGGGAGCTGGGCAATGTCGATCTCTCGTTATGGTTCGCCGATGGATCGAACTACCCAGGCACACAAAATATCCGCCATCGCATCGACTGGTTCACCGAATGCCTGGCAAAGACGCATGACGCGCTCGCACCGGGCCAGCGCATGCTGGTCGAATACAAACCCTTCGAGCCGGCCTTCTACCACACCGATATTGCCGACTGGGGCATGGCGCTCCTGTTCGCGCGCGCGGCTGGCCCACAGGCCCTCGTGCTGGTCGATACCGGCCACCATTATCAGGCGCAAAATATCGAACAGATACTCGCCTGGCTGCAGCATCAACAGATGCTCGGTGGCTTGCACTTCAACGACCGTCGCTATGCGGACGACGATCTTACCCTCGGCTCCATCGACCCCTACCAGGCATTCCGCATCTTCCACGAAATACAGTTCTACCAGTGGGAGCACCCCGAAGCGACCGCTCCTGCCTATGTCATCGACCAGAGCCACAACATGAAAAATAAGATCGAAGCCATGGTGCAGACTGTGCTCACCGCACAAGAACTTTACGCCAAAGCATGTCTCGTCGATTATGCGCAACTCGCAACGTTACAGCAGGAGTGCCGCCTGGTCGAAGCTGAAGAGTGCCTTCGGTCTGCCTTCTGGACCGACGTGCGACCCACATTGCGCGCCTGGAGACAAGCCCACGGCCTGCCCGAAGAGCCACTCCTGGCACTGCACAATAGCGGTTACATCGAACAGATCTCAAAAGAACGTTGCAGCAAAAATCAGGCGGCTGCTTCCAGCTATGTCTGACGCTGGGATGTGAGACATCTGTCTGAGTGCGCTGGAGTGTTGCGGCCTTATCTGAAGATGCCCCGACGGTTTTGACTGTCTTCGCTTCGGGCATCGCCGGTTCGGTTATCTGGCTCGGCGCGTGTTTTCTATATGGAGGCAGTTTGGGCGCAAATCCCTTCCTTGGTGTCATATTTCATTGGCTTGGTGGACTGGCCTCTGCAAGTTGCTACCTGCCATTTCGCGGCATCCGGCGCTGGTCCTGGGAGACTTATTGGCTGCTGCAAGGCGTGTTCAGTTGGATACTCGCTCCCATTCTGATCGCAGCCGCGCTGGTGCCGGATCTCTTCGTCATTCTCCACGCCGCCCCTGTATCGAGTGTTTTCTTTTCCTATTTCTGGGGTTTTATGTGGGGCTTTGGTGCGCTCACCTTCGGACTTTCTATTCGGTATCTCGGCATCGCCCTCGGTTATCCGATTGCACTCGGTCTCTGCACAGTCTTCGGGACCCTGATGCCGCCGATTTTTCGCGGTGAAATCGGAACGATCCTCCATCAGACTTCTGGGCAGTTTATTTTGTTCGGCATCGGTATCTGCGTCCTTGGCATCGTCTTCAGCGGACTCGCCGGAAGATCCAAGGAACAGGAACTCTCCGAGGAGGAAAAAAAGAAAACCGTTGAGGAGTTTCACTACGGCAAAGGTCTGGCTGTGTCCATTTTTGCCGGCGTGATGAGCGCCTGCTTTGCCTATGGCCTCGCAGCCGGAAAGCCCATTGCGCAGATCGCGCAAACCAGGCTTGCGCTTGAACATCGCTCCGACCTGTGGCAGAACCTGCCTGTCCTGGTGGTTGTGTTGTTGGGCGGGTTCACCACGAATTTTTTCTGGTGCCTGATTTTATTGGTGCGCAACCGCTCTGCCAATCAGTACCTCGGCACCCCGGCGCAGACGGACGCTCCAATCGATGCTCCATCCGACGCGGCCTCCGCCGTGCCGCCTCCGATCCAGGAGGAATTCCATCAGCACCGTGACGCATCGCGTTCCTCATGTCCCGCAAAGCTGTCAGCGGTCATGCTGACGATCAACTATCTTTTCGCTGCTGCAGCAGGCGTCATCTGGTATTTTCAGTTTTTTTTCTACAGCATGGGCCAGACCAAGATGGGGAAGTACGATTTCTCCAGTTGGACGCTGCACATGGCCAGCATCATCATCTTCTCCACTCTCTGGGGCATCGCCATCCATGAGTGGCGTGGCACCAGCTTTCGTACGCGTAGCCTGGTCGCTATTGGGCTTGCGCTTCTGGTGGCCTCGACCCTCGTCGTCGGCTATGGAAATTATTTGCAGGCGAGCGGCAGTTCGCATACCAGTGCGGCTTCCGGCCTACAGCAAAACCTGGACATGACGCGGAATTTGAGCGCGTCTGCCCGAAACCACCACCAGGGATTCGAGTCTTAAGTTTTTTCACATTGAGTTTTGAAAACGGAGAGGATGAATCTGTGCAACGCATATGCTTCGTGCTTCAGGTTCGGCCAGAAAAAATTGAAGAATACCGGGAACGTCACGCGTCCGTTTGGCCATCCATGCTTGAGGCGTTGCGAAACTCCGGCTGGGAAAATTACTCCCTATTTTTACAGCCGGACGGCCTGTTGGTGGGCTATTTTGAAACCGAAGATATTAGGGTGTCCCAACAGAAGATGCATGCTGTTTCAGTAAACGCCCAATGGCAGATGGAGATGGCGCCGTATTTTGAAAAATTGGGAGAGATTACCCCAGATCGCAGCATGGTCCCGCTCGCAGAGATATTCCATCTGGATTGAATCAGGTCTTAGGTGGCGACCCTCTTCCGGTGATTGTATTGCTAATTGGAAATAGTTTCCTTATCGTATTATTGCTTTTGCCCAATGCGATCGCTGACTGGCGCATCAATTGTGTAACGTAGATTGTCTAGAGTTTGTGGAGGTAACGTGAAGTTTCCCAACACCGCAACAACCGTTCTTGTGGGCATAATGCTGACTCCCTGTCTATTGGCACAACGTGCTCCGCAGGGCCCAACTACTATCCCTGACAATCAATTGGATCCGGCTCGGCAAATGGCTGTCAGTATGAGGTTGGAATCCGACACCCATGCGCCATTGCCGGAGCAATATATCTGGACTAAGGAGGATGAGGTCCCAGTAAATCCCGCGACTGGCGAGGGATGGGTACATGGTGCGAATCAAGAGCTTGGCAGTCACTTTTTTCGGCACAGCTTCCAACTTGCATCGCCGCCACGACATGCAACGCTCTATGTGGCCGGGCCAAGGTCTGCGACAATTTACATCAATGGCCAGGAAGTCGATACCTTCCAGGCCAATCTCGATATACCGCTGGGCATCCGCGTTTTCTCCTGTGACGTTGGCCATTTTCTGCACAAGGGCCGAAATATTCTGGCCATCGAAGCGGTACGTGGGCCGGAGGTGGGCAATGACGCGGATGATAATCGAAGCCTCCAGCTAACAAGGGGCAAAGTTCTGCTCGTCAAGATCGTGCCTGCAGAGCTGGGAGTTGTCGCCCCGCCTCTGCTCATCAGCGATGCGCATTGGAAAGCTTCGATGCATCGAGCATCTGGATGGGAAAATGCCGGGTTCAACGACAGCTCCTGGGCAGCCGCAGACAGCCTTGGCAGCCCTGACAGTTCCATCAATTTTCTGCAATGGAACGCGGATGCGGGCCTTTACAACTGGCCCGGCTACGATGGCATCTCTCCTTTCCTTGAGCAATACACTCTTCCAGCCATGAGCGTTCGCGATGTTTATAACGGCGCAGGGCAAATTTACCATGCGGGTGCGCTGACAGATAAGAATGTCGTGGATATACAAAATGAATTCCGCGTGCAGATGCCCAGCGTCGAACCCAATCGAGAAACCGAGCCACAAATCCTGCTCGACTTTGGGCGAGAAGTGGATGGCCGATTGGCCATTCGTTCCGACTCCGACCAGCCTAGCGATGTAACTATCCAGTACGGCGAATCCGAGCCGGAAGCACTCCACAATCCCTACCTCGGCATCGATCCCTTGCATATCGCCGCACACGCAACCGCCTACGGACCAAAGAGCGCATTTCGCTACGCGCTTGTACGTTTCACTGGTGGGAAGGACATACGCTACAAGTCCATCCAATTGGCGGGAATTAATTATCCCGTCACCTACCGCGGATTTTTTGAATCTTCGGATCCCAAGCTCAATCGGATGTGGACAATCGGCGCCTACACGGCGCATCTCTGTATGCAGGACGACATTTGGGATGCGCCGAAACGCGATCGCGGACGCTGGATGGGCGACCTTGATGTGAGTGGGCGGACCATTGAAGATGCCTTCAACGACCACTTTCTTATGGAGGACACACTCAACCGGCTCATGGGAAACTCTCCCATCAAGAAGAACGTAAATGGAATTGCCGGCTACTCCGCTTTCTGGATCACGGGAGAGGCCGAATACTACCGGCATACCGGGTCGAAGCAGCAGCTTGCAGCCTTCCACGATCGACTGATTCAGTTGATGCAATACATGGAGACGGAGCTGGACAGCCGCAATCTCTACGCAAACCGGGCGCATTCATGGCCCTTTGTGGATTGGTCGCCTGAATTAAATGGAGATACGCCGGAAGCGCGCCGCGCGACACAGATGGAATTCTATGCGGCATTCGAGCAGGGTGTATACCTGCTCAACCAGATGGGCGATACCAGCAATGCGCAGATATTCCAGCAGCGTGCGATGCAGATGAAAGCAGCGGCGCAGCGCTATCTTCTGGACACCTCGACTGGCTCCTTTGGCCCGCGCTGGCAGACCAACGCGATGGCCGTCTTATCGGGTGTCGCAGATCCATCCCAGTACGACGCCATCTGGAAATCTTCCCTCGCGAGTGTAGGCCACATTCAATACAACGCCCTGATTGTTACGCCCTACTATAACTACTACGTCATCAGTGCAATGGCGGAGATGGGCCACCGGCAGGCTGCTCTGAACTGGATTCGGCAATACTGGGGTGGCATGGTCGATGAGGGCGCCACCAGTTTTTGGGAGGGCTACGACCCCGCCTGGTACAAGGGCAATTTCCATGCATCGCTGCAGGCCGACAATATGTCCGGTTATCGCGTCAGCCTGGCCCATGGCTGGTCGACGGGCGTAATGCCCTGGCTGATGGAACAGGTCCTCGGCATCCATGCAACTGGACCGGGCTTTTCCACGGTGGACATTCGACCCGATCTGGTCGATCTCCTGTGGGCCAAAGGTGGAGAGCCGACCCCGCGTGGCATGTTGAATGTGAACATTCGTATGAATGCCGGAACGGAAACAATCCTCGACCTACCACCGGATACACAAGCGAGTATTTACCTCCCAGTGTCGAGCCAGAGCGCAACTATTACGGTAAATGGGCAAGCGCAATCGAGCACGTCTGCGGAGGGGGGAAGCCGCGCCATGATTACAATCTCCAAATCTGGCCACTACGTGATTCATGCACAATAACAATGAAGTATCGTGAAAAGAGTGTCGCCGAGTGACTTGCCACGATATACATGGCACGTAGAATTATGCGCAATTCATCAAGATAAATCAGAACAAATTTACAGATACTGTAAATAAGAAAATAGAGGGGATCATTCTGAGGTCGCCGTGGCGACCTCAGAATGACATACCTAACCTAGAGCATTTTGTTAGTTGCTATAGAGTGCCGAAGCGGAGCCGGAACCAAGCTTGAGCATTTTCCGGGGTGATTTCG